>JAJYWI010000023.1 GCA_021791535.1 Microcaldota archaeon
AGCCAAAGGACATACTGACGCTAAAGAGCGTCAAGAAGGGCGCCTCTGGGGGGATTACTCATTTTGGTTTGGCTTCTGGCCTATTCGCCGCGCTTCTTATCAGCGTGCCGTTCGCGTTTGTTGTATTCAAGAATGGGATCCTGCTTCCTGGAGGGCCTGCATTTGCACTCTACGCCTTGGTCACGATTACAATAGGCGGGTTTATAGGGACTATAGTGGACTCCGTGCTTGGCCATTTTGAGGAGAAGGGTATCGGCAACAAGTTCACCTCCAACTTCATATGCAGCATATGCGGAGGCCTTGTCGGCATGCTGTTCCTGGCTCTTGTGCTATGATGCGCCAGCCGGGATTTGAACCCGGGCATTGAGCTTGGGAAGCTCAGATCCTACCAGGCTAGATTACTGGCGCTGTGCCCCTATATCCCTGGTTAGGTTGCTCGCTTCCTCTCTTAATATGTTTGCCTTGTTGGTCATCTCCCACGGCATGCCTTCCTTGCCGAAGTGGCCGTATGCAACAGTTTTGGAGTATATAGGCGCCTTGAGCCCCAGTTCCTTTATTATCGCCGATGGCCTCAGGTTGAAGTTTTTCCTGATCAGCACCTCTATCGCTTCGGCGGGTACCTTGTTCGTTCCAAAGCAGTTCACATGAATGTTCATTGGGTCCGCGATGCCTATGCAGTATGCAACCTGTATCTCGCATTCGTCAGCCAGGCCGGCAGCCACAATGTTCTTTGCTATGTATCTTGCCATGTATGCTGCTGACCTATCCACTTTTGAAGGGTCCTTTCCTGAAAACGCTCCGCCACCGTGCCTCCCTCTCCCTCTATATGTATCGACTATTATTTTTCTGCCTGTTACGCCGGTATCTGCTGCTGGTCCGCCTAGTGCGAACCTGCCGGTTGCGTTTATGAACACTTTTGTATCTTTATCAAGCCATTTGCCCAAGACTGGCTTAATCACATTATTCAATACCCGTTCCCTCAGGTGCTCAATGTCGCACTCTTTGTGGTGCACAGACACAACAACCGCGCTTGCCCTTTTCGGCAGCCTTCCGTCATACTCTACCGTCACCTGGCTTTTGCCGTCAGGCAGCACTTCCGGCATAGTTCCGTTCCTCCTGACCTCCGCCAGCCTGCTTGTCAGGCCGTGCGCCAGCACAATAGGCAGCGGCATAAGCTGTTTTGTTTCGTTGGTTGCGTATCCGAACATCAGCCCCTGATCGCCTGCGCCCTGCTCTTTAGCCTCAACGCCTTGCGATATGTCAGGGCTCTGTTTGTGTATCTTGACAAGTATCTCTGCCTTGTCTGAGAACCCAAGATTCTGGTCTGTGTACCCTATCTCCCTTATTTTCAGCCTTGCGACCTGCTCGAAGTCAACGTTCGCCTTTGTGGTGATCTCCCCTGCGATGCAGCAGAAGTTGGCGGTCGCCAGCGTCTCCACGGCGACCCTGCTTTCTGGGTCCTGCGCCAGGCACGCATCGAGTATCGCGTCGCTCAGGGCGTCGCACACCTTGTCTGGGTGGCCTTCCGTGACGCTTTCCGAAGAGAAGTATCTTTTCATGAGTGTATTGTTTTTGGGAGGGTTTAAATTGCTGCCAGCGCTGCCTTTTTATCTGCGTAAAATTGTCGCTTCTTAGACATCTGGCTAACTTGAATCTGGATTAATGATGCCGTTTATCTTATCGTATGTATGAGGGGTTCTGCTCGTGCTGCGCCGGACCAGAGCCTCCCTGCATCGACGGGAATGCCACCGTCATCTGATGCTCCAGGTCCTTTATCGTCTTTGCTGTCCGCGCTATCATCTTGTCCAGGCTTTGCGTGTCTATCTCCAAACCCAGCCTGCCTGCCAGGACCATCAGGACAGACTTGGCTGCGGCTGCGTCAAGGTCGACAAACGAGGTTTCGCCCATCAGGCATATCCCGTCAAGTTTTTGGCGCTTGGCGAACGCCACTATCAAGCCTGCCGATCCCAATATGACCCCTTTTGACTTGCCGAAGAGGACGTCTGTGCCCTTGAATTCCTCTATCACCTGCTTGCTGGTCGCGTTCCCGAAAACTCTTGGCGTCCCATTAACCGGCTCGCCGGTTGTGTAGCTGGCTACCGTGTAGACGAACCTGCCCTTAAGCTTTTCCCTGAAGAAGCTGACTATTTTCTCGTTAACCTCGTACTGCCCTTCTGGCGTGATCGCCTGGTCGTCTCCGGTGAGCACCACTATGTCGTTCCCGTTCTTCTTCCTGCTCTTTATGTAGTAGAAGCGGTTGCTGGCTAGCCTGAGCCCTCCGCTCTTCAGCATCACCACCTTCGGAAGCAGATGAATTGAATATAGCGTGGCTATCCTCTCTCCGTTAAACTCCTTCTTAAGGTGCTCGGCGACCAGTTTGCCAACATTGCCTACTCCTGGCAGCCCCGCTACCAAAATCGGGTTGTTCAGCTTTACCTCCTTGTTCACGATTATTGTTGTGCTCTCTTTCATGCAATCAGATTTGCGCCAGTATGTCCTCTTTCTCCTTCCTGAGCTTCTCCTTCTCAAGCTTGAATGTCCCTTTCTTGATCTTTGCGGATATGTCAGCTTCGGCTTTCTTTATCTTCGCTTCCGCCTCTACATAGTCCTTCCCGTCTGACACGAACCTGTACTTCGGTGCGCTTATGTAAGAGACCTCTACGCCGTCGGCCCTTGCGTCTCCAAGCAGCTTCCTGAGCTCGGTCACGCCGGATTCGGTGTTGTATGTGGATATCGTTGCTATGTACGACACTGTGTGCTTCTTCTCCTTCCTGTTCGCCTCTATGGCCTTCCGTATCTCATCCTTGAAGCTCTTCGGTATCTTAAGACTGCTAAATTGCTCTGTGTTCTCCGATGCGTGTTGGAATAGGCTAGCGTACGAGCCGAACTTGGCGAGCAGTTCTGGTGTCGTCTCCTTGTCATTGACGCCCGCCTGCTTGGCTGCCCTTTGCAGAAGCACAGAAAGCCTCTTCTCGAGGTTATACGCTCCTATCTTTACCTTTGTCTCCTTCGGGGTGACCTTCTTTAACGATACGTCTATGGTGTTCCTATTCTTATCATACGTCGCTACTTTGCATACGAGGCTCTGCCCCTCATGTATGAATTCTCGTATGTTCTTTATCCAGCCTGACGAGACCTCCCTTATCGGCAGGAAAACCTCTATATTTCCGTATTCAGGCAGTTTGCAGTATGCGCCGAACTGGGTTATCTTCGATACCTGCGCGATAACCAATGTCCCTATCCTCGGCGTTTCGTTGTCGGCCATGCCACTACGCCTTTATCTCTAGTTTCTTCTTTGTGCGGGTGCCGATTACCCTCTCCACTGTGTAATGGCACTCCTTGCACTCCAGCAGCACCTTCTGCCTCTTCGATGCTTTTATCCTGGTGGCCTGCCCTTTTACGTGCCCAACATATCCCTTCAGCTTCCTCTGCCTCCTTCGATACCCCATGCCGAGATGGCTGTCTCCCTTCGCGCTGTAGAGCTTTACTGTATGCACTGTGTGCTTGTTGCACTTAGGGCAGTATGTCCTAATCTCTTTTACCATCTCCATATCATGCCTCCCTGCATATGTTGTTGTTCAGAAGGAACGCCCTATCGTCTTTGTTGCTTACTTCAAGCGCCTGGTCTTCCTCGAGAGGCCCTAGCCTCCTGCCAGACGGCAGCAATATCTCGGGTATTGACTGCACGGCCCTAAGCGTTGCGACCTTTGCTCCCTCAGCCATCTTGTTAATTGTGCTTTCTTGCATAAGCCTGACCGCGGCATCGTACAGTTCGGCTTCGCGCTGCGGCAGCGGTCCTGGCGGCTGCCTTCCATATGCTGCGTATATCATGATCTTCTGCTTCCTGCGCTCGAATGTGCTATTCAGCAACTTCGCTGCGTTTTCTTTTTGCGGCACCCCGTCTTCTGCTGACGCGCTCTCCGTCAGTTCCTTTATGAGCTCTATAGAATCTTCGTAAAAGCTCTTTGGTATGAATTGCAGTTCGTTTGATCTTTTTTCCTTCTGGTACGCCTGCCACAGCATGTCGTATGTGAACTGATTTTCGCTCAATTTGACACCCCAGAGTTCCGCTAATCGCGCCGCCTTATATATAATATGATTTTGATTAATAACTTATAAAAGGTAGTATTCAATTCGTATCGGTTGCTATATTAGCGGAAGTCAGGTGTTAGGTATAGCGAGGAGTGGATTTGAACCACTGATCTTCGGGTCTCTCAGCAGTTTATGAGCCCGACGGGCACTCCAGACTACCCTACCTCGCTACCAACAAGTTTTAGCAGCAAAATATAAAAAGAAGGATTAAAGCACTCCAGTTGGGGTGCCTACACTGGTGCCAGCATCGCGGTCGCCAACGCTCATCTTTTCGGCCACATCCTTGCCTATCCTCGCGAACTTCTGCCCGCAACTGCACCTGAAGCTAGCTTCATAAGCGGCATCAAATGTGAAAATCAGCCTGTCTTTCGGGTAGCAGCCGTTGCACACGAAATAGTCATTGCACCCGTCTGTCACAATGCTCTTCCTGCTCGAAACGCTTTTTATGTAATCAAAGAAGGGGGCCACCTTGCCTGCGTTGACGTACCACGCGAAAGAAAGCCAACCATTGGTGTTTTTCGCCACATAGTAATTTGTAATTCCATATCCCTGCATCAGGTTGAGTATCCTTCTGACCGCGTTTATCTTCATGCCAAGATGCTCGGCGAGATACTCGTCGGTTTTTGGGGTTGCAAGTGTGTTGAGCACGTCCGGTGCCCACTTGCTTATGTTCTTCCTTAGGAAGGAGACCGAGTCGTTGTCGGAAAGAAGGCTGTCAAGTGCAGACTTCACCTCTACCTCGGAGGCTATACTCAGCGCCGCGCCACGCTTCGCTGCCCTGGATTCCGCACCTTTTGCCTGTGCGCTAGGCTGTGCGGTGCGACTGCGGTTCGTAGAAGCCGCACCCGCGCGGCTGACCTTCCTCTTAATGACCTTCCTTGCAGAAGCATGCCTGGAAACCTTCTTAGATATCTTCCTCTTAGCCATAAATACACACCAAAGAACGCTTTGTTCTAAAGTAGACTACGGCGTTAAAGTATTTAAATATAGCTAAAATTTGAAATATGTTAGTGGAAGTTTGTAATTTTGTAAAGTGGGCTAAATCTGCTCAGGGTGCCAGAACCGAAGTATTTTATAGTTTGGTGCGCAACTTATCCAGCGTCTTCTCGCAGTGATTAGATGGGCTTATACAAGCACATGAAAACCTCGTTCGCGCAAGGCTACAAGGAACGCAGCCAACTCTACAAAGATAGGATGACTGCGTGGAGGACGGATCCTCCTGTAAAAAGAGTGGACGGGCCAACCAATATAGCTAGGGCTAGGGAGATCGGCTATAAGGCGAAAGAGGGGGTGATAGTAGCTAGAGTGAGGGTCAGAGGAGGAAAGAAGAAAAGGGAACGCCCAGGAGGTGGCAGGAAGCCGTCAAAGAGCGGCAGATTCTTCTCCCCAACTAAATCCACACGGGCAATAGCCGAGGATAGGGCAGCGACAAGGTTCACAAACACAGAGGTGCTCAGCTCCTATTTCGTAGGCCAGTCCGGCACAGACCTGTTCTACGAGGTGATACTCCTTGATAGGGCGGCGCCGCAGGTTTTGGCAGACCAGGCATACAGGAACGTTGTCACGCAAAAGGGCAGAACCTACAGGGGGCTGACATACGCCGGGAGACTCCACAGGGGAGTAGCCAGGAAAGGATACGGGACTATAAAGAGAAGGCCTTCGAAAAGAGCGAACCTGAGAAGCTGACAGTTCTTGTAATCGCAAGGCAAGCTATAAATTTATAAATGTGTCAAAGTCAATATAACTGCATTTACGGTACTGATTTTCCAGTCGGGATAAAGGTCCGAGAGTGCTAGCATGACCAGAGGCTCTATGCAATACTGGCAGAAGCGGAGGGCGTACAGAAGGCTGCCCAGGATGCGCGCTATACCTAGAGGAGCGAAGGAGACATCTCTATCCAGCATAGTGGGATACAAGGTCGGGATGACGAGTGCCATGGTGATTGGAGAAGCGCAGAAAGCGTCGGAGACAAGCAGGGCGTGTACCATAATAGAGGTGCCGACAATGGAGGCATACGGCATGAGGCTTTACGGGAAGGATGGATCAACAGGCTACTTGAAAATAACCAACGAGCTCTACGATAAGGCTGCGGCCCAGAGGGCTGGCGTGAAAAAGGTGGCTCCAGAAAGGGAGAGGGTAGACGCAGAAAAGCAGGGCGCCAAGAACTGCGCAGGCGTGTCGCTGCTCATGGTTGCGTATCCTAATGGCACGGCTGTGGGCCAGCGCCACAGGGACAGGTTCGAAGCAGCGATAATCGGCAAAAGCGCGGCGGAGAAGCTGGAATACGCAGCGAAGTTGCTAGGAAAGGAGATAAAGCCATCTGATATATTCAAGAACGGTGAGCACGTAGACATAATCTCCATATCAAAAGGCAAAGGATGGCAGGGTCCGATGAAGAGGTTCGGGACCGCAAGGCAAGCGCACAAGGCGACTCAGAAGATAAGGCACGTATCCCCTCTTGGCGCGTTCGGAACTAAAAGGGTGCTACCCAACGTGCCGCAAGCAGGTCAGACAGGCTTCAATTACAGGACGGAGCACAACAAGCTGGTCCTCAGGATAGGCAAGAAGGGCGACGCTGAGAGCGTAAACCCGAAGCAAGGGTTCATAAACTACGGTAACGTGGTATCGGACTTCATAATAATAGACGGCTCTATTCCTGGGCCAGCCAAGAGGCTGGTCAGGATTAGGAAATCAATAGACAACAGGGATTCAAAAGGCATAAAAGAGCCGAGGATAGGATACATAGCCACAACAGGGAAGGCGATCATATGACCAGCGCGCAGGTTCTGAATATCGATGGCAGCACACTCAAGTCTGTCACACTGCCGTCTGCGTTTTCAGAGGCGGTGAGGGCCGACCTTATAACCAGGGCAGTTGTCGCTGAGAATACACGTACGCTGCAGCCCCAAGCCCACTACGTGCTTGCAGGGATGCAGACCACCGCGAGATATTACGGGGCGATGAATTCATACAGGACAGGAAGGCACATGGGCATAGCGATAAGGCCGAGGGAGAAGCTCGGCGGAGGCGCGCAGGGCAAGGTAAAGCGCATACCTTCAGCTGTCAAAGGAAAGCGCGCGCATCCGCACCTTGTCGAGAAGGGGATAGTGGAGAGGATAAACGCCAAAGAGTACCAGAAAGCGATCCGCAGCGCTATAGCAGCCACAAAGCAGCCAATAGTGCTCTCTTCTGACATGGAGTCGATGAGGAGGACGAAGGAGGTGATCAAGATGCTGAATAGCTTAAAGCTGGACGGCGAAATCAGGGGCGCGAAGGCCAGGCGCAAGGGCATAAGGCGCTCGTCCAGGCAGAGGCGCTATGGAAGATCGCTGCTCATAGTAGTAGATGCCGATAAGGGCATAGCGAAGGCGGCAAGGAACATACCCGGCGTAGACGTATGCAGCGTCCAGAGCATAAGCGTCGGCATGTTTGCGCCAGGCGGGAGACCAGGCAGGCTGACGTTGTGGAGCGAAGCGGCGCTAGAGAAGCTGGACAGCGAAATAAACAACAAAAAACTATCGTGATAACATGCCAGGAACGCTCAGACACCCGCTATCGACAGAAAAGGCGATAAACCAGATAGGCCGCAGCAACGTGATAGCCTACATCGTAGATTACAGGGCCACGAAGCAGCAGATAAAGAAGGAATTTGAAGCTACGTTCGGCGTGAAGGTGAGTGGCATCCGGACCATGACCACGGCATCAAACCGCAAGAAGGCGTTCGTGACGATAGCGCATGGATACAAGGCAGAGGACATAGCGAAGAGGCTGAAATTGGTGTAGAGATGGGAAAGAGATTGAGGCAGCAGAGGCGCGGGAAAGGGACAAAGGCATACTCAAAGAGACCTGGCACGTTCGACATCAGCGTAAACTACCCGTACAACACAAAGGCCAGCAAGGAGGGGGAGGTCACAAGGCTGTTCAACCATACCGGGCACACCGCGCCACTCATGGAGATTGAATATGATGACTTCACAAACGGAAATATGATAGCTCCGGAAGGGATAAAGGTGCACGACAAGGTCTATATAGGCAAAGAGACATTCACGCTAGGCAGTGTGTGCAGGATAGGCGATATACCCGAGGGTATGCCTGTGTACAACATAGAATCAACACCGGGGGACGGCGGCAAGCTCGTGAGGAGCGCAGGTAGCACAGCGTACATCACCGCTCACCTCAGCGGTGCCACCAACGTAACGCTCCCATCAAGAGCTAGCGTAGTCCTCAACGACGATTGCAGGGCGCAGCTAGGCGCCGTAGCAGGCGGCGGCATGACGGATCAGCCCCTTGTCAAGGCAGGCAAGAGCCACTACATCATGCACGCTACAAACAGGATGTGGCCGAAAATAAGGGGAGTCAAGAGCAACCCTGTCGACCACCCGTTCGGAGGAAAGCAGCACCACAAGGGCAAGAGCAGCATGACGTCAAGGAACGCGCCACCTGGGAGAAAGGTGGGCCACATAGCCGCAAGTAGGACTGGGAGGAGAAAGAAGGGATGATATGGCAGAACGACCAGCGTTTAGAGGCAAGTTTCCGTCCGAGCTCAGCGCTCTGGGAGACCAGCAGTACCTGCAGATGGTGAAGGCAAGGCAGAGGAGGAGCATGAAGCGTGCAGGCCTGGAGTACAAGAAGCTTATGGAAAAGGTGCAGCTTTACAAGGCGAAGGGCATAAACAAGCCAATCAGGACGCACGTGCGCGAGGCTGTGATACTCCCGTCGTGGATAGGGCTGATGTTCGAGGTGCACAATGGGAAAGAGTTCCAGAAGGTGCAGATAACGGCTAACATGCTGGGGCACAGGCTTGGCGAATTCGCGTACACGACGAAGAGCGTTGTGCACTCCGCCCCTGGAATAAAGGCGACAAGGGGCAGCAAGTTCATAGGTGAGAAGTAATGGTCGAGTACTCTTTCAACAGGAAGCGCGATGGCCTCGTCTTCGCCAGCATGAAGGACATAAACGCCAGCTTCAAGGACCTGTGCGCCGTATGCGACGCAATAAGGTACAAGAGTGCGCACGGCGCCCTATCCACGCTCGATTCGGTAGCATCTGGAATGCCAATACTATATAGGCGGCACAACGCACACATGGGGGCGAGGCACGAGATCGGTGGCCGGACAGGCAGATATCCAAAGAAATGCGCAGCCATCGTGAGGAAGGTGCTGGTAAATGCGATGGCAAACGCGGAGAACAAAGGAGACGACCCGCACTCGATGTATATCGTGCACGCAACCGCAAACAAAACCATGATACTGCAAAGGACTGCGCCGAAGGGCGTGCTGTGGCTCGGCCATAGCATGGGAAGAAGGTCCGCAAGAAGGGCAGATGTGGAGTTTGCAAGGGTCGAGCTGGCGCTCGGCTACGGCGAAGAGGAGGGGCTGAGCAGCAGGATGAAGGCTGCGATAACGAAAGAAAAGAAAAGGTTCAAAGAGATGCCCGCGCAAAAGGTTAAGGAGGTCAAGCCGGCAAAGCAGAAAAAGCAGAAGGCCGAAGCAAAGCAGGAGGCACAGAAAGCAAAGGCGTGATTATGGCAATAGAAAGAAGATTCATAGACGACTCGATAATCAAGTACAACGTCTCGAAGTACCTGAGCAAGGAGCTTGTCAGAGCTGGCTTCTCGAGAGTAGAGATACAGAAGACGCCGGTGCTAACGAGGATAACAGTGTATGTGCTGAGCCCGGGCAGGGTGATAGGCAGGGCTGGCAAGACGATAGACGCGCTTACAGAAAACATAAAGAACATGTTCAAGGTTGACAACCCGCAGATAAATGTTATGGAGGTGGAGAACAAGATGCTGGAGCCGATGCTAGTGGCGAGGGAGATAGCTGAGAAGTTCGAGCGCGGGATAAATGCAAGGCGGGTCATCCAATCTATGCTCAAGTCCATACTGGACAACGGTGCGATAGGCGCAGAGATAATAGCTAGCGGGAAGCTGGCGGCAAAGGGCGCACGAGCAAAGACGATACGGAAGAGCGTAGGCTATATGCCAAAGGCAGGGGACGTGACAAACCTGGTCAGGGAGGCGCACGCAACCGCATATCCAAAATACGGCGCGATAGGTGTGAAGGTGCGGATAGTGCCACCAGGCACAGTCTTTCCAGGGGTTACGATGAAACCGATAGAGGTACCGAAGTCAATACTAAACAGTTAAAAGGGACATGAGCGAAGATTGGTTCGATGGGGGGAATAATAGCAACTAGCCTGGTCGCGTTCATATCTATGTTCGTGCCAGGACTATTGCTTGCGCTGGCCTTGCTCTACAAGAGAACAGACCTCCATCTCTTTGAGATAGTTGTCATAGGCTTCATATTCGGGCTCATAGCCCCGGCAGCGCTCACATGGGTTGAATCATTCCTGATACCGTATTCAACTGCGTTCATATTCTCGCTAAGTCTTTTCGAAATCAATGCCCTTGTCCTAACAATAGCCGGCGCGATACTGTGCTTCCAGCAAGGGGTGTTCAAAGGATTCAGCCTCTCTGGGATGACGAGGAGCCAGGCGATAAGCAAAGAGGAGGCAAAGATAAACGAGATGCAGAAGGCATCAAAAATGTCAATAGACGAGATACGCACAAGGCTCTCATATTTCGATAGCGCCAAGGGCATAATAGAGGCGCACAAAGCCGAGGAGGATGCGCTTGTCAGGAAGCACAAGGAGGAGAGGAGCATTGCCAGCAAGCTCGATGAGAGAGACAGGGCAAAGCTATCTGAGCTGCATCAGCAAGAGGAGCAAAAGCTGATCGAGCAGCATGAGCGCGAAGAGGAGATGCTCCTAAACAGGCTGAGCAAGCCAGAGGCAGCGGCAAAATCGGCAATCAACATCAAGACGGCATGGCCATGGATCCTGCTGCTCGCCATAATGCTGCTTACGTTCGCGACAAGGATATTCGGCATAGGGCCGTCGCCGCAGTTCTACGAGTTCGACCCCTATTATGATATGATGGCAGCGCAATCCATACTTGTTTACGGCCAGCAGTTTTACACATCGCACGCCGCATGGCCGATAGAGGTGGGAGGATCAGTAATGAGAATACAGCCGCTAGTCCCATACCTCGAAGCGTATTGGTACAGCCTTGCAAACTATTTCGGGCCAAAGAACAGCTCCACATTCAGCACAAACCTCATGAGCTATGTCGGATCCGTGTACCCTCCGATGGTGGCAGCGCTGCTCGTGTTCACAGTGTTTGTGCTGCTTTATAGGGAGTACGGAAAGTATGTTGGGCTGATAGGAGCGTCGCTGGCGGCGTCCATGCCTGTCATATTTACGACTTTTGTGGCAGGCGAGCAGCTGCTTGAACCGTGGGGGATATTCTCGTTGTTCTTCTTCTTCGCGATGTATGTCCTGGCAATAAGGGACATGAAGAACTCTAGGCTTGCTATACTCGCAGGCGTGGCGTTTGCATCCACCTTCCTCGGTGCGCATTACTACACCGTTGATGCTGGTGTCCTCGCCGCATACATACTGTTGCAGGGCACCATAAGCGTGATAAGGGGGGACCTAACGAAGTACTTCTACAAGATGAACATAATCATTATAGTCGTGATAGGGATATTCCTTGTCGCGTATAATGCATACAGCACCTCGATAACATCTGCGATACCAAAGATTGTAGGCGTGCCAACCACCATCGCGTTCCCGATAATAGCCCTAGTTACTGTAGTGGTGCTGGATTACGTTAGTAGATGGCTGGCGAAGAGCAAGTTCTCTTTCAAGGAAAGGCTTGGCGGAATCGGCATCCTGGTCGCCGTGGTGCTAGGCAATGTCCTGGCATGGATATACCTGATCTATGCCAACGTTGCCAGAAAAGGAAAATACGACCCGCATACGCTCACTAGAATCGTCTGGATAGGCTTCTTCTACGCCCTCGCGCTAATAGCGGTGTTCTTCACCCCGCTTGGCAAGCCTTTCAAAGGATACATCAACCTCAGCGCGCACTACACAACACCCTCAATACCCCTCTTCATGACTGTAGAGGAGTATATACCGACCGGGTTGTTCTACAACTTCGGCGCATCTGGGTTCGGCCTGATAGGCTCGAGCATAGGTGGCATACCCATCTTGGTATGGATCATATCTGCGGTGGCGCTCCTGCTGATAATTATCAGCATAGCCTTCAGGAATAGCAAGACCGGCATACTGTACGCAGCCATAGCGCTGCCGCTGATGATCGCAGGCTTCTCAGAGGTGAAATACCTGCCGCACTTCGGCGTGGCTTTCATAATGCTCTTCTGCATAATAATCGGAGAGATACTGCTGCTTGCCGACAGCGATTTCAGCATAAAGAAATACGCAAAAATAATAACAGAGGCGGGGCAGACACACACAGAGCTGAAAAATGCAATCCAGAGGCACGCGAACGTAGTCTACGCCGTGCTTGCAATCGGCCTCTTCTTCATCTCAACAGTCCTAGCTATAATCATGCTTCTGGCCATCCTATTCGTGGTAAAGCCCAGCGGAAGCAGGAGCTATCTCTACGGGCTCCTTTTCTTGTTCATAATAATAGAGATCGCCGCAGTGGCCATAAACCACCAGGTAATGCTCGGAGAGAGCAGTACGATAATACAGGCGTTCACCGGGGCGTACACCTACGCTACAAACCCTGTTAATGCGTGTTCGATAATAGCAAACCACGGAAACGCTATTGCTGACGACATGTTCTGCAACCTTGTGCCTGCGTACTGGCTCAACGCGATGGCATGGATAAAGGGCAATGTTGGGCCCTTCGGTTACAGGGTGCTAGCGTGGTGGGATTACGGCGACTGGATAAACTGGTTCGGCAACTCGCCTGCGGTGCTGAGAGGGGACAACTCTGCTCCTCCAGAAGACTACGCCACAGCGGCGCACTACGTGCTTGGGTCCTCTGACGGGTACGGGCCGCAAACGTTGGCATCATTCATGAATGGGAACCAGACAAAGTACGTGCTGATGGACCAGGACCTGATAGCGAAGTGGCAGGCTCTTGATTTCCTTGCTTGCGTAGACATCAACGCGACATCGAAAGCCTACGCGATAGCGCAGGGCAAGGCGCAAAACCCGCCAGTCCCGTACGCGCTGGGCACCTCACAATGCGAAATAGCGCACGATCCGCAATTCGTGCTGGTACCGCTTCCGGCGCTTATACCTACGAACTCGTCGGTGCAGAGCATATCCTACTACTGCAAGATATCAAACAGCACAACGCCGCTGATATCCTCATACATAGTGCAGGGCATGTCGCTGTCGAATGAGACCGTATGCGTTGATTCGGTCCCTAACACAAAAGGGGTGCTCAGTATATTCAACCAATCAGGCGGCAAGCTTAATGCGGTGGTACAATCCGCTTCCTATGAAGGCGTCATAACCATAAGTGGCATACCCTTCGTTGAATATCTGATGATATACCTGCCAAATGGACCGAACGATACAATAACTAATGCGCCGTCGTCATTCTACGACTCAAACTACTACAAAGGCTTCATACTCGGCGATCTGCCAGGATTCACGCAGGTATATCCGGCAAACGCGACTGGGATAAACTTCGTCAACGGCACATACGGCGTAAGGATATACGAACTTGATAACTTCACAGGGTCGTTGCCGCCGAAGACGCCAAAGCCTTCATACGTCAGCAACAACTACACGATGCCAGGCTGACGCAACTTTTAATATTCCAATGCCTAAATCAAATCGGGGCTCGTAGCTCAGCCTGGTTAGAGCGACGGTCTTATAAGCCGTAGGTCGTGAGTTCAAATCTCACCGGGCCCATCATGTCCTATAGCGTATGTGGTTATCCGTGCCACAGGCCAGGCATCTGTATGTAAGGTACCCGCCAGAGCTCACAACTATTACTCTACAATTCAATCCAGGAAGGAGCAACGAGGAGCAGCCGCCGCATATCCGGTTTTTGATCCTCGGTGGCACATTTACCTTGTAATGCGTCCTTATCTTGTTGAGTATGTATACGTAGGAGCCTGCTAGGTCCTTATCTTTCGGGAGCGCGCTCTCCGCCAAGCCGAATAGTATCTCTATGCGCTCCTTCGCTATGCCGTTGACCAGAGCTCTCCTGTCCTTCAATGCCACACCAAAAAAAGGTGCCAAACAGCAACACACTTTCCCGCCGTAGGCAGTACACATGTGTCGTGATCGGGCTTAGCTTCCAAGTTCGGAATGGGTTTGGGCGTTTCCCCGGTCCTATTACCGTTTGACATTAGGGTATCCTATCAAAGATTTATATACCTTAGCTAAAGACCTGCGGCCTCCCTGTCCCTCTTGACCGCCTCTTGCAGCATGCGCACATTCTTCTTCTCGTTCTCCACTATCTGATGCCACATTGCCTCGCATTTTGGGTGGGCGTCCTCCTTCGATTCTTTCATGTACCTGTCAGCATGGTGCAAGAACTGCATCCTCTTGACTAGTTGCTTATGCACATTATACGTGCAGTTGCTCATTTCTTCAGGCATATCCTCACTAGTAATATGTGGTTCAAAAGGTTATTATCTCTTTGCGAATCTTCTTCCGTGCATGCATGAGCTGCATACGCCCATCTTCCTGTTATAGTGCCTGCGGCATACCTTTTTGCCGCATAGTGAGCATGTGTTCTCTGCAGGCATTCCGCATATATCGCACAGCAAAGTAACCTTCACTTCACCACCACCTTCTCCTTTTGCGTGTCAAAGTCAACATAATCACCAAGCAGCTCCTTGGCGCGCGCCAGCGAAAGTGGCCGTAGTCCCTTCCTTTTTGCGTAAGAGCATTGGTACTTTATGTACGAATCGTTTATCCTCGTGTTTGGGTCAAGCGCCTTGCACCTCTCTATGTAAGATGATATCGCCTTAAATGCATCGTCTTCCGTCATCCCCCTGACGTTGATTAGATAAGGCGCAAGCACCAGATTGACAACCCTATGCCGCACATCAGGTATGGGCGTCTCGAGGAGCTTGTCTATCCATGCCCGGTTTCCACCAGCCGCTGGCCTTATCGTCACAACAGGCTGCACTATCGTCTTAGATCTGGCTATCACCTGTTGCGGCAGGTCACCGTGCTTTATCGGAAGCCCCTTCAGTATCTGCCTGAAAATCACACTCTCAAGAAGGTCGGCAACATCGCGCCTGCGCATCATCACATCACCTCCATGTAGCTTGAAGTTCGAGAGGGAGAATCTAGGCGTAGACGACATATATCTCAGCACGGTAAGGAAGCCCACCTTGTACTCGTCTAGGCCTGCGGGAGATATCGCAATGCCAAGCTCTGCTGATAAGCGCAGCATGTCGCTGCTGCCACTGATGTCCAGCGCAGCTCTGGATCTAGATGCCTCAGCAGATGCAAACTTCAGGATGGCTGCCCTATTGCCTAATGCGCTTACCAGCATCCGCTCATAGACGTAGCTTATCACATGGTCGAGTTTCCCGTACGCTATATCCTTATACTCGAGCCTACCTTTGGCGAATGCCTCCCCGAGCCGTCTCTCAGCAAGCACAAGGTACTTCTCCGTCAGCCCCACAGTTTCAGCTTCCTTGGAGCGTACTACGGCCTTTGCTTCTTCGGAAAACGGGTACTTATACGCAAACGCAAGCGCATCATCAGCTGCCATCGCAATATCTATGGTAATTTAATATAAAGAACTTAAGGCATGCGCCTGGATAAAAGAAACATATAAATATCTCATTCAATGATGGCTCCTACATGTAAAGTGATTAGATGAAACTATTGAATCAAAAACCAGCGGAATTCGACGTACCAACCGTAAAAGCACTAACCAACGATATCCAAGCGGCATTGGTAGACGCCAACAGCGCCCGTGTGAAAATTGCGACAACCGAGCTTTCCAGGATCCTATTCAATCAAGATACAAATGCCCTAATAATCGGAATAAACACAAAGGATCCTGCATTACTTCAAGAGACTGTTTTGACAACTTTGAATGCGGTAGATTCCCTGATCGGCGCTGCAGAGGATTTCCCAGGAAGCGTGGATCTGTACAGGGTAGGCTTTATGGTGGGGCAAATGTTCTCAGCATTGAAATACAGGTTTGAATCCGCAGAAGATGATGGGAGGTACCATGAAGCTGCAATAAGCGCAGAGATGGCCGCGCACACATTAGAAAGGGCAGCGAAAACAATCGGGGTCATAGAGCAGCATGTCGGTATAGGGCTGCTAAAACAGGGCAAAAACTTTGTGCATGCGACCCTGCGTGGGATACTTGACCACAAAAATGACACAGTTGTAATAAGCGACTCAGGCGAAACAAGGAGGTATATCGGCGCGCGACAAGCGTTCCTAGAAGCTGCAGGAGACAATTACGATCTAGCATCAAAGATGATAATAATAGAAGCGCATGATCCCATCGAAGCTACAAAGGAAGCACTAGACTTAAGGGCAACCGCGGCAGTGGTCTTAAAAGAGGCCGGGGTCAGCAGAAGGATGCGACTCAAGGCACTGGGAGATTGCAGTGTTCTTGCGCAAACGATTGTTAGGGGGGAAATGGGAAGCCCAGCAGCGCATTTAGACTGGCTCAGAAATGACCGGGAGATGCACAATACCAGCACCATACCTCCTGACTTGAATGAGCGTGCTCATGAAATCACAGAAATCGCCATAGCGAACGCAAAAGCGAGATTCGACGTGTTCAGGTTCACGCCGCTCTCCGTTGATGGAATACTAAACGCATAGAAACTGCCAACATTATTATACGTAGGGCGGCAACTCCTATTACGGGGCTGTACGCTAACCTGGTAGACTTCCAGCCTCGGGCGCTGGATATCCGAGTTCAAATCTCGGCGGCCCCATCTAAATGCGGCATCAGGCTTCCTTTATTGCAGCCTTGACCTTCGACATCGTCGCCGCATCTATGCTCTGCATGTTGTGGGCCTTTCTGGCATGCTCGGCTATCTTTCCCATAAGTTCATCTTCGCTGTCAGCCCTTGCCTCGAAGCCGCACGATAGTCCTATGTCCTTGCATGCAAATTTTTTCGCCATCTCATCACACAGATACCTCTTTTTTTGATATATAAAAGGCTTGTCTCTGCTTGCGGCACTCTTTGTAAACACCACGGCCCGTAACCTATTTACTTTATCAACTCTACTCCAATCAAGCTTCACAAACGCGCACCAGCACGGTTCATAAAAACCTTTATGTGGATAATAGGCTTATGGGGGAAACTGGCGAAAGAGAGCTCATGGAGAAGGCGCTGGCGGCGCACAGGAAAAGGAGCGGCAAGGTAGAGATTGCAGGCAAGGTCGCAATAAAAGACGAAGATGACCTGTCCATTTATTACACCCCCGGAGTCGCATATGTCGCTGCTGCAATTAGGGAAAACGCAGCTCTATCCTACGAGTACACAAATCGCGCGAATACAATCGCGATAGTAAGCGACGGTACTCGCGTGCTAGGGCTGGGTGATCTTGGCCCGGAGTCGGAGATGCCTATTCTGGAGGGCAAAGCGCTTCTATTCAAAAAGTTTGGAGGTGTCGACGCCATACCTATATGCGTCGGGTCGAAAAACGAGGACGACATAGTGCGATTCGTTGAGATGTTAAAGCCGTCAATAGCAGCAGTGAACATAGAAGACATAGAGACGCCGAAAGCATTCAGCATAACAAGGAGGCTGGAGGAAAGCCTTGGATTGCCGCTGTTCCATGATGATCGCCGAGGCACGGCGATAGTGGTAAGGAGCGCTCTCATAAATGCTCTTGCTGTTGTTGGCAAAAGGCTCGGATCAGCGAAGATAGTGATAAACGGTGCTGGGGCCGCAGGCCTCGGGATAGCCGAGATCCTATGCGCATCAAAAGCCGGCAACGTAGTTGTGTGCGACACAGCAGGGGCGATATACAAGGGCAGGAGGGAAAACATGAACGCTTTCAAGGAGTGGATAGCCGAGGCCACCAACAGCAGAAAAGAAAGCGGCGCGCTGATTGACATCGTGAAAGGAGCTGATGTGCTCATAGGTGTATCGAAGAAAGGGGCATTCACAAAAGAGATGATATCAACTATGGCGAGGGATCCTGTAGTATTCGCCCTTGCCAATCCTGATCCGGAGATAGATTACCACGAGGCAAAGGATGCAGGCGCATCGATAGTTGCGACAGGAAGCAGCAGGCAGCCAAACCAAGTCAACAACTATCTGGCATTCCCTGGTTTCTTCAGGGGGATGCTCTCAGCGCATGCGTCAAAAGTGACCGATGAGATGACGCTTGCGGCAAGCGACGCAATAGCCACGTTTGTAAAAAGGAAGCAAAGATCAGCGGAGCATATAATACCGAGGTTCGGGGACTTGAAGGAGTATACCTCCCTTGCGGTAAGGATAGCGACAAGGGTCGCAGAAGCAGCTGTCAGCGCAGGAGTCGCAAATGCACATGTGGATAAGAACATCGTGAGGGATGAGACTAAAAAGATGCTCTCGTTGTATAGGAAAAAGGAGAAAGGATTAGACAAGCTGAACAAAAGGTATGAGTGATTGGAAGTACTTGATTACGATATAGTAGTTCTCGGCAGTGGCATAGCCGGCCTGTCGGCAGCAATACACGCCAGCAGGATAATCGGGCCGCGCTGCCGCATTGCAGTCATATCAAAGCTGCACCTGATGCGTAGCCACTCTGTAGCTGCTGAAGGCGGAGTGTCAGGCGTTCTTTATCCGGAGATGCACAACGACTCGTATGACCTGCACTGTTATGACACCGCCAAGGGTTCGGACTACCTGGGAGATCAAGATGCTATAGAGATGCTTGTCAATAACGCCCCGAAAGAGATAAGGTTCTTCGAGCACATCGGCGTACCCTGGTCGAGAGAGCCGGATAAGAGGATACTGTTCAGGGCGTTCGGAGGGATGAGCGTCAAGAGAACCGCATTCGCCGCCGACAAGACAGGCTTCTTCCTGATGCGCGCATTGTATGACACTATGCTTAAATCAGAGAACGTAGATGGATTCCACGAGCACTTCGTCACAGACCTCCTGCTTCACAAAAATTGTTTTGCAGGCCTGCTTTCTATAGACCTAGCGACTGGAAGCACAAAGCTCTTCCGCGCAGGGGCATGCATAATCGCCACAGGGGGATATTCGAGAATGTACCCTTTCACCACCACATCGCACTCAGCAACCGGTGATGGCACTGCTCTAGCTCTCAGGGCAGGACTGCCGCTAAAGGACATGGAGTTCGTGCAGTTCCACCCAACCGCACTTGTGCCAAGCGGCATACTGATAACAGAGGCGGCGAGAGGCGAAGGAGGATATCTGAGAAATGCTAAGGGTGAGAGGTTCATGGATAGGTATGCGAAGTCTGTGATGGAGCTTGCGCCAAGGGACATAGTGTCTAAGGCGATAATCACCGAGATAAAGAAGGGCAGGGGCATAGATGATGAAGGGGCAGGCATGAAGTACGTGCACCTTGACCTAAGGCATCTTGGCGCTGAAAAAATCGACGAACGGCTACCTATGATACGGGAGATGACAATAAAGATGCTTGGCCTAGACCCGGTTGAAGAGCAGATTCCAGTGAGACCAGCGGCGCACTTTACAATGGGAGGCATACACACCGATGTAAATGGCAGCGTGATATCTAGTACGCTTTCTGGTACAGTGAATGGCCTATGGGCCGCTGGCGAATGCGCATGTGTGAGCGTGCACGGGTCAAACAGACTAGGTTCGAACTCGTTAAGCCAGTGTGCTGTTTGGGGAAGGGTAACAGGTACGGCATCAGCAAGGCATACACGCATTTCTGTCGCAAAGGACATAACGGTCAAGATGGGAGAGGATGCCGAGGAAAGGATAAACAGCATCAGAGACAGTGACGGCGCGAACGACCCTTACGAGCTAAAGGAGCGGCTCTACAATGTGATGGGTGAGCATCTCTATGTATACAGGGATAGGCGAGGCATGACAAGCGCGCTGGCTGCCATTCGCAGGATAAAGGAAATGTACAAGGACATACGCGTGTCAGATAAGGGTAACGTCTTCAATACAAACCTCAGGGACGCATTGGAGATAAAGAATATGGTGGAACTGGCCGAAGTGGTTGCAAAGTGCGCATTAAACAGGAGGGAGAGCAGAGGAGCGCATGCAAGGACTGACTACAAAAAACGGGACGACAAACACTGGCTGAAACACACGATTGCGAAGTCTGTAAAAGGAGATATAGCGATATCGTATGGGCCTGTCACAATAACCAGGTGGCATCCAAAGGCAAGGACGTACTAGTGGTAATATGGAAAAACAGGTGTATGATCCACGCGGCAAGCAGTCAAACATAGGCAGGCTGCTAGGTTTCGATAAGGAAGCGTACGTACACATGCTCTTCTATAGGGTACTGATATTCTTCTCTCTTGCCGCGTTCGTAATCTTTGTGGCGAAGTACGCAGGGCTGCTGCCCTTGTGGGCTTTCGAAGCCGCATTTATCGTGGTGTGGGTGCTTTTCACGCCTCAAGTGTACGAGACTGCAAAAGGCGCCTCTGTAATAGCCACAGAGGGGTTTGTCCACGGCTACCTAAACAAATCGTATCTTACCATAGCCAAGAAATACAAGAGCCATCTGCACACTCAAATATACGAGATGTTGCCGTATGCATCCTTGGCGATATGGATCGCAGGGCTAATCGCAATACTATATGTGTGGTTCGCATGAAGGAATCAACAAAGTTTGCACCAATGTACGTTGCCATGATAGGCGTACCGGTGCTTATGGTCCTATCAGCGATTGCCTATTTCGTTTACCCGCCGGCCACTACAGTGCTTTTTTACCTGATAACGCTAGGACTGCTAGCCTTCGGCATATCAGGCATGCGAGAGGTATATCTGGCAAGGCGAGAGCCGAAAGGGATACCTGTAAAGCTAGCAAAAAAAGAGGCTGAAGATTACGCGCAGTCAGAGAAGAAGGAGTTGAGCGGCAGGGACAAGGAGATAAAGCTGGAAATCGCTAGGTTCAACCCATCTACAACAGCAATCGGATTATACACCTACACGGTCAGCGCAAACAGGTTCACTACGGTGCTCGAACTCCTGCAGGGCGTTAAGGAGAAGACCGACAGCACGCTTTCGATGAGGTATAGCTGCAGAATGGGGATATGCGGGTCATGCGGTGTAGTCATAAACGGCAAGCCGTCGCTAGCGTGCGAGGCTAACGTATTCAAGAGCGCAAAGGATGGCATCATAACCGTTGCGCCAATGGAAGGACATCCTCTGCTGAAGGACCTGGTCAACGACTTTGATGACTTCTTCGAGAAGCACAGGTCAATTGACCCGTACCTTTATAGGAAAGACAAAAACGCCCAGTACGCGGCCAAAAAGGAGTACATACAATCGCAGGAGCAGATAGAAAAGTTCCTTCCGTATTCGTACTGTATAATGTGCGGGCTATGCCTTGACGCATGCCCGGTTGTAAATACGAACCAGGGCTTCATAGGCCCACAGGCTCTTGCTCAAGAATATCGGTATTACGCCGATTCGAGGGACCAGGCCGGTGAGCAGCGCATAGGAAAAGTCGACGTGCTTGAAGGACTGTGGAGCTGCGAATACGCTGGCGCATGCTCAAAAGTATGCCCGAAAGGTGTGGATCCAGCAACAGCCATACAGCTCATGAAGAAGGAGGCGATGAAAAGTAATATAACTGGCAACAAGAAAGAGTGACAATATGAAATACCGGATTGAGTCCGATGTCCTTGGCAAGGTGAAGGTACCTGCAGACGCTTATTATGGCTCAGAGACGCAACGCGCGGTAGACAATTTCAAGATATCCGGCGAAAGAATAAGCTGGAAGCTTATAGAGGCGTACGTGATCGTAAAGAAAGCAGCAGCCATAGCTAACATGCGCGCAGGCGCTCTCGACAAGAGAAGGGGAGCGGCGATAGTCAAAGCGTGCAATGAGGTGCTTGACGGCAAGTTGTCTGACCAGTTTGTGACAGATGTTTTCCAGGCTGGCGCTGGCACGAACATAAACATGAATGTCAACGAGGTCCTAGCGAACAGGGCTATAACGTTGCTTAAAGGTAGTAAAGGGGACTACACAATAGTGCATCCGAACGACCATGTCAACAGGAGCCAATCAACGAACGACACCTTCCCCTCAGCGCTTCAGATATCGTGCTACCTCGCCATAACGGAAGATCTGATCCCAGCGCTTAAAGGGCTTGAAACTGCGCTAAAGAAGAAGTCTCAAGAATTCTCAAAAGTAGTGAAGGTCGGAAGGACGCACCTGCAAGATGCAGTGCCGATGACCTTAGGGCAGGAATTCTACGGATACGCGGGGGAAATAGGATACACTGTAGACGGGCTATCTACTGTCAGCAGCCTCCTACTTGAGCTGCCTCTCGGAGGTACAGCTGTCGGGACCGGCCTGAACGCTAGCAGGAGCTATGCGGCAGGAGCCGTTAAGGAGATACGCAGGATGACTGGGTCAAAGTTCTTCATAACAAAGAACAAATTTAAGGTGATGCAAGGGCAGCAGTGTATACTCGCCCTTAGCGATGTTCTCAAAGAGATATCAATAGTGGCGTCAAAGATAGCAAACGACCTACGGCTCATGACATCCGGCCCGCGCGCAGGCATAGGGGAGATAATACTCCCGGCAGTGCTGCCAGGGTCATCAATAATGCCAGGTAAGGTGAACCCGAGCATAGCTGAAATGCTGAATATGGTATGCTTCGAGGTGATCGGGCTTTCCAGAGCGACCGACGTAGCCTTTGAATCTGGGCAGCTGGAGCTGAACGTCTTCACTCCGTTGATAGCATACAATACGCTTTTTTCGATAAACATACTAACAAACGCGATAAACACCTTCTCGAGCAGGTGCGTATCTGGAATAAAAATCAACAGGCGAGAAATAGAGAGGCACCTGAAGATGGATCTGTCTAGAGTAACCGCGTTGACGCCATACATAGGCTATGCCAAAGCCGCAAAGATAGCAAGGACCGCATACCTGACTGGCAAGAGCCTCAAGGAGGTGTGCCTGGACATGGAGGTGATGGACAGGAAGACTCTGGACAGGCTCCTTGACCCAAAAAGACAGGTCTGAACTTGCAGTCGGAAAAGAGCCTAATATCCCCGTATTAAGCCGTTTTGCATACGTTTTTATTCCTTTACGACAGAATAGGTGTGCTATTACTGTGTGGTTCCATGTTTGACATAAAGATAGATGATGCTAGGTACTGGAGAAGTTGCGTTGACTCGATAGTCAGCCTTGTGGATGAGGGCACCTTCAACATATCTAAGGAGGGGATATCCCTAAAGGCTATGGACCCGTCAGGGATAAGCATGGTCTCGTTCTTCATACCGAGCAAGGCATTCTCGAAATACGAAGTAGAGAAGCCGATATCGATAGGATTGAACCTCGAGAACTTCAGCAAGATACTCTCAACAGCGAGGAACAACGAGCAACTGAACATGAAGGATTCCAGCAACAAGCTCGCTATAGAGTTCATAGGGGACAATAGCCGCCGAAGGTACCGGTTGCCGATGATAGACATAAAGAAAGAGGCCGACAAGGAACCGAAGATAGAGTTCGAGTCTTCAGTTGAGGTGAAGAGCGATCCGTTCAGGGAGGTGCTCAAGGACGCAACGTTGCTTTCATCGCTGGTAGGCTTCAAGACAGAGAAGGATGTGTTCAAGATATCGGCCAAGGGAGACGCCGCAGAACTGGAGGAGGAGCACAGCAATCCAGACTTCGTGAAGAAGATAAGCGTAAGCAAGGCATCCACGGTAACATTCAACCTGAATATGCTTGACAGGATGGTTAGGGCGTGCCCACCGGGCAACTCGATAGACCTGTCGCTCAAAACAGAGGAGCCGATAAAAATAAATTACAAGATAGGAGATGCAACGGTCGCTTACTTTTTAGCCCCGTACATGGAAACGTGACTAAATGAAATTCCTGATCTTCATACCACCGAATGATTTTAGGGACGAGTCGTTATCCACCATAAAGATGTTCTTCGACAGATGGAACGTGAGCTACCAGGTTACCAGCTACAGTAACAAGGAGTGCAACGGCATGCACGGGGCGACTTGCATGCCTGATATAAACGCCAACAGGATCGACCCATCAGGCTACGACGGGATAATGTTCGTAGATGGAGCAGGGGTAGATTCATATAAACTCCAAGATTTCAGGCCACTTTTAGACATGATTATGAAGTTCAACGGCAGCAAGAAGTACATAGGCGCGGTAGGAAACTCACAGAAGGTGCTGGCAAAGGCCAATATAATAAAGGGCAGGAAAATGGCTGTGCCGGAAGATGCGGAAGTGAAGAAGGTAGTCCAGCTATTCCACGGAATACCCACCGACAAGAACATGGAGATAGACGACAACCTGATAACTGTGAAGAGCTCTGGCGCTCTTGAGGAGTCGCTTAACCCGATATTGGAGCACCTTGGAGTCAAATGAATGATGTGCTCTGATGGCAGCCCTGTACAATGCCATTGTAGGGATTGGTGAACTCGTATACATATTCGCAATAGCCGTGGCAATGGATGCCCTAGTCTCTAAGGGAAAGATATCCGGGAGCATAGCTAGGAAGGTAACCCATCTCTGGATGGGAGGACTTGTTGTATTCTGGTTTCTGCCAACCGGCCAGTACGCCAAAGTCATATTCTCCATACCTATCCTCGCTTTTGTGGCCGTGATGCTTACTGCGCTTCAGAAGCGTGCGCCGCATGCGGAAAAGGTCTTCCGGTTCGCTAGGGAAAGGTCACGGATCGATGTCATGTACGGGCCTCTGATACTGATGGCAATGCTGGTGTTCTTTACCATTTTCTCATTCAGGAGCATAGCGGGGGTGGCTGCAATCTGCGCAATGGCGTTCGGTGACGGAATCGCACCAATC
Organism: Microcaldota archaeon; assembly: GCA_021791535.1. Lineage (GTDB taxonomy): Archaea > Micrarchaeota > Micrarchaeia > Micrarchaeales > Micrarchaeaceae > JAJZAB01. Next base: position 24,875 of record JAJYWI010000023.1, read on the forward strand.
GCTGGCAAGTACGCATGCGCTAAATACGCAAACGGTAAGAAGAGCATCGAGGGCAGCTTAGCCTTCTTTGTAGCGAGCCTGCTCAGCATTTTTATCTTTACATCAATACTGCTTCCGGGCAGCTTCACTGTGCGTGTATCAAGGATAGCTGTCCTTGCGTCCGCGGTTGGAGCAGTAGCCGAGGGGGTAACTCCAGGAAAGTTCGACAATCTCACCGTCCCAATTATCGTATGGATAATTTTCCTTTTGGTTTGAGCATGTGCAGTCGCGCCTATCCCTACAATCACTCCGACAAGTGCATGCGCGTACCTGTTACTGAACTTGTCCCAACCGTATATGTAGATTGCAAGGAAAATCGCTTCAAGGAAGAAGGCAAAGACTTCTATGTAGAGCGGCAGTATGGCTACCTGGCCAACGAGGACCATGAAGCCAGGCCACAAAAGGAAGAGCTCAAGCGCAACAAGAGTGCCAGAGGCAGTTCCGATGGCAAAGAGCACAACGAGCACAATGGAAAGGCGTCTAGCAATTACTGAGTAATACCGATCCCCATTCCTGATGCCTATTATTTCTGCTATCACTATTATGGCCGGAAGCGCTATGCCGACAGAGGCGAGTATTATGTGCACGCCGAGGGAGAAGGCCATCAAGAACCGATCGAAATCGATAACAGGTATCATCCAAGCAGCACCGGAAACTCAATGTAATAAGAATCAAGCCAAGTTATAAATATCCGAACCGAGATTTGCCATTGCATTCTGAGAAATGGGAATAAGCGGAACGAATAGCTGTAAACTAGCGAGCGCGAGCATAACCACAAAATCAAGTGTAAGCGGCAGAGTAAATCGTACGCGTACTAAACCGGAAGGGACTGGTATGGGATACAAGCAGCTCGGCACTACGAGCGAGAAGATACCTGAGATAGGCATAGGCACTTGGAAGATGCTTAATGAGGCCACAGACGTAGAAGCCATAAGGGCAGCGATAGAGCACGGAAGCAGCCTTGTGGACACAGCCGAGATGTACGGCAATGAAGAATTGGTTGGGGAAGCCATAAAAGGGCAGGAAAATGTATTCATAGCCACAAAGGTATCCCCGCATAATTTCAGGTATGATGATGTCATACGCTCATGTGACGCCAGCATCAGAAAGCTAGGTGTAAAGCAGATAGACCTATATCAACTGCACTGGCCGAACCACAGCATCCCGATTGCTGAGACGATGCGCGCTATGGAGCAGCTGAAGAGGGATGGGAAGATCCGCCACATCGGGGTGAGCAACTTTGATGTCAAGGAGCTTAAGGAAGCGCAGGGTTCGCTAAAGAGTGGCGAGATAGTATGCAACCAAGTTGAGTACAGCATACTTGTCCGGGATATAGAGAGAGGGTTGATGGACTTCTGCAAGAGAGAAAGAATAACTATAATGGCATACAGCCCGCTTGCGAGGGGCGCGATTTTCAGCAAGAAGTATGAGCAGCTAAGGGTCAAGCTGGAATCGATAGGCGAAAACCACGACAAGAGCGCTGCGCAGGTCGCCCTAAACTGGCTTATCTCAAAGCCGCAGGTTGTAGCCATACCAAAGGCTTGCAGCATACATCATGCCATAGAAAATGCAGAGGCAGCTGGGTGGAGGATCACTCCTGAAGAACTGTCAGAGATTAACCGTTTTTTGTCTAGCGTGCGCAAAAGACCGATAACCTCAATATTCACGCCAGTAATAAAGCACAATGGGTTCTGGTCAAGGCACATGCAAAACAAGAAACGTGCCAAGGTTTAAATAATCGGTTACAAAAAGCATGTCTAACATACCCACCCGTGTGTAAATGGCAGAATTCGTTAATGCCGCCAAGATGAGCGAGCTTGAGGAGGGAAAGGGCAGGATGGTATCGGTAAATGACCAGGAAATAGCCCTGTTCAAGATAGACGGGAAAGTTTATGCAATACAGGAGCACTGCCCACATCAAGGCGGACCGCTCTCTGATGGCGACCTAAGCGGCAATGTTGTAATGTGCCCATGGCACGGTATGACCTATGACATAACTACCGGCAAGGCCGCTCCTGACGCTTGGGACCAAAGCTTCAAAGTGAAGACTTACAGGACGAAAATAGACGGAGATGACGTAATGGTTGAGGTCTAGACGACCTTAAATGCCAGACCAACGGCCAACGAAAAAATCAAAAGCGACGCTCCGGCAACGCCCAGCCTCATATGCGCACCGGATCGAATAAAAAATGGAACTAAGCCAAATACGCAGGCCGCATTAAGCAGTACAACGCCACAAAGGATTGCGACCCTTACAACAAACGATAGCACACCTAGCACTTTGTCACCCTTATGTTGCAGTTCACAAGGCCAAGCAGCAACCCAGCGCTATCCTTTGAGAACGTGCGCACCGAAGAATCCAAATGCTCCTCTTCGTCGCCCATCAACGCTATCAAACTAGCACCATGCTCCGACCAGTCTCCAAGCATCGATACCCCCTCCTTCTCCAGCAGCTTTTCAGCTGTGCCTGCCAGGATCCCGCTGCCAGAACGTACCCACTCATCATATATGTGCCTCGCGACAGTAGAGCATCTGCCGAAACCATCGCGCTCAATGTAACGCCCATTAAGCCTGATCAACCCAATCCTATCTGCGGCTCTTAATGCATAGCGGATCTCGTCCCCAGCAAGGTTTTTGGCTTCCGCGCCAAAAGCAAAGCGATTACTCATCGAACATGCAACATCTTCCTCTGCCACTGCCATGTGCCTCACCGCCGAGCAGCCATCAAGGCGGTTGCTTGAGGACCTTACAGACTCCATAAGGTCTACCAACGAAAACTTTCCTAACTTCGCCACGTCTGCATCCTCATAGATAAAGATTGAGCCATGCGAATAGCCCCAATCTGAAACGGCTATCAACGCCAGGCATGCCAAGGCCCCGGCCAGCGTGTAAAACAGGCTAAGCGCGTACTGCATTATTTGCCACCCCTAACAATCGCGCTTACCCTCCCCACAAGCTCAGCGTCTATCCCAAATGCCCTTCCGATGCTCGCTGGCGCGTCCTTATCCCTGCGCGCCATCGCATCCATGACCTTTGCGCAGAACTCCTTGCAAGCGTCTAGCTCCCCCGCAAGCTCATTCTTCGCCTGTATAGCTCCATAAATATCATGCGCCAGGCGTGAATTTGCGAATGTCAACGCCTCTACCTCCTTTGATAGGCGCCTGATAATCCTGCTCTCCCTCCCCTCCAATTCATATATCGGATAATGCCTGGCAAGCGCATCTATAACGTAGCTGTATATCGCATCCAACCTTATATCGTAAAGGCCGTCAACCATAGCCAGAATGGCGAGCAGCCGCATCAGCCCGATAGAGAAAACCATGTCTGTAGGCTTCGAGAAGTGGAAAATGAACCTTATCCCATCTTGGCGAAGCTCTAACAGTTGCTTATCAGGCGCACCAATCACCTCGTAGCTCAAATGCGTACCGCGGCCCACCAGCTTAAGCGCAGCATTGTTCTCCATCCTGCCCCTGAGCTGCTGCATGCTGCACTTTAGCCTGGCATTAACGTTGAATGCTGAGCAGAAATCACCATTACTCTTCAAATGCAACACCCCTGATTGCCTCTATGGCGACAGCTATGGAGCGGTCTTTGATTCCAATGGCCCTTAAGAAGGTAAACACATCTGCACGCCCTAATCCCACACCAAATAGGAAGCCGACGAGCCGTGCAATATCGACGCCGCCAGAGTTCTCTGCGAAGAACCTCTCTATGCGCATCGTGGCATCTCCGCCAAAGCCCATGCTCCCTAGAACCGAACCTAGTTTTCTCACGCTTACGTTCACCGTCATCGAACCACCACGTATAGTATAAGTCCTGAAATCAAATCCGTGCACATGTTCAAGCATGAACCTCCTCGGGGCGCTTCCTCCTCTGTAGATGAGCGAGACGATGCAGCTGCCCCTCTCGAGCGTTTGTGCTACAGCGGTATGGCCCGGCTCCAAAAGCCCAGAGGATACTAATCCATTCAGGTTATCTGACCCCTGCAACCTGAACACGAAGCTGCACGCGGCATTGGATAGCACCTCATTGTTCACATCGCCGACAAGCTGCGTTGCGGCTATCACCATCAGGCCAAACTTCCTGCCCTCCCTGAAAAGCTTGCCCAGATCCTGCTTAAGGTTAGCAAGTTTCCAAGCCTCGTCGACAACAAGCACCATCTTCGTATCAGACCCTGGCCTGAGGGAAAGTATGAACTTTCTTACCATTGAGAGCATGACTCCTGCCAGAGCCGCTTTCTCTGTGTCGCTAGGCGCAGCCGATAGGTCGACGCTGTTTACGCCTTCTACCAAATGCTCGATCGCAGGTAGGTCCGCAGCGCGCACAGCTTTCCACACCCTTCCGCACAGGAACTCCACCATATCGCTGTACTCGGAATTCCAATCGATGATAAATACGCTGTAATGCCGATCCACGCTCAGCCCCGCAAGCAGGCTCTTCACCAGATAGGTCTTCCCCGAGCCGGTCATTCCAACTACCGATACGTGTGGGTTTACCAGCTTGGTATTGTCAAGGAAAAATGGCAGCCTGTACCTCAGCGTCTTCCCTACATACACCCCATCGCACGATAAGTCAGCTTCCGGCTCCGATTGGTCCATCACCGCGAGCTGCAGCGCAACTGCTTTCGAGTCAGTTTTTATGATCACAATACCGCCGAATCGAACCTCATCATCCGTACCATTTCCTCTCCCGAGAGCAATGACGACCTCGTCCCAAACGTAGCGTCGAATTCAGACGAGAGGCTCCTTATCTGCACCAGTGCCTCCTCCTCAGCCTTGTGCCTGCTCTCGGAAACCGCGCTGGTCATTGCGTAGTAAGCAAGCCTCAGTGGCATGCCTCCCCCATTTATCCCCTCAATCTCGTGCTCCAGCAGCGATATCTCGCTCTTCAACCTGTTCGCCGACACAAGCCCCTTACCTGACCCTGGGTCCTCTATCCTTGATAGCTCTATCTCCTTCAAGCCCTTCCTGGTCTGCAGTCGCTCAAGCAGTCTTGCCACCCCAACCCTCTCTACGTGCATGACTAGCTTGAACGGGAAGTTGGTGTGCGCTATCATGTTCTCTATCTTTTCCCTGTCTATGACCGTCGTGCCTAACGATACCACCCTCGCAGCAGACGTAGCTGTGTAGCGTTTCGCTGATCTCGAGATTATTACTGACCTGTTGCCGCTAAGCTCAAACCCACTGAAGACCTGCACAAGGTTTGTCCTCTCAAAGATCCGCGCCTCTATTATCCCCCACATCTTATGCAAGACAAGCGCCGATAATGATAGGGCAGCAGCCAACGATACGACATACGGATTCAGCGTTGCGGCCCCTAGCGCCAGCGCGACAAAGCACGCAGTTATGAGGATGTACGGCACGTACTTATCGATGTCTAATCTCATTTGCTCACTAGAACACGTCAAATCTGCCAAAGGATACCTCTGAACCGAGCATCTTGGCGAGCTCCCTGACCGCCGTTATTGTCAAGACGACACTGAGCACAGGGAAGAAGAAAACCTGCACTATCAGAAGGGCAAGCCAGCTCAGCAGTTCCTTTATCAGGCCGGAGAAGGAGCTTACCAGCCCAGATAGGCCTGACATCAGACCCTGCAGTGGACCGGATATCGCATTCGCAGATAGCGCACCAAGCGAGAGCATGCCTCCCTCAAAACCGTCCGCCTGTATGGAGAATGCGCTCAACGCCGCCTGGTTTATCACGCCGGAGTAGTTGGCGGTTATCTGCGCATCAAGCAGGTACGTCAAAGGGAATATGGCGAAAAGGCCTATCGCTATTGCAATAGCTGTGCCACCAAGCTTCCTTGTAGGATAAAAGGTCCTCAGCACAAGGCCAACCGGCAGTAGCAGCGGCACAGCAACCACCGCAATAACACTCAGCAGCGCCGATTGGGCGTATATGCTTATTATCGCAAACGTGAGCCCTGTTATTATGAAGTCTTCTTGCGAGAGCACTGGCGTAAGTATGTTGGCAAATGATATCGATGCCACGCCAAAATCCAGCTGCACAGAGGATATGAGGCCTAGCGTGACATATATCCCAGATATCGGCAGCAGCAGTTCCAGCGACGAGTCGAGCAGGGAAGGATAGCTGGCGTTGTTTATAGTGACCGGCTTTATCCCGACCAGATAGTTGTATGCGAAGCATATCGCGTAGTTGGTGCTCATGTAGCTGCTGCACGTCGCATTGGCGTGCGCTCCAGAAACGACGCCGTTTATTATGCTGGTCCCAAGCCCTGCTGGACTGAAGAAGAGGAAAAGGGAGCCCACTATCGCCCCATTGATGAATGATTGGACAAGCTCATCCCTCCCGAAGTTCTTTAGCCTGCTGTTGTCCATCGCATAGCCGAGGCCTAATACAATCCCGCCTACGCTTATCATTATGGCTATCACGCTAACGGCTATGTCATATCCTAACAATCCACCACTAAAGCGAGTTCGAGGTCATGTTGCTGAGCAGGTGCGACGAAGCTGTCGCAAGAGACGTAGAGGCCACGCTCAGGACCCCGACCACAATCGCCCCTATAATTATGTTTATGGCGGTGCTGTGGAAATTCGCCCTCTTATCTGGTGGCATCACCTGCCCGACAGCGTAGAATACGCCAGCTATGATGAAGAGCACAGCGCTCAGTATTGGCCCAACCTGCCCTAGCGCGCTTTTCAGGTTTCCGAGCTCTGTAACGATCTGCAGGGCCGCCTGGGGGGACGCTCCGTTGGTCGTCCCCAGCAGTAGCAAAGCCACTGTTAACGGCACAAGCGCGCACTTAGCGGCCTTTATCAACCCCAACACAACACCTTATACTTAGATAAATATATTATACACAAGTAAATATTTAAATATTTCGGTATAATGACACCAAAGAATAAATGCGTTTAGTGCCATATACTGCCGTGGGAGGATGGCTGACGAGGCGCCAATAGTGCATAAGGGACTGGACAGCGTATACGTGACCGAAAGCAGCATATGCAAAGTCGACGGCACGGAAGGGAAGCTCTATTACCGAGGCTATCCTATAGAGGAGATCGCCGAAAACTCAAGCTACGAGGAGGTAGCATACCTCTTGATATATGGAAAGCTGCCAAAAAGGAATGAGCTCGACAGTTTTATCGCACAGCTCAAAGCCGAGAGGGATCTGCCGCAGGGCATAATCGAGATGATTGCAAGCAACGCTGCGAAAGCAGATCCCATGGACGTCTTAAGGACAGCAGTTTCATCGCTATCGCTCTACGACAACGAGGCAGCTGATTCATCCAAAGAAGCGAACATAAGGAAAACGATAAGGCTAATATCAAAGATGTCGAGCATCGTGGCTACGATAGGCCGCTACAGGAACGGCGGTGGATACGTCAGCCCTGACGCTAAGCTCTCGCACTCCGAGAACTTCCTATACATGCTTAACGGGGCAAAACCAGCCCCGGAGCAGCATAAACCCGTAGAGATGATGTTCATTCTGCAGGCGGAACATAGCTCCAATGCCTCGACGTTCTCCACGCTTGTAACAGGATCCACCCTTTCTGACCTGTATTCAGCTGTCACTTCCGGAATCGGGACTCTCAAGGGCCCGCTCCACGGCGGAGCTGATGAGGAGGCATTGAGGATGATGTACACGATAGGCGACCCGAGCAATACAGAGAATTATATAAACGAAGCGCTGGCTGGCAAGAAGAGGATAATGGGGTTTGGGCACAGGGTCTACAAGACGTACGACCCTAGGGCGAGAGTGATAAAGGGGTATTTGCTATCGCTGCAGAGCAACTCGTCAGAAGAGGTGCGAAGGCTCACCGAGATAGCGCTAAGGGGGGAGAAGCTGATGATAGAGAAGCTCGGCCAGAGCCACGGAATCTGGCCGAACGTCGATTTCTTCGCCGGACCAGTCTATGTGAGCGCCGGAATAAAGGTGGAGCTTTTCACGCCGCTTTTCGCCGCAAGCAGGATATCCGGATGGTGCGCCCACATGCTGGAATACTGGAGCGATAACAAGCTGATAAGGCCTCTTGAGCAGTATACCGGCCAGATAGGCCTCAAATACGTGCCTATAGACAAGAGATGAGCGATTGAGGAAGAAGGTAACCATTGTAGGTGCTGGAAGGGTGGGTTCAACCACGGCAGAGCTCCTAGCGAGGAAGGACATCTGCGACATAGTAATCTGGAACAGGACAGAGGGCACGGCAAAGGGCATAGCCCTTGACATAATGGAGAGCGGGCCGATTGACGGGTTCGACACAAAAGTAATCGGTACGTCAAATTATGCAGACATAAAGGGCAGCGATATAGTAGTAGTAACGGCAGGGATGCCGAGAAAAGAGGGGATGTCCAGAGACGATTTGCTCAAGACAAACGCGCAGATAGTTGGCGGGATATGCGGGCAGGTTAAGGCGAATGCGCCAGAGAGCAAGCTCATAGTGCTGACCAACCCGCTCGACGAGATGGTCTACCTGGCAAAGAAGGTTACTGGATTCCCAAGGGAACGTGTTGTAGGCATGGCGGGCATACTCGACTCGGCAAGGTTCCGCACCTTCATAGCGCAGGAGCTAGGGGTTAGCGTCGAAAGCGTGTCCGCCATAGTGCTCGGAGGGCACGGCGACTTCATGGTTCCGCTGCCGGCAAATTCAACGGTAAACGGCACCCCGATTACAGAGCTTATGCCGAAGGAGAAAATAGACCAGCTCATACAGAGAACGCGGGACGGCGGAGCCGAGATAATACGGCTAGAGAAGGAATCGAGCGCGTTCTATGCACCAGCGTCCTCATTGCTCCAGATGATAACAGCTATGCTAGAGGACAAGAAGGAGGTGCTCCCATGCGCGACGTTCCTAGACGGCGAGTACGGCATCAGCGGCATATTCATGGGCGTTCCGGTCGTGATTGGCAGCAACGGGGCGGAGCGCATAATACAGCTAAAGCTCTCTGAAGGGGAGAATGCGGCGCTGAAAGCGTCCGCAGAGAGGGTAAAAGCGCTTACAAAACAAGTGGATTTGATGCTCTGATGATATCATGGCTGGTAACGGAAATATCAAGGAAACGGCTCTAAAAAGCTTCGACCTTAATGGTAAAAGGGTGCTCTACTATTCGATACCTGCATTGGATGAGCTAGGGGTAGGCAGGACATCAAGGTTGCCGTTTTCAATACGCGTTGTATTGGAATCGCTTGTAAGGAACCTTGATGGCAAGTCGGTCAACGAAGAGGACGTGAAGGCGCTGGCCAATTGGAATGCGAAGAGCCCAGATGACAGGGACATACCGTTCAAGGTGTCAAGGATACTGATGCAGGACTTTACTGGTGTGCCTGCTGTGGTCGATATAGCGGCGATAAGGGACTACATAACGAAAAACGGAGAGGCGCCAGATGCGGCGCAGCCGATAATACCGACAGATCTGATAATAGACCACTCCGTGCAGGTCGACGCATTCAATGTCATACAGGCATTGGAGATAAACCAAGAGAAGGAGATAGAGAGGAACGCGGAGAGATACAAGCTGCTGAAATGGGCTAGCCAGGCGCTTAAGAACTTCAGGGTGTTCCCGCCTTCTGCAGGCATATGCCACCAGGTGAACCTGGAATACCTGGCGACGTGCGTTACCATGCGTCAGGATGGCAGCAACTACTTCGCCTACCCAGACACGCTTGTCGGTACCGACTCCCACACCACGATGATAGATGGTTTGGGCGTAGTCGGATTCGGTGTTGGTGGAATAGAGGCAGAAGCGGCGCTCCTGGACCAGCCCGTCTCGTTCACAACCCCGAAGGTGCTCGGAGTGCGCCTGTCAGGCAGCCTTAAGGACGGAGTCACAGCGACAGACTTTGCATTAACGCTGACAAGGTTGCTCAGGGAGAAGGGGGTCGTCAACATGTTCGTCGAGTTCTTCGGAGACGGGCTAAGGAACCTGTCACTGCCAGACCGCGCAACGCTCTCTAACATGTGCCCGGAGTATGGAGCAACCATTGCGATATTTCCAGTGGATGAAGAGACACTGCACTACATGAGGGTGACCGGAAGGAGCGCGGAGCAGATAGAGCTCATAAGGAGGTACTATACAGAGCAGCGTATGTTCGACATCGACTATAGCAAAGTCGAATATAGCGACACTCTCGATGTTGATTTGGGTTCGATAGAGCCGAGCGTCTCAGGGCCGGCGCAGCCGAAGGAGCAGATGCCGCTCGGCAGGATAAAGAATGAGTTCATAAGCATATTTCTGGAAGACGGCAAGGGCGACCCAAACAAGATTAACGCAAAGGACTATACGAGATGGTCCGGTGAGAGCATGGCGGTGGGAAGCAGCCATATAAAGGACGCGCCACTCCACCACAACCAAAAATCTGTGAAGATAAAATATGACGACGGTTACGAGGTCACCCTGTCGGATGGCGATGTCGTCATATCATCGATAACCAGCTGCACCAATACGAGCAATCCATCAGTGATGATAGGAGCCGGGCTCCTCGCAAAGAAGGCGGTTGAAAAGGGCCTCAGGGTCAACACGAGAAAGGTGAAAACAAGCTTGGGACCTGGCTCTCGAGTGGTCACGAGATACCTGCAGAAGGCAGGTCTCATAGAGCCTCTGGAGAAGCTAGGCTATGAGCTGGTGGGATACGGCTGCATAACCTGCATAGGCAACAGCGGTCCGCTCATAGAGAAGCAGAGCGAGGCTATAAACGCCAACAAGCTTGCTGTCGCATCGGTATTGTCCGGCAACAGGAACTACGAGGCGAGGATACACACGGATGTGAGGGCGAATTACCTGATGTCGCCTCCTTTGCTGGTGGCTTTCGGCATAGCAGGCACAGTGCTCAAGGACCTCACAAAGGAGCCGCTGGCGAAGAACGACAAGGGAGAAGATGTCTACCTGAAGGACATCTGGCCCACACAGGCAGAGATAAAGGAGGTCATGGACAGGGTCATAAGCGAGGACATATTCGAGAAGGAGTACGGCAGCCACATATACAATGTCAATCCGTATTGGAACAAGCTACCCGCAGCATCAGGCAAGATGTACGCATGGGAGCAAGCCAGCACATACATAAGGATGCCGCCGTTCTTCGAGGGCTTCGACCCGCGAAGCAAGGGGAGCATCGAGCCTATAAAGAACGCAATGGTGCTGGCCGTCTTCGGCGACTCGATCTCTACGGATCATATATCGCCTGCAGGGGCGATAAGCGCAGCCAGTCCGGCAGGCAAGTACCTCATTGAGCATGGCGTCCAGCCGGCAGATTTCAACAGCTACGGGTCCAGGCGGGGCAACCACGAGGTCATGATGAGAGGCACATTCGCCAACAACCGCATAAAGAATCTCCTGCTGCCTGGCACCGAAGGAGGGTTCACGCTGCACTATCCGGACTCGCAGAAGGGTACGATATACGATGTTGCTATGCGGTACAAGGCCGAAGGTGTGCCGCTTATCGTTCTTGCGGGATTGGAATACGGCTCCGGAAGCTCGCGCGACTGGGCGGCGAAAGGGCCGATGCTGCTCGGGGTTAAGGCGGTGGTTGCGAAGAGCTTCGAAAGGATCCATAGGAGCAACCTCGTAGGAATGGGCATAATCCCGCTGCAGTTCAAGGGGGGAGAGGACGCGCAGACGCTAAAGGCGGACTTCTCGAAACCAATTACGATATTGCTGAGCGATGAGATGAAGCCCAGAGATGTAGTGAAAATGAGATACACAAGAAGCGATACCGGGGCGGAAGCAGAAGCAGAAGTCATAAGCAGGATAGACACGCCGATAGAGATGGAGTACTACAGGTCAAAGGGCATACTTAACTATGTTATAAAGAAATTGCTGTCCAAATAAGAGCATGGATTACTACCTCGAATGCACCAGGTGTGGCTCTGGGTTCGACAACGATTATGGCAAGCAGATATGCGCCAAATGCGGCGGGATCCTTGAGGTCGTATACAAAGGGAGGCTGAAAATTCCAAAAAGCGCCATATTCTGGGATTATGAGAGCGAGTTGCCAGACTCAAAATACACACACTATGCACTGGGCGGCACCGCGCTGGTCGAAAGCAACCTGCACCACGGCCTGTTCCTGAAGCTTGAGCTTTACAACCCGACAGGATCATTCAAGGACAGGGGGTCTGTAGTGGAGGTAGCAAAGGCTAAGGAGTACGGATACGACGAGATAGCCGTGGCGTCGACAGGCAACATGGCATATTCGCTGGCTTACTACGCACGAACGGCAGGGATAAAGACTACCGTCTTCATAGGAGGCGCAGCAAATCCAAACAAGGTAAAGGATATACTGATGACGCACGATGCCAAGATACACCGTGTGCATAAGGACTTCTCGGCAGCGCAGGATGCAGCAATAAAGTATTCGAGAAGGACCGGCGCGTTCCTCGCAGGGGACTACTGCTATAGGAAAGAGGGGCAGAGGACAATGGCTTACGAGGTCGCAGCGCAGCTAAAAGGTTTTACGCACATCATCGTACCTGTGGGGAATGCAACACTTGTAAGCGGTATAGCAAAGGCGCTGCGTGAGATGAGAATAAATGCAGGTATAATAGCGGTCCAGGCAAGAGGGTGCAGCCCGCTTGCCAAGGCATTCAAGCGCAGGAAGCCGATTAGGTACGAGACACCTCATACAAAAGCCGATGCCATAGCTGTCGGTAATCCTGCATATGGCGATGAAGCCGTGCGCGAGATAAGGGAGAGCGGCGGTGCAGTGGTCACGGTAGAGGACAAGGAGATGGCAGCCTGCCAGGAGATGCTCTACAGAAGCGACGGAGTGAGGGCAGAGCTTGCGGGCGCAGCAAGCATCGCTGCATACAGGAAGCTTAAGTTTGGAAAAGGCGACAAGGCAGTTGCAATAATAAGCGGGGGCAATATCTGATGGCAGAGCACGGCGGCATAGCCGCTTGGATAGTATGCGAGGACCTGCTCGTAAAGGTCAAGGCCGAGCTTGCCAACGAAGCTATACTTACGCTGCAGAACGAGGCAAAGGCAGGCAGGATGAAGGTCGAGGGCAGGCTGGTGTCAACCGAAGTGCCGAGTGACGACGAACGCGATCTTTTTGTAGCTAATGAGATAGCTAAAGAGAGCGCTGCCATGCTGCGTGATTATGGCAGGTACATCGTGCAGAATGAAGGGAAACCCGGGATAACGCCAGAAGAGGTCGGGAAGATAGAGAACGCAAAGAAGCTGATGCTGGCCGTTGAGGAGATAGCGACGCTCATACACTACAGAACGATTACAGAGGAGTGGATACTCGAGATAGAAGGCATGCCGGACATAGACGACCCTGTGGAGATACTCTCCTCTACGATACATGGCAAGGACGATGACAGGTTCTCAGTCATAGACTTCATACTGAGAAGGAAGAGCATAAGGGAGGAGAAGATATTCACTGGAGAGGAACGGAAGATGCTGGAAAGCGCGCTCAATGCAGTGCATTAACCGCTTGAACTGGCCTCGGAACGCTCAAGCCAACGCCTTGCCCTCTCTCCTGCCTCCTCAACAAGCCACTCCACGTGCCTGCCCAACAAACCACAGGTCCAACGCGCCTCAACCACTATAGGCACATCCTGGATGCCTGTCGCAGCAGAAGCCGCAACCCTATGGTTGCCATTGGTTCCAATAAAGTATAAAAAGGATCCGTCAAGGAAGCTTATTTCAACGACCAAAGGCGGCTCCTCCCGCAGAAGCCTTAGCAAGCCTTCCCTGTCCATGCGCAGCAGCGACTGCAGCCGCTCTTCACTCCAAGGCACGTAAAATATCCTTTCAGCAGCAACAGACCTGCTAATCCCTCCAGAGAACTTGTCATCTGGGTCGGAATTCTCGAAAATCAGCCCCCTCAGGGAATTCAGGAATGCAATTCTTTTTTTGTCGCCCGCATAGCTGCCAATATCCCCTATCTCCTGCATTAGCGAACGGGCCATGCTCTGCTTTGGTACGATATCTGTAGGCGTACCTGCCCGCACAATGCTGGATGATTCCATATGCACAGCCCCTTATAAGTAAACGGCCGCACAGATATTTAGGTATATCTAAATGGCACAAAATGTAGGCAAACTTTTGTCATTTTGCAACATGCCATGCCAAGAGGTCACTTGACTATCATGGTGCCTGAGCTTCCGCGCATGATGGATCCAAAGCCGCCGAGCCGCCCGATGAACGCCCGTTTGCCCCCGTGCTCTATGAATTCCACGCATGCACGCACTTTAGGCCTCATTGTGCCGGCCTCGAACGTGCCGAGCAGTCCTTTCATCTCTCTTGCATGCGCTCTCCTTATCGGATTTGACCTGCTCGGATACTTCATGTAAACACAACTCTCTGCCGTGAGTATTATTAGCGTCTGCGCTCCTATCTTCGTTGCCAGCAATTGAGCAGTGAGGTCCTTGTCTATCACCGCAGCGCTCCTCGGGTATGCGCCCGAACTGTCTATTATCGGTATGCCGCCTCCCCCGCCGGCTATCACCACACGGCCGGTCTCCACAAGGTGCTTTATCGTCTGGCTCTCGGCTACAGCCTTCGGCACCGGCGAAGCAACCACCCGCCTGTAGCCTTTGCCATACTTAACGTACTTGAACCTCCCGGACTTCAGTGCAGCGCCAAGCGCCTTTCTGGAATAAATAGGGCCTATGGGCTTTGTAGGGTTCCTGAAGGCGTCGTCCCTTGGGTTGACAAGTACGTGAGTGAGCAGTGCGGCCGTGCCCCTGTTCACGTGCATGCTTCTCAGCTTCCTGAGTATCGATGTCTCGAGCAGCGTGCCTATCGTCGCCTGGGTCTCTGCATTCAACGCCTGGAACGGCAATGCAGCAATTTTCCCCCCAGCGTATTCGTTGCGCAGGAATTCAGCGCCTACCTGGGTGCCGTTGCCGTGGGTTATGAGCACACCCACCTTCTTCTTGAATATCGGCGATATGCTGCTGATTGCGGCCTCCACGTTCTTGCGCTCTGTCGAGTAAGTGACTGGCTCTCCAGGCCTCTCAAGCGCATTGCCACCGAAGGCTATCACTATCTTCTCCACATAATCATGGATTAAGCGTGTTTATCGTGTTTATCAGGTTGTCTGAGAACTCCTTCGTGCCAATTGGGGTTACCCCCATGAACCTCGCTATGTCGTTCGTGACCTTCCTCTGCCTTACGGCCGCGTCAACAGCCTTGCCTACAAGCTCTGCAGCTTCGCTCCACCCCATGTGAATAAGCATAAGCTCTCCAGCCTTTAGCACCCCCATAGGGTTAGCGACGTCCTTTCCTGCGTATTTTGGCGCGGTCCCGTGCACAGCTTCGAACACGCCTCCGAAGTCGCCTATGTTCGCGCCTCCAAGTACGCCTATGTTCCCTACCAATGCGCCTGCCGCATCTGATATATAATCGCCGTCGAGGTTAGGTGCAAGTATGACATCGTAGCTATCCGGCCTGGTTATTATCTGCTGGAACATGTTGTCTGCTATCCTGTCGTTTATGAGTACCTTGCCTTGCGGCACCGCACCCCCAAGCGCATTCGCCTCCTCCTCAGTTACGAAGCTTCCAGGGAACTCTCTCCTGGCCACATCGTAGCACCACTCGCGGAATGCGCCCTCCGTATACTTCATTATGTTGCCCTTGTGCATTATGGTGACAGACCTGCGCTTGTTCGCAACCGCGTACTTGAGGGCCATCCTTGCTATGCGCTCCGTCTTTGCCTTTCCGATCGGCTTTATGCCTATACCAGCGTCGCTGTCTATGTTAACGTTGAGGTTGTCCTTTAGGAGCTTTCTCAGAGTATCCGCCTCTTTGCTGTTATATGACCACTCTATCCCGGTGTAAAGGTCATCGGTATTCTCCCTGAATACCACCATGTCTATCTTCTCCGGGTTCCTGAGCGGGCTGTCCAAGCCTTTTATGTATTTGACAGGCCTTATGTTGGCATAGAGGTCTAGAAGTATGCGCATGCGTACGTTCAGCGACCTGAAGCCCTTCCCTACAGGCGTGGTAAGGGGACCCTTGAGCACGAACCTGTATTCCCTCAGTGCATTCGTGGTGCTCTCCGGGAACCTGTCCCCAAGCTCCTTCTCCGCCTGGTCGCCGGCCTGGACCTCCATCCATGCTATTTTCCTTTTTCCGGAGTAAGCCTTTGATACAGCCGCGTCTATCACCCCTATTGCTGCGGACGTTATCTCAGGGCCTATGCCATCGCCGTTTATCCTGAGTATTATCGGGTTGTCAGGCACGACAAGCCTGCCGCCATCGAGCGTTATCTTGTTTCCTTCAGCCATGAGGTAATTTCGTCAATAAAGAGTTAAATAAGTTTACAAGTGGGCTCCTTGGCGCCTTTGATGGCAGCAAAAGAAAGATGTACAGAGCTTAATAATTTGGTAAACAGGAAACGCTTCGTAAAGGATCCATATCAGAACACAGATAACTACCTAATAAATATAAGCCTTGACTTGTATAAAATAACGTGAACCGATGGCAGATAAGAATGAAAAAGGCAGCAAAGACGGCATTACTGTGAAGAAGGAGGAAAACTTCTCCGAATGGTACACACAGGTAATAAGCAAGTCGGAGTTCGTTGATTACACTGCCGTATCCGGAGCGCTTGCATTCAGGCCAGACGGCTATTTCGTTTGGGAGACAATACAAAGGGCAATGGACGAAATGTTCAAGGCTATTGGCATAATGAACGTCTACTTCCCGCTTTTCATACCAGAGAAGCTGCTCAATAAGGAGAAAGAGCATGTCGAGGGGTTCAATCCAGAGGTTGCGTGGGTTACGCATACCGGCAGTTCAAAGCTGGACGAGCGCCTTGCAGTAAGGCCGACATCAGAGACGATAATGTACGAAAGTTATTCAAAGTGGATCAGGTCGTGGCGTGACCTCCCAATGAGGTACAACCAGTGGAACAGCGTTGTGAGGTGGGAATTCAAGCATCCGACGCCATTGCTGAGGAGCAGGGAGTTCCTCTGGAACGAGGGGCACACCGCATTCGCCACTAAGGCTGAGGCCGATGCCGAGTGCAATGTTATACTTGGCATATACAATAAGGTTCTTAGGGAGTACCTTGCCCTTCCGGGAATCACGGGGAGGAAAAGCGATGCAGAGAAATTCGCGGGCGCGGAGGCTACAAACAGCATAGAGCACATGCTGCCAGATGGCGCATCTGTGCAGGGGCCTGATTTCCACAGCGACGGGCAGAGGTTCGCAAAGGCGTTCGACATAAAGTTCCTCAACAAGGATGGCAAGACGGAATACGTGTTCCAGAATACATTCGGCTTCTCCACAAGAGAGCTTGGGGTGATGCTGGCGGTGCACGGGGATGACAAAGGGCTTGTCATACCGCCAAAGCTGGCAAGGATCCAGGTCGTTATAGTGCCGATATACAACAACGACACCAAAGGCATAGTGATTAAGGCAGCGCACGATCTATCCGCGAGGATAGCACATACGGCAAGAACATTTGTTGACGACAACGATGCGTATTCACCAGGCTGGAAGTTCCATGAGTGGGAGCTGAAGGGCGTACCGATAAGGATAGAGATTGGCGAGCGCGACATAAAGGCCGACAAGGTAGTGGTCTACAGGAGGGACACATACAAGAAGCAGGATGTAAAGATGAAGGAGCTGCCAAAAGAAATAGAGGCGTTGTTAGCGGGTGTGCACGAAAGCATTTACAAGAAGGCCATGAAGGCCCTAGAGGCCAGCATACACGAGGTCAATACATACTCCGAGCTGAAGAAGGTTGTCGGTGGCATTGGCGGTTTCGCGCAGGCACCATGGTGTGGCTCACCGAAATGCGAGGCAAAGGTAAAGTCAGAGACAAAGGCGAAGATAACCAATATGCCCTTTGATGCGCAAGCTAAGGCGAGAGGCAAAAAGTGCGTTGTGTGCAGCGAGGATGCAAAGCACATAGCCAACTTTGCGAAATCCTATTAAATCTGGGATGCTACTCCATAGTGCAGCCCCTTCGTCTAGCGGCCAAGGACCGCGGGCTTTGGACCCGTGTACATCGGTTCGAATCCGATAGGGGCTAAGTATAAATATCACAAAGATGAAGTTAGCGTGTGCTTGCATGCGGGGGACTGTTTCCGAAGCTAAAGTCAGCCATGCGATGCAAGAGCAGGCTGCCACACGCCTGGTCAGGCATGTCAACGTAGAGCCTATTTATCGTGCATTGCTGAGGGGGGATGAAGAAAAGGCGCACCTTAGGTTCACAGAAATAGAATCGTTGCTCACCCAGCGGCAGTATGACAGGGTAATCAGGAGCGCATCGCGGCACAATAGGCTAGATTTCCTAAGGCGGCATGTCGACGATCGGGTTTCTGCGCAGGGAAAGCAGATTGCGCTTTATGCCGCAGCGGCATGGGGGCAAACGCAGGCGTGCAAGTTTTGGGTCCTTGACGGGCATGTAGATGTGCATGCAAAGCCTACAAGATTCAAGAATCCTTACCCCAACATAGCGCTCAGGCACCATCACGTTGATACCGCTGCGTTTTTCTTCGATATTGACCGAAGCCTCATAGAGGAACCGGATGGATTGTGGGGCGACAGGCCGATACATGTCGTCAACATAGTCAATTCAGCCGAGGGGCTTGCGCTGCTGGCAAGGCTTCATGCAAACCTGGACTCCAAGACTGCAAAAGCATGGTTCCACGGTGGTTTGCACATAGATGCATACCGCGGCTATTGCAATATGGGCGCCGATATGCTCGAGCGAGGAGCTAACCCGAACGTAAAAGACATATGGGGCAGAACGCCGCTGGATATCGCAACGACATTCAGGCAGAGCAAGTTCGCCAGGCTGCTCCAAAACTATGACGGCGTTGTATCGGACCACAAAATAAACCCGCACAGATCTAAGAATGGCCTGCCGGCATGGCAGCGCCGCAGAATAAGCTACGAGCTTTATGCAAGGGAAGTCTCAAACCCCTATTAACCAACCTGGCGGGACCGGTTATGAACGATGCAGAGACAATGCAAATGATGTGCCAACACCAAAAGTGATAAAAGTGCTTGTAAGGAAGCCGCTGGTTGTCGAGAGTGAAAACAGCACCCGGAAAGTTATAGATGGACTTTTCGGGGATGCAGTGCTTGTACGCTATCATGACTTCGACAAGGATGATAAGCATCTTCTTCTCAAGGCAAGGAACCTCGGAATGATTAGAGAACTGCATTTTTCCGTACCAATAGGCTTAAGCCGCCATACAGACAAGACGCGGCTTCGAACATACCATTATTACATATCCCGTGATTTCCACCGTGGCAGGTATTTCTTTAGGCCTGAGGACATGCCAAAGGCGGTCGAAATGGTGGCTGATGCAATTATAGCGCCATTCGATGAGCGCCCCTTATACGCGCAAGGCAACATATACAGCGTGAGGGCCATACTACGTAAAGCAGGCTTCAGCCAGGATGAGGCAAGAAACATAATAAAGTTTAAGTTTGATCGGGCGCGTGCCACTCATCATCACGCAGAAACAATTAAATTGCGCGGCGAAGAACAGGTAGCGTGATGAGACGAGGTATTTCTGATCTGTGATGATAAGAGAGTCTCTGAAGCCAGGATTGAATGTCTGAATGGTATTATCTCATCATAATGTCCTCTTTCCTCCTCGGCGTAGCTTCCATAGTGGAGAAGAAGACCTTAAAACGGGAGCATGCACTCGCATACAGCTCTATAACCACCATCTTCATCGCCGTTCTTGCCTTAGTATTCCTCCCACTCTCAAACTTCAACATAAGCATATTGGACTGGATTGTCCTGTTTGCGGTCGGCATCACGTCATCCGTGAGCTACTGGCTCACGGCAAGGGCTTACAAGCACGCTAACATATCTGTATCCGCCCCAATCATGAGCACAGCGCCGCAGGCGCTAACCGTGATAGTTGCATATATAATACTCGGCGAGACGCTGAGCTATATCCAGTACATAGGCATAGCCATGCTCCTTACGGCCACATTCTTCCTGCTGTTCGGAAGCAGTCCAGCAACGGCGAAATACAGCAAAAGGTACCCATACCTAATGGCTGCCATAGTGGTCCTCATGGCCGCCGGTGCGATAATGTTGAAATACATCCTATACAGCGTGAGCATTTACACCGCGCTTTTCCTCATAGAGATGTTCGTGGCCCTAAACCTCTTCGTGATATCAAGGCACTATCACGGCAACAGGAACGAGATCAAAAGAAACATAAGGAGGTTCTGGAAACCCACACTCCTGATTGCGGTCCTGACAATAGCATACCGTGTCACGTACTACGCGGCCGTTTCGCAGGCACCGATCAGCATCGTATCCCCTATGAGAAACATAGTGAACGTAATCATGGTTGTTATGCTCTCAGGCGCGGTATTCAACGAGAAAGGCATCAAGAGAAAGATGGCCCTATCAGCAGTGATAATAGTTGCAGCGTATCTCATAGTGGTGTGAATCAGTGGAAAGCAGATACCTTATCGTTATCGTAACGGTTATCGTCATCGTGGCTATTGTTGCGTATCTTTTTTCGCAAACAAGGATTACCACGGTTGATACTGCAGTGTTGAATGAGCGTTTCGGTGTAGTTTCTGTAGCTGTAGCAAACGTAACATACTATGCATACCTCGCAAACACCCCCGCATTGCGGGAAGAAGGATACATGAACGTAACGAGTCTCGGCAACTGTGACGCGCACACTCCGTGCATCGGAATGCTTTTCACATTCCAGAACCAGACGAGCCTGTGCTTTTGGATGGAAAACACGCCGATACCGCTGAGGCAAACTTGGCTCAACCAAAGCGGCTATCCAACATACACGTATGTAGGCACCCCGTACTCGAAACGTGCCGTATGCAGTGATGGTCAATATGTCATCGAGACGGCTCCGAACACCACCATAGAGGGAAGAGTAGCAATCAAATCCGTTTAGCTTCAGTTCTTCTTATGCTCGTAAATGAAAATGCAACCCGCAAGGGTCTTGAGTGGCAGTGCGGCGCAATGCATCCTCGCAGGCCCTGGATCTATCCCTATTAGCTCCTTCACCTTCTCGTAATCCACCTTCTTCGCCTCTTCGACCGACATGTTCTTGACCAAGTCAGTGAGCATGCTGGCGGTCGCTTGGCTTATCGCGCATCCAGAGCCTTCGAACGACACATCGGCTATCTTACCGTCCTTAATCTTGACGTACATGGTCATCTCGTCGCCGCACAACGGGTTGTCGTCATGGAAACTTGCATCAGCTTCGGCCATCTTCCTCTTGTTATGCGGGTGCTCGTAGTGCGATATTATCTCCTCAACATATATATCCATCGGCATTAGCTTACCTTGAATATCCTCTTTACGTTGCCTATGGCAGCAACCGCCTTATCTATATCCCTCTCGTCGTTGTAGATGTAGAAGCTCATCCGCGAAAGCGCTCCCTCGCCAAGTACGCCTGTCACCAAAGGCATGGCGCAGTGGTGGCCCGCGCGTATCGCTATGCCATCCCTATCGAATATACTAGCGACATCGTGAGGGTGCACCCCCTTTATCGAGAACGATACTACCCCACCGCGCTTATCAGTCTCTCCAGCCCTGCACCCGAATACAATAACGTTCTTTATACCAGCCATGGACTCCATGGCGTACTTCGTCACTTTCTTCTCATGCTCCCTTATTGTCCGCATGCCTATCCTGCTCAGGTAATCCACCGCCGTTCCGAGCGCTATGCCTCCCTCTATGTTGGAGGTGCCGGCCTCGAACTTCCATGGGAGGTCATTCGGCGTATACGAGTGGAAACCGACAGTCCTTATCATGTCACCTCCCCCGAAGAGAGGTTGCATCTCCGCCAGCATCTCCTTCCTCCCGTAGAGGACGCCTATGCCGGTCGGGCCGAGCATCTTGTGTCCTGAGAACGCGTAGAAGTCACAGCCTATGTCCTTCACATCTACTGGCATGTGGGGGACCGCCTGCGCGCCATCGACCAGCACCGTTGCGCCCGCGCCCTTCGCCGCCTTTGTTATCCTCTTCGCATCGTTTATGCTCCCTAGTACATTTGACACCTGGGTAAAGGCGACAATCTTCGGGTTCTTTCCTAGCTCCTGCTCAAGGCTCGCATAAGAAAGCCCGCACTTCCCCTTATCGAGCTTTATGTAATCCAGCACCGCACCTTTCTTCTTCGCTAGTATCTGCCACGGAACTATGTTGCTATGATGCTCCATCTCTGATATTAGTATATGGTCCCCTCTCTTGATGTTCTGGTCGCCCCAGGCAAGCGCAACAAGGTTTATCGCTTCTGTCGTGTTCCTCACGTAGATGATTTCCTCGATTCCTGCCGCGCCGATAAGCTTCGCAACCTTCTCCTTTGAATTGGTATATTCCTCTGTAGCCCTTTCAGCTATCTGGTATACACCGCGATGTATGTTTGCATTGTACTTCGTATAGTATTCGTAGATGGCATCGATTACCTGCTGCGGTTTCTGCGACGTTGCCGCACTGTCGAGATAGACAAGCGGCTTCCCATTCACCTTTATCTTAAATATGGGGAAGTCCTTCTTTATCCTCTCCACATCCAACGACCCTCCAGCCAAGTAACCACTCACTGTTTTGTGAAGGACTCGTAGCCCTCCTTTTCAAGCTTTTCTATGATCTCTTTGCCCCCCTCAGCCACTATCTTTCCGTTTGCCATCACATGGACGAACTGCGGATCCATGTAATTCAATATCCTGCTGTAGTGCGTTATTATCACCAAACCAATGTTATACTTCTTCGAGAATGCGTTTATGTTCTCCGCGACAACCTTCACAGCATCTATGTCAAGCCCAGAGTCGGGTTCGTCAAGTATGGCTATCTTCGGCCTTAGCACACCCATCTGTAGCACCTCGGCCTTCTTCTTCTCGCCTCCGGAGAACCCCTGGTTAAGCGATCTTCCTATAAGGTTGTCAACCATCTTCAGACCGACGGCGTCAGCTCTTATATCAGCCATGAGCTCTTTAGTGTTCACATTTGTTGAGACAGCCTCCTTAGCGCTGTGCAGGAAGTTAATGAAACCTACCCCCTCAACTTCCACTGGGTTCTGGAAACCAAGGAAAAGGCCAAGCTTTGCTCTTTTGTCCGGAGTGAGGGCAAGTATGCTCTGCCCATCAACAAGAATGTCGCCAGCGGTAGGCTTGAGCTTCGGATACCCCATTATCGTCTTCGCGAGCGTGGTCTTTCCAGAGCCGTTGTGCCCCATTATTACGTGCACCTCGCCCTGGTTAACCTTCAGGTTGACCCCCCCGACTATCTCCTTGCCATCTATTGGCACATGCAAATCTTTCACTTCAAGAATCATTCTATCACCTATTTTACCGTAATTGCGCAATCGAACCTGTGGTACCTCTGGCAGGCTTTGCACATATACCTCTGCGCGTTCCTGTCACGGTTCTCGACAATCTCCCTTATGAACGTCTTTGCCACATCGTCGTTTATCCTGGCTTCAGCGCATTTCACTACATTTGAATAATGGCCGTTCACATATTTGCTTATCGACGCCTGGGTAATCTCAAGCAGCTCTGCAACCCCCTGCTGGTTTATCCTATACTTGCTCACCATGAGCTTGGCCACCTTTGCCCTGAAAGCTGGCATGAATTCTCCGAGCGCTATCTCGTAGTCCGTTTTCATTGCATCATCTGTACTTGTAGTGACCTTTGAATATGCCCTCCTCGTTCTCCCGGCCCACCCATATGTTCTCGGTGGAGAGCTTAAGCTGGCCCCCGAAGTTGCCGTTCTCCATCTTCTCCGCTACCAGGGACGCGCCAGCCAGCTTCGCGTTTATGTCCTTGAAACTGCCTATCGAGCTGGAGAAGAAGCCCTCGACTATCAGCTTCTTAGCAACGTGCTCGTCGAGCCCTTTCGACATCAGGTAGAATATGAGATCGCTGTCTATGGGGCCGGTCGCCGAAGCATGGGTGGCCTTTACCTCGTTTTCGTCTATCGACATCGCAGGCATAGAGTTCAGGTATGCTGTCTTGTCAAGCAGCATGCCGGATTCGTGGACGAATGACCTTGCATTCTTAGAGCCAAATGGTATCTTCGCAAAACCCTTCATAATGCAGCGAGATTCGTCCATGAGCACAGCCCTCGAGCGCAGCTCCGCGGTGGTTGACGGGGCCGAATTCTCTATATTGCTCGTCATGTCAAACCTCTGCTTTGCCGATCCGAACAAAAGCTCATTCACGCGGATGGACCCCTCGTGACCAACCGCGCAGAACTTGTTCTTAGCCTTAGAGCTCATGCCGCCATTGTAGAAGTAATTGAGCTTCAGATCGCCGTTATTCCCAACATTGTACTTTGACAGGCCTACCACAACCGTGTTCCTGTCCTCGTTGTGTACCGCGTCTACCACCACGTTCGAATACGCGCCGACCTTGCCTTCGTGCATCACGCAGCTCGCAGAGTCTGTCTTTGAAAAGGATGCGTACCACTCAAGGATGTCTAGTTCAGATCCCTCACCTGTGTTTATCATCACCTGAGTTGCGAGCGGGGTCGTTATGTTCAGGAAAAGCAGGTTTAATTTTGCCTTTATCCCTTTTGGCACGTCTATGAAGATGAATTCATTAGTAAACGCATGAACTAGGGCCGCAAGCTTGTCATCGGAGCTTCTGTAGAGCTTGGCATCCAGCGCATCTATCTTTATGTCAGACACTGGCAGCACGGTAACGTATTTTGCGCCTGGGTTGATCACATGACCAGATCCTCCAATTATGATATCAAACCTTATCTCGCCCTTGATGAAAAGGGACTTAGCCGCGGCGTAAAGTCCTGCCGGGGTGTCAGGCGCGGCGGTTTTGCCCTGGTATATCTCAAGCAGGTGATCAGGGCTCAGGCTGATGAACTCTTTCTTGTAGAGCTCGTTCTGCTCCTCAGGCAGCTCCCTGTACCTCTGGATTGCATCGTCAGCGAAAAGCCCGTAAGGATTCAAGTCATCACTTCATGCGACAGAGCCGGTTGTATCAAGCTTTATCAGTCTCTTGAGCTCTACAGAGTATTCCATAGGAAGAGCTTTTGTTAGCGGGTCGAGGAAACCAAGCACAACGGTAGTGAGCGCCTCCTCCTCTGTAAGGCCGCGTGACATCAGGTAGAAGAGCTGCTCTTCACCTATCTTACCAACTGCTGCTTCGTGTGTTATCGTTGCGTCCTCTCTCTGTATGTCCATGTAAGGATAGGTGTTTGTCTTCGATTCTTTATTGAGCAACAGAGCATCGCAACGGACGGTGCTCTTCACGTTCGCTGCATTCTTCGCGATATATAGCTGGCCTCTATACGAAGCAACGCCATTTTTCTTCGATACGCTTTTCGATATTATCTTTGATGTAGTGTCTGGAGCCAGGTGCAGCATCTTGCCGCCAGAGTCTTGTATTTGATTTTCACCAGCTACCGCAACGGAAAGTATCTCACCGCTTGCCCCACGTCCTTTTAGGTACACGCTCGGATATTTCATATTTACCCTACTACCTATATTCGCGTCAATCCAAGTCATACGCGCATTCTCATAAGCGAATGCCCTCTGCGTAACAAGATTGTAGACGTTCCTAGACCAGTTCTGTATTGTAACGTATTTGACTTGCGCATCTTTGTGTACAATTATCTCAACGACCGCCGAGTGTAATGAAGAACTCATGTAGATAGGCGCTGTGCAATTATGTACGGCAAAACCTTTAACAAGGTAAGACTCGTCTTTATCTACACCAAAGTTATAAACAAGGTCATCAAAATAGTGCGTCTTAATCTGCTTTATCGGTACGTAAAACCTGTTGCCGTTCCTTCTAACTTCGCCCGTCTCTTTCCCTTCTGTGTATTCTATTATGTACTGATCGCTTCTTTTGATTTTCCTTCCCAGAATTGTATCCACGGATCCCTTCCTAACGTTCAAATTTGCAAATATCCCATTCCTAGCAAGGATCTCCTGTATCTGATACGCTAAAAATCTGCTAGCAGTTGACGCCCGCATGAGTTTCTTGCCGAATCTAATGTAGACGCTACCGTCTCCCTTCCAGTAGTAGTCCAGCAATATCTTTTGCTTCCCGGGTGGCAGTTTCATCAATTTTTGTGAAAGTAATTTTGTCTTGGCGCCCCTCCCGCAATTATCTTCGCAAAGCCTTATGAGCTCTTTAGCGTACGAACTTACTATGTAATAGCCACCTTTAGATCTGCAAATGCTTGATTTCCAACCCTTCTCCTGTATGAGCGAATTTAATTCGTTAGCCAGCAGACCCTCCTTCTTGCTCTTACCAAAGCTGAATGACACCATTTTAATTCCACGTAATGCCCTATTTGCACTCACAGAGCCTTCTGCGAGATAAAGGCCAAGTATCTTTAGCGCTGTTTCATCGAATTGCGAATCATCTGAAATAACCGTAGGAGCCACATAAACGATAAAGTCTCCTTCTTCTAAATCTGCCGCCTTAACGAATTCTGCATTGGCTTTTAGTAAGGCTGTTGTAGATACTTCTGGCTTCCAATTCCTCCTCTGCTGCCTTTTTACAATTACTTTGTTGCGCTTTATGCACAGAACCGGGTGTTCACTAGTCAGCTTAAATCCATTGCCTTTTGATAATGGTAATATTTCTAGCAGCTTTCCTCTATGCGGGTGAACGAAAGTCCTATTTACGCTTTGCATGCGGCCTGTATGTGTTGGTACGGCGTCCCCTTTCTTTATTGTATCTATCCTCTGGAAGGTATCACCCCTGCTAACAAGTTCATCAGCAGGTAGGCACCCCTCAATGTACGTCACATCCGCGCCTTCATCAGCTATGATTAGCGTCCTTTCGAACTGCCCGGCCTTCTCTGCATTTATCCTGAAGTATGCCTGCAATGGCATTGTAACCTTTACTCCCTTAGGCACAAAAATAAAACTGCCACCGCTGAAAACTGCGGTGTTCAGCGCCGCAAACTTGTTGTCCGTAGGCGGTATTACGGTTCCAAAGTACTTTTTCACAAGCTCAGGATACTTCTTTATCGCGCTGTCTGTATCCGTGAAAATGACACCTTGTTTCTCCAGCTCCTGCCTCACGTGACCGTATACGACCTCAGAATCGTACTGTATCTCCGCGCCAGCGAAGAACTTCCTTTCAGCTTCAGGTATGCCAAGCTTGTCAAACGTTTTCTTTATGTCTTCAGGGACCTTATCCCATGAATCTTCCTTCTTGCCTCCGGGTTTGAGGTAGTAGTAAACATCATCAAAGTCTATTCCGCTCAGGTCCGCTCCCCACGTCGGGACAGGCTTGCTCTTGAAGACTTTGTAGCCGGTAAGCCTCTTCTCGAGCATCCAATCAGGCTCACCCTTGATCTTGGATATCTCCCTCACTATGTCCTCGTTTAGCCCTTTCTCAGTCTTGTAAGCATATTCCGTCTTGTCGCTGAAGCCGTAACGCTCCTTGTACTCCTCGTCCGCATATCCTAGCAGTTCGTTCTCGTTTTCTGGCATCTTAAGCACTAATTATAACTCAGTTATAATCTATAGCTGTTCCATAGTATTTAAAAACTACCGATATAAACCACGCAACGACTTACAATTATTGACACTTCCACAAAACTAAAAGCAATATAAGGATTTGTACCAGATAATATACTCAAGGGGTTTCCGGCTCTGATGATTAAATGGCAAGGCCAGCTTTCTTGAATGAGTTCACCTATAGGAATTTTGCCGAGTCCGGCAAGGAGGCGGAATTCGACAGGCTTTTCGACGATGCGGCACAGCGCGTGAAGGCGCAATTCGGCAAGAAGTACCCTATGTATATAGGCGGCAGGGAGACGTTTGCAGCAGAAACGCTAATCGAGAAGTCGCCTATAGATGGAAGCGTGATAGGATATTTCCAAAAGGGAACCAGAGAGCACGCAAAGCAAGCAATACAGGCTGCGGCTGGCGCTCTTCAGTCATGGAGCTCAACAGGCTACAGGGAAAGAGCGTCGATATTCAGGAATGCCGCTGCCATCTTCTCTAAGAACAAGTTCGAACTTGCAGCGATATTGAGCTACGAGAATGGGAAATCCAGATACGAGTCTGTTGGAGAGGTAGACGAGGCTATAGACTTCATGAGATATTACGCAGATGAGCTGGAGGCGAACAAGGGCTTCTTGAGGCGAACGCACCTTAAACAGAGCACCGCAAAGGTAAGCGCTAGTTTCCAGGGCGCGCCTTCCATGAAATCCGAGAAAGTTACAATAAGGATGATGCCTTTCGGCGTGTTCGGGGTAATAGCGCCTTTCAATTTCCCTGTCTCCATATCTACTGGCATGAGCACAGGTGCTATGATCACTGGCAACACTGTTGTATTTAAGCCATCCTCATCAGACAGCATGACGATGCTAACTGGATTAAAGATATACGAATACATGAAACAGGCGGGGGTGCCGCAGGGCGTGTTCAACTACCTTTCCGGGCCAGGCTCAGAGATCGGCGACGAACTTGTTGTAAACCCGGGCGTGGCCGGGATAGTTTTCACTGGCTCAAGGGCAGTAGGCACAGGCATGATAACGAAGGCGTACGAACGCGGCCTGCAGAAGACATTCATAGTTGAAATGGGCGGGAAGAACCCCGTGATAGTCTCCAAGGGAGCGGATCTGGACGAGGCAGCATCAGGAATCGCAAGTGCCGCGTTCGGCTTCTGCGGCCAGAAGTGCAGCGCATGTTCGCGTGTGTACGTCCACGAGTCGATAAAGGAGCAGTTTGTCAGCAAGCTTATAGAGAAGGTAAGGAGCTTCAAGATAGGCAATCCGATAAGGAAGGATGTCTACATGGGCCCGCTGATAAGTGCCAACGCCTTCAGGACGTATAGCGACGCTGTAGAGAAGGCGAAGTCCACGGGGAGAATACTCTACGGCGGCAACAAGGTCAACACCGGCATGGATGGTTACTATGCAGAGCCGACGATAATAGAGGTGAACCATGAGAGCGAGCTGGTGCATACAGAACTGTTTGTGCCTATACTCACAGTTGAAGGGTTCAGGGGCTTTGACGATGCGATTAGGATGGCAAACGATGTCGAGTACGGGCTTACGGCCGGCCTTTACAGCAAGAAAAGAAAGGAGGTAAGCGAGTTCCTCGAGAGGATAGAGGCAGGCACCGTATACGTGAACAGGGATACGAGCGCCACAACAGGAGCGATAGTCGGGCTGCACACGTTTGTAGGCTGGAAGGGGAGCAGCGTTAACGGAAAAGGATCAGGAAGCAAGTTCTATCTGCAGCAGTTCATGAAGGAACAGAGCATGTCAATAACCAAATGATTGAATGTGTCTACTCTGGCTGCTATCCAGGAACGTGGTTTTCAATAGGAAAGAGATTAAGATAGGAAAGAAGAGGATGGATGCGCTCGTTGCAGACACCCCCAGGAAGATGACCGCAGGGCTCATGTTCAGGAAATCGATGAAGCAGAACGAATGCATGCTGTTCACCTTCCCGGAAGATGGCACGCATCCGATATGGATGCGCAACATGAGATTCCCGCTGGATATAGTCTGGCTTGACAGCAACCGCAGGGTCGTGGATTTCGTAGAGTCGGCAAAGCCGTCCTCCGGGCTCGACTTCTCTGGCTACAGGTCAAAAACGCCTTCCAGATACGTGATAGAGCTCAACGCCGGGTTCGTCAGGAAAAACAAGATAAAAATAAAAGATGTTGCAAAGTTCGGCGTTTAGCCTGGCTCTGCAACACAAGTGGGGCTATCTTCGTCCCCTTCTGTTCATCTTTGCCCTTGCTACGTATCCGCCCTTGTCTATGAAGTAGAGAAAGCCTTCCTCTCTCCTTACCTTCTCGCTACCAACCTTAGCCTTCCTGCCCCTTTGGTTGGTCCTCATAGGTGTGCGCCATACGTATCCGTCCTTTCCTAGGTAGTAAAGATAACCGTCTTCTCTTCCTACCCGCTCACGTCCTATTCTTTGAGCCATGATTTCACCATACCTCTATCGACGAGAAGACTTAAATATGTATCGTCGGTATATCGAGAGAAAAATACCCAAAATCCGATAGACGGTTTATAAATAGCTTCGTAGATAAGGAGAAACGGGCGATTAGGAATGGAAATAAAGTTCGTTAAAGACATAGATCTCAAGGGAGCGACATTGATAGAGGGATTCCCAGGCCTGGGACTGGTAGGCCCGATGACTACCAGCTATGTAATAGACAAACTTGAGATGGAATACGTAGGCTACATAGACAGCGCCGACTTCCCTCCGATAGTGTCAATACACGGCGGAAAGCCGTATCCTCCTGTCAGGCTGTACTACACTGCAAAGAAGAAGATACTCGCGGTCTTTTCAGAATTCACCATACCGATGGCTCTTATAAATGAGCTGAGCGGCAAGCTTTTTGGATTGATCAAGGAGAAGCAAGTCTCGCAGATAATATCTGTTGGAGGCATGCCTGCAAGGGACGAAGATGACAAAAGCGTATACGCGATAGCATCAACGACAGACGCGCTGAAGACAGCGCAGAAGAGCGGGCTGAACGCTGTTGTAGAGGGGGTGTCAGCCGGCGTCAGTGCACAGCTTCTCCTCAACGCATGCAGGGCAAACATACCCGATATAAACATACTCGTTTCGGTCAACCCCTCAATAATAGACCCGAAATATGCAGAGCAGGCGATCAACAGCATAAATAAGCTGCTCAACTTGGACATAGACGTCACGGAGCTGGAGAAGGAAGCCAAGGAGATAGAGGCCAAAGTGAGGGATATGATGAAGAAGAGCAAGGAGAGCCACGACAACATGAAGGACGCAGGCTCATACGGCCCTCCGTCGATGTACGCATAGCTATCCTTTTATATCCAATCAAGGATATCATAAATCGCAGGGGTGGCAGAGTCCGGAACGGCATTGCCACGGAAAATGCGCGGGACTTAAGATCCCGTGGCTTAGCGCCTTCGTGAGTTCAAATCTCACCCC
>JAJYWI010000011.1 GCA_021791535.1 Microcaldota archaeon
TCGTCACGAAGTGCGCGCGCCAATCCGATTTTGTTCTTGAGGTCGCCCACCCCATCGCTTATTGTTGCACTGATCTGTTCGGCGTTCTCTCCTAGCTTATCCTGTTCCTCGCTTCTGAGCAGCATTCTTAGGTATAGCGCTGCGTCGCGCACGACAGCAACACCAGGCAGCATCTTCCTCAAATACGCATACATCCCCCTTTCCATATCGGTAGCCAGAGCCGCATTTCCTGTAAAGGCAGCCACCTTGTTGAACTTGCTTATAACAGCTAGGAAATAATCGATTTCGGTTATGACGCCCCTCTTTGCCTGCACTTCGAGCGCATTGCCGCTTTCAGCATGCAGCAGTACCTGGCGCGTGCCCCTGCTCAAGGTCTCTATCCCTATACTGGCCGCATCGAGCGCCGAGTAATATGTGCGTTGCACAGCGGCACTCCTTATCGTCTCCGTGTCCAGTCCCAGCCCTCTCGGTTCGTATGCAGTTTGACTGCTTGTCATGTACACACCATCTTGCTAGTAAAACGCTACTCATAGTGATATTTAAATCTTTTTATTTGTTGCAAAATGCCTGCGAATATTTGCCCTATGCTCTCCCAGATAGCGGGCGCGCCATGGCGGGGTGCCCTGCATACCTCTGCTCCTTGCCCCTCATGGCCGAAAGCACAGCTGCCACAGCAAGTACGAATATGGATATTATGAAAACCGCATGCATGCCGTCCACGAACTCAGCGGATATGTGCCCCGTAAGGTCAGATGTGCCTAGGAACACCTGGAAGGCCACTGTCCTGGTTATGGCGAGCGCGGCTATCGTCACTGTCATAACGAAGCTGCCTAGCATACCTATGCTGGAGAGGGTCCTGAGAAGCCCGTTTAGCATGCCGTATGTGCCTTCGGTGGCGTTCGCCATCACGGCGCTTGTGTTGGCCGGGAAGAACATCGCTGTGCCAAGCCCTGTCAGCACAGTCACGATTATTATGAAGTAGTATGAGCTTGTAGCCGTTATTGTCGTATAGGCGAGCGCAGCCGCCACCATCAGCAGTATCCCTGCAGTCGCTATCGCCCTCGCCCCTAACCTATCCGACAGCCTGCCCATGTACGGCCCAGTAAGGCCGCTAGCCACATAGCCCGGAATCAGCAGCAGTGCCGCATTGAGCGGGCTTAGCCCTCGCACCCCCTGCAGATACATTATGACTATGAATGTCACCGCAAGGAAGCCTAGGCTCTGCAGGAACGCCGCCATTATCGAGTTGAAGATTATCCTCCTCTTGAACACAGCCATGTTTATTGTCGGGAACTTCACGCGCTTCTCCACAAGTATGAAAACCGGCAGGAGGAGGAAGCCGACAGCGAACATCGTGACGTTGTAGATTGTGGCGCCAGTGAAGCCTATGCCGGTGGCGCCCAGCGTGATCAGCAGCAGCATTGCGCTAAGCACAGCTACCCCCCTTACGTCAAGCGGCTCATGCTTGCGCTCAGCAGACCTTATATACTTGAAACCCAGATAAAGCGCCACAGCCCCTATCGGCACGTTTATGTAGAATATGTAAGGCCAGCCTACGAACGTGGTTAGGATTCCTCCGAGCACTATGCCGAGCACCGCCCCTATGCTCCAGCCGAGCGACAGGAAGCCGAATGCCTTGCCCCTATGCTGCCTCTCGAAAGTATCGGCTATTATTGCACCGCTGTTTGCCGATATGAAGGCTCCGCCAGTACCCTGTATGATCCTTGCTATGATCAGCATGTAGATGCTGGACGAGGCGCCGCTCAGCGCGGAGCCTACGATGAACACGAGGAAACCAATGTTGAATATCTTGCCCCTGCCATAAATATCCCCGACCCTGCCGAGCTGCGTCGTCATCACAGCTAGCACCATCAGGTACGATAGTATGACCCACAGGCTGCTTGCCAGGTTGGTGTGCAACGAGTTTGTGATGTCCGGTATCGCGAGCAGCACGATTGTCGTATCTATCGCCGCCATCAGCGTCCCAAGCACCACGACGACAAGTATGCTCCTCTGCGCCGTTGTCATCTTGCTCTGCGTATTCCCTATGCTAGTTTGCAGATCATCACTTGTGCGATGTAATCTACATCAAGGTTCTAATATTTTGCTGAGCCCATCTGCGCTGTTGAAAGATGTGCCGGAGCACGCCTTCCTTATCCTGTTCATTATCGCCAGGCCTATGCCCCTTTCCTCGAATGCCTCTATTATGCCGAAAGCCACATTCAATGAGTCGAGCGCTATTATCCCGTCATACAGGTTCTTCGCTATCTTGTACAGGTCAGGCCTATCCCCAAGTGCTATCGTGCTGCAGCCGAACGCCTCAGAGACTGCTTTGCATGACTCCGCAGAGCCTATGAATGCGAAGGGTGGCAGATTCTGGATTCCGTCGAGAAGGCCTGTAAGCTCCCCTATATCGCCGCTGAACAATAGCAACTTGGTCTTCGGCGCGTAATGCGCGTACTTTACGCCAGGGCTGACTGCGACTCCGCTGTGCGCCATGCCCCTGGTCACGGCATCTACTTTAGGCATCCGTCCAAACGCCTTCTCTATCTCTTCTGGCGTGAACGGCCCAGGCCTTAGCACAGTGAAACTCTCTAGGTCTATCACAGTAGACTCGATGCCGAAGAAGGCCGCGCCCGAGTCTATTATGCATTCGACCCTGCCGTCGAAGTAGCTTATTGCGCGGCGTGGGTTCGTGGCGCTTGGCCTTCCCGATGGGTTTGCGCTAGGCGCAGCTATCGGGACCCCGCATTCGGATATAAGCGCGAGCGCTACAGGATGCGCAGGCATCCTCACAGCGACAGTGCTCAGGCCGCCGGTTACCGCTTTCTGGAGGGTGCCGTTCGACTTTGCAATGAACGTTATGGGTGAAGGCCAGACCCTCCTTATGCCATCGCGGTACTCTGCAGGTATCGAGGCGATGCCCTCCGCCATCTCCAATGAGGATACGTGCACTATCAGCGGATTGTCACTCGGCCTGCCTTTGAGCGCGAAGATCCTCCTGCACGCGGACTCGTTTAATGCGTTGGCGCCTATCCCATAGACCGTCTCTGTCGGGAATATGATGATGCCGCCGGCCTTGACGATTCCGGACGCTTCTGCTATCGCTCCCATATCTGGGTTGATCGGGTCTATATGCAGCTTCCTTGTAAGCAAAAGATGCACCATCTGCGATTGTAGCTGTTGAGCAAACGCTGCTCATACGACTCTTAGTATCTTGCCGCTGGATTGATTGCTTATGTCAAGCCTTATCTCCCGCATCCTCTTATTCTTTACCTCAAGCAGCATGTTAGAGTGGTAGAAGGACTCTATGCTGCCCATCTCCCAATCTCCAGCGGCCTCAGGTGACAATATCATACTGCGGTCATAAAAAGGAACCTTCGCTGTGGATATCGCGCCGGCCAGGTCAGCAAGCGTATGGTCCCTCCTTATCCTCTTGATATCCTCCAGACCTACCATAAATGCAATGGATGATATAGCGCTGGCAAGCGCAGCGTCCTGCATCTCTCCATGCGCCGATTCGCCGCGGTAGCTGCCTGAATTCAAAAACGGCCTGGCTACGGTGCCGCCAACCCGCTTCTTTATCAGCTTTACTAGATCAGGGTTCTTTTCCAAGTACGCCAAAAACGACCTTTCATACGCACCGAACAGTCCATCACGGTTTACTACCTTGCCGTTTTCTACAGCCCAAACAATCCTCCAGTTGCCAGCGCCATAGATGTTATCGAGTCTTTTGAAATAGCTAGTCCTCTCGCTAGCGTTAGCATACACAGCCCTCATCACGACCTGCCATTCGCTGTCACTGGATGAATACCGTCCAGCAAACGCCGGTACCCCCATTAAACCCTATTTTGTTGCTCCGCTCATATATATTAGCATTTCGCAGATTAAGGTTGCCCTTTTAGCAGCGTCTTCATTATCTTGCTCCTCTCCCTTATGCTATCAACAATCTCGTCTGCTCCGGCAGAAGCCAGCACGTCCCTGCCGTACCTGCCGGATGCGACACCTATTGCGTTCGCGTTAGCAGATTTTGCTCCCTTGATCAGGCCAGGGTAGCTGGACAAGACCCAGACCGACGCACTGCTGTCAAGGCCGAACTCTGATTTAGCTCTGGACACGGCCTTCTCAACAATCGTCTTGAAGTCAGTTTCCTTGTTGCCGTACTCGCCAAACCTGAAGTACCCTGACAGGTTAGCCCTTTGCAGCTTGTTCTTTATCACGTCCTCTATGTCGCCAGTGGCAATGCCAATCAGCGCGCCCTTTTTTGCAAGCTCATCCAGCAGCTGTTTTGAGCCCTCAAGCGTCATTATCGGGTCACGCCCAGTTACGTTGTAGTAAGAGTATCCCAGCTCCTCGGCGCAGCTCTCAAGGCGCGCGTCTATCTCCTCCTTCGAGACGCCGTTCTTCTCGAGTATGTCGGCTATCATGAGCTGTGCAGGGACGCCATCATAATCCTCAAGCCTGAACTGCGCCTCCAGGCCATACTTGCTCCTTATCGCCTCGAACACATATTCTGATACGTCACGCTGATCCTTTACAACGGTGTTGTTTACGTCTATCAAGACCAAACGCCCGGCCATGCTATCCCTTGTTATAATATTGGGAAACAATTAAAACATGTATCATTTGGCCATGTACCGCCAGTGTGGTAAATTGAAAGAGCTATACATCGAGCATGAGGAAAGGTTCGGGGCCGTCTTAGCACCCCTGTACTCTGCATTTTCAAACGTAAAGCCTATGAGGAAATTCTACAGTTTCGTAATAGATGACTTGAGAAAAAGCAGATTTAGATCAATGCTCGATGTCGGTACAGGCCCGGGCATGATCCCCATCGCGCTGTCAAAGCTCAAAAACGCGAGGATGTACGCCGTTGACCCTTCGGAAAGCATGATAGCCATAGCGAAAAGGAAGGCAGGCAGCTCCGAAAAGATAAATTTTGCGCTGGGCTCAAGCAGGCACATCCCCTTCAAAACAAAATTCGATATGATAATATCTACCCTGTCTTTTCACCATTGGGAGAGGAAGAGGGAATCCCTGCAATACCTTAAAAAATTTTTAACCGAAGGGGGCCAGATAAGGATATACGAGCTGCAAAGGAAAAGGAAGCCAATGCTTCCGTGGCTTGGTTCCCATACGTTGGATGCCAACGAGGCCATCCTAGTTGCAAATTCCAGCGGATTAAGGGTCACAAGAATAAAGAAGAGGGATGGTTTTATATGTTTGACGATGAAACCTTAGTGTTGTGACTCTATGATGCCGAACATCGACCCCAGGGCGCTCAAGGAGATGATGGCCAAGATGGGGATAAAGACAAGCGAAATAGACGCCCAGAGCGTCACCATACACTGCGCAGACAAGGACCTTGTGATAACGAACCCGCAGGTGACGAGAATAGAGGCGCAGGGATCGGTGAGCTTCCAGGTCGTTGGAAACGTGCAGGAGAAGATGCCCCTCGCGGTTACCGAAATAACCGATGATGACATAAAGTTTGTGATGGAGAAGACCGGCGTGAGCGACAAGGAGAGAGTGCGCACAGCGCTCAGGGCATCCAACGGTGACTTGGCGGCCGCGATACTTGCACTCACAGAGAAGTGATCAGCGGTCTACCGCATACGCATGGGCGTACGGCACGCCATTTATCATCTTCACGTGCCCCTTCCCTATTATTCTGTGCTTTATCGCAACGTCTACAGACTCCTCGCCAACAACATTAGCTGATACAATCTCGTCTGCTGGCATGTCGGGGAACTGCGATGGCGTTATGAGCGACCCGTTGTAGAAGTCTGAATACGCCTTCAGGTCCATAACTAACTTGCCATCCTCAAGCACCTTGCCGATAAGAGACTCGTCGCACATCGCTATTATCTTGCCATTCTCGGTGTTGTGCACTTTTACGTAAATCAACGAATCATCCGTACATATAGAACAGCACAGTAGAGAAGAGGTAGAGGATTCCGTAAGTGCTGAGCCACACCCAGCTTATGATGTTGTTCGTCAGGAACGAGACCACGCCCATCAAGAGCAGCGACGCGCTCAGCGCTATCTCGGTTTTGGTGTTGGAGAGCGCATAGGAAAAATTGCGCTTCTGCCTGCCGCCGCCCCTGACGCTATGCCAGAGCGGGCTCCTGCCCCATACCGCGGCGATAGCCGCCTTCGCCCTAGCTATCGCCAGCGCGAAGTTGAGCACAAACACCATCATGCCTTTCTTCAGTGACCCGAAGTACACTTTGGTCAGCACGACTGGCGCTATCATCGAGAGCACGAACGCTATGCCTCCGAAGAGCTCCAGGTACCTGGTTATATAAGTCGCCTGGAAGAGCTGCTTTATCGTGAGGTGCATGAACGGAAGCGTAGAGAAGGCTATGAAGACGGATAGCATAGTGAAAAGTATAAGGACAAGCGACAGGTAGTTCAACCCGAAGCCGTGGCTGTAGTAATCCATAGCGGCCCAGGGCGACAGCTTCTTCGAGTCAGAGCTCCTCTTCATGAAGTAGCCTATGAACTGCGTGTCGCCGTAATTGTACCTCCACTGCTGCTTTACCAGCGAGCTGTACTTCAGCATCGGCCTGCCTAGCGCATACACTTTCGGTATGTGTATGCTCTTGTAGTTGTGCAGGTCGCACTCCAGGCTGAAGAACGTATCCTCTATGACGTATTCAGGGAACCCGCCTACGTCGTCAAGCGCCGATTTCCGTATCACACCGCACGAGCCTGCGAATATAGCGGTGTTGTTGAGCGCCCTGTGGGGCTGTATGAACTTGAAGAAGAAGCCGTCGAACAGGTCTACTGTCTCTGAGAAGGTCGAGCCTTTCTCAGACCTCTTTTCAGTCTGCACATAAGCCATCTTATCGTCGCCGAAGTAGGGCAGCACCTCCCTTAGGAATCTCCTGTCTACAAGGCGCTCGTCAGCATCCATCACCGCAACGAACTCCTCCTTGCACTCCTTCAGCATGTTGTTAAGGGCGCCGGCCTTGTAGCCTTGCCTGCTCCCCCTATGGATGAATCGGACCCCGTTTGCTGAGCAGAAGTCCTTCAGCGCGCCGACTGTCGCCTGCTCTGTCGAGTCGTCCAACAGGTAGAATCTCATCTTGCTTTTCGGGTAGTCCATGCCGAACAGCGTTGCCATGTTCCTTTTTACCAGCTCAGGGTCCTCGTTGAAGACCGGGACGGCTATCGCTACGGTAGGCAGCCTGCGTAGAGGCTTGAGCCCCTTCGTTATGCCCTTTAGGTGCATATCGTAGAAATACGACCTGAAGTACGATATCGAGGCATAGATGTTGAAGAACCCGGCGAATGCGGCAAGGGCGAGGAACGCAGTAGCGAGGAAGAATGTGTATGAAGAATTCACCTCTACGAACATGTACATTGAGAATATGATGCTTGCCACAGAAAGCATAAAGAAGATGGAGATCGTGGCTAGCCTGACAGCTACGCCCCAGCTCAGATATTTCTTCAACATTTTGCCATCGCCTGCATAAAGAGCCAGCTTAAGATTTATAACCTATTAGCTCTTAAATAAGTATTGTTTATTAAGGGATTAGTGCCGGGGTGGCAGAATCTGGTATCGCGCCGGTCTCGAGCTTTTAATGCATTGAGAGCTGATCTGTGATGCGAAAACGGGCGAACCGGTGCCCGCAAGGGCTTTAGGGTTCAAATCCCTACCCCGGCGAATTTTCGAACCTGTGGGCCATCCAGATAGGATTTTCAACAGCCTCGGCCCTGTCGTGGAATACTTCTATTTTATAAATCCTTTCTGAGAAGTACGTGTGTCATCATGGCAGTAGATCAGAATGAGGTCAACGCGGTAAAGGACATCCTTTGGCAGGACGAAAAGGTTGTAATGACAGTCAAGCAGAGGCGCGTCGGGCCCGGCGGTTCGGTTACCGTGCCAACATCTGTTTTGGCGACTGACCACCGCCTCATCATAGTCAACAAAGCGACTCTAGGCATAAGGAAAGACTACGAGACGATACCATATAGGCAGATATCCAGCGTAAGGCTGGAGCACGGCATAATCTCGTCGTCGGTGTTCGTGAGGGTGCAGGGATACGACAAAGACCAGGGGCTGCTGAAGAACGGCAAGGAGGAGGGCGAGATAGACGGACTGAACAACACTGATGCGAAGGCACTGGCCGATTACATAAACCAGATACTCTCCCATACCCAACAAGACCAGGGCGAAATCCTTTCTCACGACCAGGCTGGAGGCCCATCAGTTTTCTGCAGCAAGTGCGGCGCAAGAAATGAGCAGGGATCAAGGTTCTGCAGCAAGTGCGGCGCAAGGATTGCAGGCTGACTACTGGACAAATTCATCCAAGAGCACAGTCGCGTAAGAGCCAGATGGCAGCGAGAAAGAGAGCAAAGCATCGCTTCCAGATACGCTCCCAGAGAATCCTACAAAGGGAGCGAACATGGCGCGGTGATTGCCCTTGCAGCCCAGCTCCGGCATGCTATTTATCTTGAACATCTCCTTTGTTAGGGACATGCCCTCAAGTATATGCGTTTCGGTCTCGTTCAGCTCCTTGCTGTCGTACCCGATTATGTTGCCGACAAGGAAGCCCTTTTCGGCAGGCTCTTGCGCTCTCCTGACGGTAGAGATGTCCGGGAAGCCGTAGGCATCCGCATCGCAGAACAGGTCGCCGGCCTTTATCCCGACATCACCTACCCTCCCGTCGACCACTTTGTTGAATATCAGGTCCTCGACCGAATGCACGAACATCAGCGATAGCTGCCTAGGCAGCCTCCTCAGCGCGTTTGCGTAATCGGTAGGATACTTCGCGAGGTATTCGAGGAGCGTGCGCTCATACTTAAGGTATGACGGGAAGTAGCCGAGCGCTGGCCCGAAATCCAGCTCCTTTGCCAGCCTCTCTCGCGCCTCTATCGAATCCAGGTTCCTCTCGTTAGTGGTATCGGTCAGGAAGGCGATTACTGCTCTCTCGAAATCCCCCCTCATGATATGGAGGCCTATATCAGCGTTGTTGGCGCGGTAGCCGAAGCGCTGCTCGCCGAAATAGTTTGGGAACAGGCCATCTAGCCCCTTTGCGATCTCGTTTATCCTCTCGGCAGTCGCGTCAGTGTCCCTGACAGTCACAGTGAACCTGTTGCCGAGCAGCTCACCCATCTCGATTCCTATGTCGCTCTGCCACGCGCCGTTTATCTTTATGTCCTTCACATGCGTTGAGGATATCCTCTCTGCTGTTGCTCCGAATATGCTGCACAGCTGCGTGGATGCAGACGCCCTGTCCTTCGTGCCTGCGAAGGAAGTCGACCTCATTCCCCTGCCTGCCTTCCTGGCAAGCGTCTTCAGCGCCTGTATCGTGTTCCAGTCCTGTTTTTGCATCACGAACACTGTGAATTTGCCTGATTTGGATTCGTGCATGTTAACGTCGCTGCAGCTGACCTTGGCGTCTTTCTTCAGGGTAAAGCCGTTCTTAGCTATCTCCTCGACAATGAAGTCCTCTGGGTGCTGTTTTATCTTCCCTCTGAACCTGCTTGCGCGAGAGAGTATCATAGGAGATCAACGCCTTTTCCTGTTCGCGGCAACTTTCTCCGCTTTCGTGAAGTCCTCCTCTATGGTGTACACAGCCCTCTCTAGGAAGTACCTGACAAGGAGCATGATTGCAACCCCAAGTATTACGACAAATATGCCTGCTAGTCCGACCCTGTAAAGGAGGAAGGCGAAGGCTATCCCCGCGCCCGGGGGGTGCACCGCATCTAGAAAAACAAGCAGCAGCGCAAGCGCAAACATGATTACCAGTATGGAAATGTACATGCCCACAATGCCTGAAAGCAGGAAGCCAGCGTAGCCTAGCACTGCGCCAATCAAGTAGCTCTTCACGAACCTGCTAGGCCTTGCCGCGTTGCTGTGCGGCACCATGAAGAGTATGAACGCGCTCGCCGCGAAAGATGCAAATATGACAGCTGAGGAGCCGAGGCCTGTTTCAAGGCCTATGCTGAATATGTGGAGAAGGTATACCAGAACGACGAGGCTGAACGCGGTGAGAAGGCCAGGGATTATTTTCCTTTGTATGACTCGTTCGGCATTGAATTTTTTCTTCTTTTTCCTGGCTGACATACGGTCAATAGCTAAACTAAAGCAAATTATTTAAACTGTATGCGATAAGCATACAATGTAAACGGTGTTTGTATAAGTTTTACCGGAATGTCTGATACTGAAATTGTTGAAGTTATGGTGTTTGGAGATAGCATAACCTACGGGGCATGGGATAACAATGGCGGATGGGTGCAAAGACTAAGGGAGCCTATCGATGTGAAGAATCTCGTAAACCCAGATGTTGCTTATTTTATATACAACCTTGGAGTGGTAGATGATACAACCTCTGGTATAGTAAAGAGGTTTGATGCAGAAATGGCCGCGAGGCAATACGTAAATGCGGTTCAGGATAAAATAGTGATATTCAGCATCGGATTAAATGATTCAGAGGTGCTATTGAAGAAAAATTCCAACAGGGTGCCTGAGAAGGAATTCGAAGAAAACATCTACAGGCTTATAGAACTGGCGCGCAAATATACAAAACAAATAGTTTTTATAGGGCCAACGCCTGTGGACGAAGCAAAGGCTGAGCCCGTTCCATGGGACACGGAGAAAGCTTACAGAAACGACGTGGCAAAAAGGTACGATAAGATAATGGAGAGAACCTGCAAAGAGAAAAAGGTGCACTTTATAGAGTTATTCGACTACATGATGAGTCTGGATTATAAATCTCTCCTTGAAGACGGGCTTCACCCAAGCCCAGCTGGCCATCTTGTGATTTACGATGTAGTTAGAAAATTCCTGGAGAATAAC
This sequence comes from Microcaldota archaeon, assembly GCA_021791535.1. Taxonomy (GTDB): domain Archaea; phylum Micrarchaeota; class Micrarchaeia; order Micrarchaeales; family Micrarchaeaceae; genus JAJZAB01. The sequence continues at coordinate 10,808 of JAJYWI010000011.1, forward strand.
AAGATCCTAAACTTTGACATGCCTAGGCAACTCTAGCGATTAGGGGCGTCATCGCAATTCATAGCAACCTATTTATACCTTATTCAGCATAACTTTAGACGGTGCTATTATGGCAACCGAGCTAGTATAGGCTCCTTTCTGTATTTGAAAGCTTTTTCTGCTTGATGAAAATACGTTTTTAGAGTCTGTAATCTTTGTTGCGCATCGTGAGATCGCCTGTTTGGCGATTGATTTGAGGAGAAGAAGTTTGCAATAAAAAACAAACCACCTAGGGGATGGCTTGGCTGCAGCAGCGACGAAGGACGTGGCAAGCTGCGATAAGCCCAGGGTAGCCGCAGGTCAGGCTTTGAACCTGGGATTTCCGAATGTGCCAGCAATGGCAAGCATACCCGGGGAACTGAAATATCTTAGTACCCGGAGGAGAAGAAAGCATTAGCGATGCGGTAAGTAAAGCGATTGAAAGCCGCAAAGGGCGTACCGAATCCCTCTTTGGCAACAGAGGGGGAGATGTGGCGCGGCGCTTCATCCATAAGACCAGTCGAGCGTTCTGGAAAGAACGGCCATAGAGAGTGACAGCCTCGTAGACAAGAATCTTATGGAGATTGCCGCAAAAGAGTAATACTGCCTGAATACGCAGTATGAATACGGGGGCATTAAACTCCAACCCTAAATATTGGCTGCAGACCGATAGTGAACAAGTAGCGTGAGCGAAAGCTGAAAAGAACCCACACGCGTGGGATTGAAAAGATCTGAAACTAGGTGGTGACACGAAGGTAAGGCGCGGAAGCTTTGAAGTGCGTCGAAGAGAAGCTCCGAAAGGAAACATCGAGGCGCATGGAGCAGTGTCTTATCATTCTTCTTGAAGCAAGAGCCAGGGAGTGTATTGTAGTGGCGAGCGGAAACGCGAAGCGAAAGCGAGAGCGCGCAGATTCGAGGCGCATGGTACGAAAGTGCCAGAGTCACTATTTTACGACCCGAAGCCGCTGCGAACTACTCGTGACCAGGGCGAAGCTGGGCTAACGCCCGGTGGAGGCCCGCTACCTGTCATGGCATGTCCTGTTGGGTGAGTTACGAGTAGCGGCGATATACCACTCGAGCGCGGCAATAGCGGGTCCCCTCTGAAGTATCTTTAGGATAGCTCCGGCAGAGCTT
>JAJYWI010000003.1 GCA_021791535.1 Microcaldota archaeon
TGCCAGGACATCGGCGCTGACGCTTGCTGTCGGGGCCTCGACAGCCATCGCGTCTATCCCGACGCTAATTTGTTGGTCCATATAGCACCCGTTATGTGTCAGGGAGCCTATATAAGCGTCGTTTGCCCATCGGACGAAAGACGGACATAGCTGCGTCAGAGCCGTATCGTCAATCGTCTATGCACGCAACGTCATTTAAAAGGATAGCATATGCAACACTTCTATTCACGGTGGCAACATGCACGGATATTTCCTTGTCGATATGGATGGCGTTCTCCTGGACACCATAGAGCCTGCTTTCGCGGATCGCGGCATAAGGGACGGCACGCGCATGAGCAATTTCTACAGGGAGATTTTCCTCTATGCCCCGATGAGCCAGTTCCTCAGGACAAACGCGTCGAAGCAGCTGAGCCAGGATCCGCAGCTGCGCGGCGACACCGTAGAGTTCGTGGAGTACATGCAGTCGCTTGGACTGACCCCGATGTTCCAGACCAGGAACCCGACAAGGCAATTGTACAAGGTCACTGCCATGCTCGAAGCCGTTGGGATACGCAACCCGTTCGTGAGGTTCATCGACAGGGGCGACCCCGGTGTGCTTGTTGACGGCAAGAAAGCGATATTCAGCCTGCAGGACGACCCTCTTGACGCGATAGGCGCGGCAATACGCGGAGTGCCGGTCATATTCCTGAGGGGAAGCTACAACAGAACAGCCGCGAAGATTTTCAGCTCGCTGAACAATAACGTGCATGTGGTCGATTATATAGGCAGCGAAGCAAGGAACATAGCAATCGGGGAGATCAGGAACAACAACATATACGTAGTGCCGAACTATGCGCCCGCAGCGCTGGTGATAGGGGAAGCGATAGCGCAGCACAACATGCACAGCAGGGTAACTCGTTAGCTATCCGCGCTTGTGCACGACCTTCACGCCTTCCCCGGCAAGCTTGAACAACGAGAAATGCTTGCACTTCTGGCACATCATGTACCGCTGATTCCATATCCTTATCGAATTGACCGAAACGCCTGGTATGAAAGAATAGTCGAACTCTTCCCTGCACTTAGGGCATTTGAGTCTTACTGTAGGCGCTCAACCACTCTTCTTCTGCCTGCCTAGAGGCTTTTTAATCTTAAGGCCTGGGAATATCTTCGACAATACCTTCTGGTTTATCGACGGGTCGTAATCAAGGTTGCTCATAACCTTTCCAATCAGGTATGTCCACGAAAGGGGCGCCAGCTCCTTCCTCTCTGCGCACGATTCCTCAACAGCTCTCTTCGCGTCAGCGTCGCCGAGGTGCGTCATGGCATCGCCAAGGGATTCGAAGCTCCTCCTTTTGCCTGATGTCAGCCTGCTCGCGGCCTCGTCAAGGACGCCGGTTTTTATGCCCATTATCGGGAAAGCCTTCGCGTCTATCGTGTTCCTTATGCCGGCCATGTGGAAGACTATCTCCTCCGGCCTGGTGCCAGGCCTTATGCCAAGCCTCTTTATCGATATCCAGTCCTTGTACTTCGCAAGGAAGTCCACGTATTCTTCAGGGTCCTCTCCCATCCTCTCACTGCGCAGCTAATATGTAGTAGCCGGATGCCTTCTCCCTGGCAATCCTCTTTATGACGTTCTTCTGCATCAGCGTCACCAGCGTGTTCGCAACCATGCCCTTAGGCCGGTTGCATTTCTTCGCGATGTCATCGGCTGTCTTGATTGCAGTGTCTTTCGTCGCGCCAAGCTGCTTCATGGCATCCACTACGAGCTGTTCAACAGGTGTCAGTTCTACCATACTATCACTTCTTAACCTTTATGTCCTTCCTCTTCGGCCTCAGATAAGGGTAACCGCAGTGCCTGCACTTTGTTGCACCAACACGGTTGCGCGCCTTGCAGCGCTTGCATATCATAACCTTTGAAAGCTCTGCGTCTGCCAATGCGAACTTTCCCATTTAAGCACCTAGTCTTACAGAATCGCGATTAACCTGCATTGCTCCCTCTGTAAATAGCGATGATAGATGCCAATCAAGATTATTAAAGGTTGCTGTGCTTTCTCGAAAAGCTGACCAATTAGCTTAAATATCATAATGTTCGCTATATCTGTACAAGATGATGATATGGTGCAGGTGCATGGCCACCAATGGCTCGCGGCAGCGCGTTCGGCTGCGCCCAGCCAAAGCACTGCCTTGTAAAAAAGCTGAAACCAAAGCGGCTTCTGATCCTTCAGCATATAGCGAATAACGACACGTTGAGCCAGAGCTCGATGCTCAGGCAGATAAGCGACGACTTCGACATACCCCTCTCAACGCTAAAGCTGAACATGAAGGCGCTATTCAAGATCGGAATGGTCTCGCGCGAAAGGGTAGGGGACCCGTTGACGTTGACAGGGGATGGCAAAAGCGCCCTCGCAGGAGTCCAAATATCTGATATTAAAGGGTGATATGAATGGAACAAAAAGCACACGCGGCGGAGGCAAAAGTTGTAGGGAGAGAGGGAGCAACGCAGAGCAGTTGCCGGTGGCATCCTTCGTGATTACAGCAAGAGTGAATTCACCATAGAGAGGATAGACGACGTTAGGAACATCGACGTTACGTTGCGCGAGCGGCTCTGCACGGTCGGAATGTCTGCCTTCGACAGCAGAACGATGTCACACGGGGAGGTGGACGAGCATGTCATGGCGAGCGAAGTGCTCTTCGTGGTCTACAACGCCAGCGGCGCCGCGGTCGGCTTTGCCGGGCTACAGAGAGAAGTTACCGGTACACGGAAATACATACACCTGTCTGGCGCGGCACTGCTTGAGGAGGCGCAGGGCGACGGCGTCTACAAAAAACTCGTGCATGCTAGGGTGATGGTGGGGCTAACGGAAGGGGCAACCCTCATCGAGACATCGACGCAGAATCCAAAGGTAGAGGTTGGCATAAGGGAGGCGCTGGCCGAGCTTTTCATGCAGGGCAAAATAGACGGTTGCGCAATGACGCGCAAGCACTCGCCTAAGCATTACGGAAGGATGCTGACCTCTACTGTACCTACGTCGAGATGTGCAGAAGTGAACAAAGAATATGGGAAGCTGGATTATGGGGCCGGAGATTGCTACCAGCTTGCCTTCGAGATAGGGGGGTGATGAAACGATAATCGACGCGCACACCCATACCGGCAACAGGAAGCTCAGGTTGAACCTGGCAGGGATAGCCAAGGGCATGAAACAATATGGAATAGCCAAATCTGTTGTTTTTCCGATGAAGCAGTCGGATTCCAGCAGCCTGGTCGATGAAAGCATGAGGAACGCGGAATCACACGACAAGCGTTTCTTTTTCTTCCTGCGCTTCAATCTCAAGGCCACCACAATCAAGGAGCTTAGCGCCATCTCGAGCCGCTTCTCAGGGTTCAAGTTGCACCCGCGCATCGAAGGTTTCGATCCGCTCAGCAGCAGGTTCACTGAGCTGTTCGGCTACCTCGAGGAACTGGGAAAACCGGTGCTTGTGCACTCTAGGAAGGAAGGTACGCCCTACTCTGATCCGGACAGGCTTGTCAGGTTAGCCGGCATGTACAAAGGAATCAATTTCGTCTTCGGCCACTTCGCAAACGACTCAGAGGCGTTCTTCCGCAGAGCATCCAGATACGACAATGTCTTTGTGGAAACATCAATTGTGTCCTCTCCTAAGATAATAGAGAACAGGGTTGCCCAGATAGGCGCAGACAGGATACTCTTCGGCTCAGATTTCCCCTATTCCGACCAGGAAATTGAACTGCTTAAAATCCAGAAATCGGAGCTGCAGAACAGGGACAAGAGAAAAATCCTTTCTGAAAATGCCACAAGGCTGCTGAAGTATGGGGGATCCTAAAATAGGCGCTGCAGAACCAATAAAAGCCTTTATTAGCAAGGTAAAGTGATCCCGTGCCCGAGAAGATAGAGATTGACGCTTGGAAGGCGGCCGCCCCAGACACCGAAAACGAGGAGGTGGTCAATAGACTCATAAAGCAGTTCGGTCTCTCAACTTTCACGTCATCGGAAAAGAGGCGCAACGACCATCCATTATTCAAGCGGGGCATCGTCATAGCGCACCGCGACTTCAAGCTCATAGAGGACAGGATACTCAATAGGAGACCGTTCATCCAGATGACAGGGGTGGCGTGCTCCGGGCCTATGCACATAGGGCACAAGGTCGACATAGACCTCTTCCTCTACTTCAAGAGCCTTGGCGCCAGAAGCTACTACTGCGCGGCTGACATAGATGGTTATGTGTCGAGATCTGATGAGAAGGTGCCGAGCCTCGAAAGGGCGAAGGAGATCGCTGTGGACAATGTGGCTGATGCATTGGCGCTTGGCATAGACGAGAAGGACGTATACATGCAGAGCAGGAAGGAACCAAGATATTACGAATTCGCCTTCGAGCTTGCGAAGAAGTTCACCTTCAGCACGCTATACGCGATATACGGAAAGGACTACAGCCCCGGAAAGCACTCCGCTAACATGCTGCAGTATGCGGACATACTCCACCAGCAGCTCAAGGAGTTCAACGGGCCGATGCCCTCATTGACCGGAATCGGAGTTGATCAGGACCCGCATGCGAGGGCCGTCCGTGACATCGCGGCAAAACTGCCGTACAGGTTCGTTTCCCCCTCATTCATCTACTTCTCCTTCCAGCCAGGGCTGCATATGGGCAACAAGATGAGCTCATCGGAGCCGTCAAGCACGATACTGTTTACCGACACGCCGGACCAGGTGAGAAGGAAGATAAGGGATGCGTATTCCGGAGGCAGGGATACGCTGGCGGAGCACAGGAAGCTCGGAGGAGTCCCGGAGAAGGACAGGGCATTCCAGATATTGAGGTACCATCACCCTGACGATAAGTTCGTCAACGATATATACTCTAGGTTCAAAAGCGGCGAAATGGCATCCGGGGAGCTTAAGGAGATAGTGATAGATTTCACCAACGAGCTCATCAAGAGGCACCAGGAGACGAAGAGGAGAAAGCTGAAAGCGGCCGAGAAGATTGTTCTGGGCTGAGCTGGGTTCAATCCATGGCCTACGACAACGCAAGCGAGACCGAAGATGTCCAGGAGCTTGGCATCCTTGCAGCCAAGCAGGGCACGATATACCTGCTGGGCGAGATAGGCACGTCCGTAATATCTGTCGTTCTCCTGATATTCCTAACGAGGTACCTGCAGCCGACGGATTTCGGGCTCTTCAGCATTGCAATATCGTTCGCCGCGATACTTAATGTAGCGCAGAACTTCGGCATAGGCACAGCATACAGGAAGATGCTGCCTGAGATGAGGAAGGACGGCAAGGTAAAGATAAGGAAGCTGCTCACCAGCGGCTATGTGGTGGCGCTGCCGATAGCTACCGCGATTGCTGTCATCGGCGTGCTGGCGAGCGGCGTGATATCAACAAGCGTGTATCACAACCCGGTGCTTGTGCTGGCGCTCGAGCTCGCCGCTGCGTCCGAGCTGCTCGCTGTGATATTCAACCTATTGCAGGCGGTGCTTGTAGGGCTTGGCAAGGTGCTCGAGGCGACTATAGCGAACGCCACGTATTCGGCACTGTACCTTATCGGATCTGTTGTGCTCGTGCTTATGGGTTACGGCGTTGTCGGCGCGGTGTCGGGGATGCTCATAGGGCTTGCCGCCGGTTCCATAGCCGGAGCGGCATACGTGGCTAAACACGTTGGCGCGCGGCTCGCCAGGCCGAGCAGGGACGACGTGAAATCGGTCAGCAGGTTCTCGGCGCCGGTCATGGCCTCGGTAATAGCGATGCAGGGCGCGCTCAACCTGGCCGTTCTTGTGATAGGAGTGGTGGCTGTCGCATCGGTTGTCGGGAACTACGGAGCTGCGTACAAGCTAGCACGGCTCGTCGACCTGACCATAACCGCATCCACGTTCATACTCCTGGGCGCGTTCTCCAGGGCGCTCTCAAGGAAGAAGCTGGCGGAGAGCATAGGCACGATCTACAACAACAGCATATACTACACTACGATATTCCTGTTCCCTATAGTCGCCTACGGGATAGCAAACGCCAGCCCGTTGATCAGGCTGCTCTTCTCAGCTAGCTACACCAGCGCCCCGCTCTTCTTCTCGGTAATGATAGGTGGCATGGCCGCAGGGATAATAGGCGTCTATGCTGGGACGCTGATAGTGAGCAGCGGCAACACCAAGATGTTTATGAAGTACCAGCTGGCAGCCATAGCGGTCCAGATTGCGCTCCTGTTCCTGCTCGCCCCGTTCTTCAAGGCTATAGGGGCGCTTGTCGCTCTTTTCATCATAGCGCCGATAGTCCTTGACGTGATATACATACACGCATTGGAGCTGCAGTTCCATTTCAGGCACAGGTTCGGCCCCCTTGCAAGGGTGGCTGCAGCTTCAATAATAGCCGGGATAGTGATGTATGCTATAGCACTGGTTATGCACCAGAGGCTTCTTTCGCTTGTACCGAACATCGCCGTGGTGATAATGCTCTTCCCGCCGCTGCTCGCGATGTTCAAGGGCGTAAGCGCGAAGAACCTGGAGTTCATAAGGAGCACAGGCAGAAGGCTTGGCCGGATGCACTATGTAATAGACTGGCTAGCAGACTACACCGGCAGGTTTGTGGGAGCCGAGCAAAAAGGTTAATAAAAAGAGAGCATATTACAATTCGTGCCCGGGTAGCTCAGTGGTAGAGCGATTGTCTTGTAAACAATAGGTCGGGGGTCCAATTCCCTCTCCGGGCTTTAGGATAATAGTAAAACCCTTATCGTACCTCAGAGATTAAGCTAGAAGCCAGGCTTTAAGGCTTGAGCCTGAATGGTACTCCATGTACGTATGCAGCCTCTAAGCTGTGGATGTTGGTTTGCTGCGTAGGCTCGTTGGCGCTTCCGTCCTTATATTAAATGGAGAAGAGGCATAGTGTCTAAGAATCTCTGCGTTCCCTCCCTCCATATCTTCAATAAAATTTATTGCGCTCCTTCCCCTCTCTGTTTTATTTAGCTCTTCAACCACCTCCCTGCTCAAAGCGCTGTCCAGGCCATCTACTTCAAGAAGGACTCTAAGGCTTGCTGGTCTCTCCATCATACTCGCAATATCTTTTGGGGAATCGTAACAGTAGTTGCTTACGACATAGCGCAATGCAGGATAGTCCCCATTTTTTCTTGTGAATACCTTTCCGAGCAACTCTACGCCAGTATTACTTTTCAAGTGAGTAAGTCCTTCAGTAACCAACCTGTCATAAAGGGCTTCACTGACGAACACCCCATATTTAGATACCTCGGATGTTCGGCTCGATCTTGTTTGCGTCATTTAATCACCATAAGTCTATCTGTTTCCACATATTTATACTTTACTTTTCCCTCCAAAATAAGAGTAAAACCTTGCTATTTTGTAAGGGCTCTAACGATAGCTCTTATCCTATCCCCTATCAAAAACGCTAAAAATCTAACGTCGTAAAATCTATCAGATAGGGTGAGGGCTTGTTAAATTCCAGACAAGACCCCTCAGGGTTTTCGGAAAAGCACAAAACTCCTCGGGGCTTTGCTATTGGTATAAGGCCATGGTATTTGGCTGGGTGGGCTTCCAACTATTTTTCTCTCTTCTTCAGCACCATCGCGTAGTCATTGAGTATCTCGTCGTACGCCTTCTCAAGCTTGTCCATGTCGAAGCCCTTCGGCAGCTCCCCGCGCCTCTCCGCCTCTTCTATCCTGGCGAGCAGCCCCTGCAGGCTCACCTTCATGCTAGCCAGCCTCTCTCTGTGTTTCATCCTACCCGGCAGTATATGCAGGGGAAAGTTTATACGAGGTGCGGTTATTTCCCTTCCCTTTAATCTATGGCAACTTTGCCAGAATGGCCTTCAGGTCGCCCTCGTTCAGGCCCACCCCGGCCACGCCATCCTTCCTCGCGACCTCCTTCCCGTTCTTGAATGCAACAAGCGTAGGGACCACCTGGACATTGAAGCGGTCCCACATCGGATTATCATCCTCGTTGACTACAGCTTCGGCCATCCTTGCCTTCGCCTTGCCGTCATATGATTCGAACACCGGCCTGAACTTCCTGCAGAACGGACACCAGTCTGCTCTGAACATAACGAGCGATGCATCGCCAGATGATACGAAAGCGCCAATGCTCTCATTAGTAAGGCTCTCCATAATCTGTTCTTCTACATAGAGTTTAATAACCTTTCTAGAGATTAGCAGAGCGGCGACGCGATGATATATCTGGACGATTATGCGATATCGTTGGACAGGAGGGAAAGAGGCTCAGACATAGATTTCATATCGCACGCCCACAGCGATCACACCTCCGCAGCAAGGTCATCAGATAATGTCATAGCTAGCCGCGAGACGGCCGAGCTGCTTAAGGCGATAAGCAACATAGACCTGAAGATGCGCAAGGAGGTTATGGCTGGTACACGGCTGCTCGATTCCGGGCACATGCTTGGCGCGAAGCAGATAAGGATAGAGCGCGACGGCGGCGTCGTCACATACACCGGAGACTTCTTGGTGCAGATGCCTGCCACCTGCGGCAAGATAGAGATGCTTGAGACAGACACCCTCATAATAGATTCCACGTATTGCAGCCCGGACATTTCTTTCGGCAACAGGGCGGAGATAGAAGAGAGCATAAAGGAATGGACATCAAGGAAGCTAGATAGCGGAATAGTGCTTTTTGGCGTCCACGCAGCCGGAAAGGCGCAGGAGATGATCAAGATACTGAACGGGGTGGGGATAACGCCTGTCGTAAGCAGGAAGGTCAGCGCCATAAACAGGGTGTACAACAGCAACGGCGCCAACCTCAGCTACGCCTCAGCGTACGACCCGATGAGCGACTACGAGTCGATGCTGCAGGGCAACTTTGTCGGCATAGTGGAAAGCCACAGGCTCGATGACCTTGCGGCGATGCTGTCCAAGGTTCACGGAAAGCGCGTTTACAGGGCGGTCGCAACAGGCTTCGCGAAAATATTCAGGTTCAACACAGATGTGCAGTTCCCTCTCAGCGACCATGCGGATTTCAGCCAAAGCATATACTACATAGAGGCGGCAAACCCGAAGAAGATACTGACATACGGCTCGAACGCAGAGGCATTCGCAGCTAACCTCGCGAAAAGGGGATACAACGCCGAGCCATTCAAATCCGAAGTGGGCGAGCGATACAGGGTCGTCGAGGGCAACGCCGCGGTTCAGTGACCAATCCTGTCGAGGAGCCTGTTTAGCCTGGCATCTACTTCCTTTATGTGCTGGTCTTCCCTTGGCAGGTTCCTGAACTCTATGCTGCCAAACCTGCTGGCAAGGCTCTCCGCCTCAAAGTGCAGGGGCTTCATCGCGGCAGACTTCACCTTGTAGCGCCCGTTGAGCTGCTTCACTACGAGCTCGCTGTCGGAGTAAAGCTCGACATCGCACTTTCCATGGTCCTTCATGTTCCTGATGCACCATCCCAGCGCCAGTATCACGGCGTTGTACTCTGCGAAGTTGTTCGTCGCCATGCCGTTGTACTTCACGCCCCTGGTCGCTTCAGCTCCGTCACGGTAGATGTCGTAGCCGGATGCGCTAGGGCCGGGGTTGCCCCGCGCGGCTCCGTCGGTATAGATCACTATCCTGACCATCCAATCAGAATAAATATTAAGCGCAACATATATTTACCATAGCATGCACAACTACACGCTAGAGGAGGGCAAAAGGCTTGTCAGCGCCGCCAGGCACGCCATAGAGCTATCGCTCATTAGCCCGCATTTCAATCGGGAGCTTGTCTCAAAGTTGACCGAGAACCTGAAGGAGTATGACGGGGTGTTCGTCACCCTTGAGCATTACCCTACAAGGGCACTGAGGGGCTGCATAGGCTTCCCGAGGGCTGTAGCGCCGCTAGGCGAAGCCGTAATAGACGCCGCAATAGCTGCAGCTTTTGAGGATCCAAGATTCGTCCCTGTATCGCATAAGGAGCTTGACAGGCTTCTGGTAGAGGTGAACGTGCTTACAAAACCCGAGGAGATAAACGGGCCAGCAGCCCAGCGCTACAAGAAGATAGGGATAGGCAGGGACGGGCTTATAGCCAAGTATGGGCTGTACGAGGGGCTTCTCCTGCCATCTGTTGCTACAGAACAGGGCTGGGACGCAAAGGCCTTCCTGAGCGAGACCTGCGTAAAGGCAGGCATACCGGCGAACTCGTGGCAGCAGCAGAACGTCAAGGTCTTCTCATTCAGGAGCCAGATCTTCCGCGAGATAGAGCCCGGCGGCGCCGTAATAAACGTTAATCAGGAGAGACAAACCAGCAAAAGCTCTTAATATGAACCATTGTTAATAATAGCGGGGCCCGTAGCCCAGCCTGGTTAGAGCGTTCGACTGATAATCGAAAGGTCAGGAGTTCAAATCTCCTCGGGCCCATCTGCAGCCAGTAAGATATTTAGAGGTTTACTGCTAAGTATCAAATATGGCGGGATACAGGTATGTTGGCATAGCATTCCTTATGCTGGCGCTGTTTGCAGGCGTATCGTACGCATACGGGTACGGGACATCGAGCATAACGCTGTCCACTTACAGCATCACGCTTATCAATGGCGGAACCGCGAGGGTCAACTACAACGTTAGCTTGGTTAGCGGCTCAACGTGGGGCACCACCCTGAATATAGCCGACAGCAGGTACCTGCTCTCAAAGGGCATAGAGGTGAGCTTCAACCAGGGCTTCCCGAGGGATCCTCCGTTCAGCGGCAACATCTCCATAGTCGTCTCGCCGTCCGCGCCAAAGGGCAGCTACCAGGTCATAATAAATGCTACAGGTGACGACCCATCAGTTAGCAATGCTACGCTCACCCTAACGGTCGCATCTCCTAACAGCACCAGCACAACCGCGATGCCGAGCAACCTTACCAAGACGACATCAGCGCCAACAGTGCAGACCACGATAGCGCCGACCACTGCGCCATACAAGCAGCAGAAGGGTTACGCCGTGTCTGCCCTTGTGGCTGAGCTGCTAGCCGGGATAATACTGCCACTCATAGTTGCGATAGTGCTTACATTCGTATTCAAGGGCGCGCCAACAAGGCTTGCCATATGGGGCATCGCGCTGATAATAATAGGCACAGTGCTATGGCTGTACGGGGATTACAGCGGATTCAACCTGGCTTATGTCTGGTCCGGTGTGGCAGCGCTGGTAATCGGCACAATTGTATGGATAGCGGGGGATGTGAAGGCCGGAGCGTATAGGAATGTCGAGCTGCCTGCATTCCTTGACATAATCGGCATTGTGTTAATCGTAGTCGGGATACTCGTCTGGCTATACGGGGACTTCTACGCATCAGGAAACCTGACCTACATCTGGTCAGGCGTCGCCGTGATAGCGATAGGGACTGTGCTCTGGATAATAGGCAACGCGATCTCCGGCACGTTCAGGAGGGCGCACGCCACTTCACACGGCAGATGACGAGTAAGTAATAAATACATAGTCTTCTAACCGTTAGTGATTAGAGTGCCGAAAAAGGGCGATCCACAGGGCGATGTGCAAGGTGCAGGTGCGAAGGAGCTGCCGCAAGCCCCGAAGCAGCAGCCGCAGCCACAACCTCCAGCAGCGCCGCCGCAGGTGAACGAGCAGGCAAAGGAGCACTGGCGCAAAGGCAACTCCCTTTTTGAGCAGAGTAAGTTCCAGGATGCGATAACGGAGTACAACGAGGCGCTGAAGATAGATCCGAAGTATGCAGACGCATATTTCAACAGGGCGCTGACCTACAGGATAATGCACGACTACGATTCTGCGCAGAAGGACCTGGAGACCGTCATGAAGCTGCAGCCAAAGAGCGCGGATGCGCCGCTCCTAGTCGGCGACATGCTTGAGAGCAAGAACGATTTCCTGGGCGCAAGGTTCTGGTACGAGAAATCCCTCTCAAACAACCCTGATTATGCCGAGGCGAAGAACAGGCTGGAGCACATCGACTCCCTTATACACATGGAATCGGGGAGA
>JAJYWI010000025.1 GCA_021791535.1 Microcaldota archaeon
TCATCCCTTTTGCGCAAGTCTGTACCTCTGAACAGATAGCCCGGAGAGTTATATATGATAAGAGCAAGACCATTATCAATTTATCGTGGGTTTTGGGCTGTCTATTGTGGATTTCTCTCGGTAAAGGACTATGATTTTTGGGTCAATTTTTGAGTGGAAATTGACTTGCAAGAAGGTATAAATATCTGAATAAAACAGACTCTTCTGTGGTATCATGGCTGTAAGCAAAAAGGAAGTAATGATCCTACCAGAAGGAAAGAAGCATAGGATTACAGGACCTGGCCTGAGCGTTGAAACGACGGCAGATATAGGCACGATATTTAGGTCATCCACCTCTGATGAGCAAAAGGAGGTTGCATGGGGTCGTATAAAACAGAAGTTCTTATACGGAGAGCCGAATACAATGGAAGAAGCAGAAGGCGCAGATGCTGTTAAGGAACTGATACTTTTTGGTGATAGAGACACTATGTCAAGAGCGGTCAACCTCCTCGCTGAAGGTTTGAGAGAGGGCTCCTATCATACAGACTTCGCAGTGAATGTATCTTGGATGGTGCTTGTTTCTGCAGATACTAATGTGTTAAGTCAACCACACCCATTCAAAGCGGTGTTGAATATGATAGAGGACACCTTAATGCATGGGAGCGGATCAATTACAAGCCGCGATGCAAACATGCACGCAAGAGAAAGGGCGGGCAGCGCGTTGGGAGTCGCACTTGGGTATTGCGGGGATCGCACATCCGGACACGACAGGGCAAACGTGATTGCGCAAGCACTTGCTCTGGCAGTTGAGCATGGCGACAGCGGCACTAGGAGTATAGCAGTAGAGATATTGAACGGAGAAAGAGGCAAAACGGAGAGTGTAGGCAGAATCATGGAGGAGTGGCGTGAACATGCAAAAACTGCATTGATTAGAAGTGTTAATGGTATAAAGCCCAGGACTGAGACCCCCCAGGACTCTTAATTTTATGAAAAAGAAACAGGGCACCTTCGGGCTAATGAAGCACGTCTACAACATACCTGACAAGGAGTTCAAGCAGCGCTTCCTTACACTTTATCAATAAGCAATAAGTAGCCCGGAGAGGGATTTGAACCCCCGACCTCCAGTTTACGAAACTGGCACTCTGCCGCTGAGTTACCCGGGCGCAAATAGTAATGCTACCAAACACATTAAAAACTTTAATGAGCATGCTATCCGGTAGTCCAATGCCTCGCGGAGCAGACATGCAATACATCTTCTCTCAGGTGCCGTCTGAAAGCGGTCCAGACCAGCAGCCACCTGGCGCTCCTGCTGCACCACAGCCATATACTGCGCCTGAGAGCCCAGCACCTGCGCAGACACCCGGCACGTCGAGGCTCCCCAAGTTCGGGCCAGGGCAGCCGAAGAGGATGATTTTGATCGCAATTATGGCGGCTGTGGTTATAATAGCAGCAGCCGCAATATACGCCGGCCTTGCTGTCCATCATGTAACGACAACCACTACGACAGCCCCCGTCGTGTCGAAGTACAGCATAAGCTCGTGCGGTGCAATAAGCACCCCGGGCAATTACACATTCTCTGGCAACGTGCACACTGGAATCACCTCCGGAACCTGCATAAACGTGAGTTCAAGCGATGTGAGCCTGAATTGCATGGGTTACAGCCTGTCGGGTTCAGGCCCGTATTCCGGGGTCGGCCCGTTCACGTACGGCATAATGCTAAGCGGGAATTCCGCAAAGCTCACTGACTGCAAGGTGAGCAACTTCTCATATGGCGTATATGCAGGCCAAGTATCCGGCCTTTCTGTGCATAATGACAACCTCTCGTACAACTACATGTCAGACCTTTACCTGAGCAATGCGCAGAACGCCAGCGTGCACAATGACATATTCATGTTCTCGACAAGCAGCGAAGGCGCACTGCATGTCGGCAGCGGCTCCACAAACAACAGGATATACAACAACACGGTGAACAACCAGTTCGGCAACGGCATAGTGATCAACTCTACAGGGAACACCTTCTTCGACAACTATGCCAGCGGAAGCCCATCAGGACTATACTGCTCCGCATATAGCGGGACGCCGCGGGGCAACAGCGCATACGGGAACAGGTGCTTCAACAGCACAGGCTGCAGCTTCGCGCAGTGCTCCGGCTTCAATAAGCCCCCGAACCTTTCGCAGATATCGCTGTCAAAGAGCGTGTCGAGCTGCGGGTCGATAAACTCGCCGGGCGCCTACACGCTGCAGGGGCCTGTCAACATGGCACAGTACATGAACGTGAGCAACCCGGCCTCAAGCGGCTTCGGCGTATCCTGCATATACATAAAGTCGAACAAGGTGACGCTAAACTGCGCGGGCAACCCGATACTCAATGCCACGACTGCGATATTCGTATCTGGAGTGAGCAACATAACCGTGAGCAACTGCCGGCTGCAGGAGAGCGAATACGGGATAGTGCTCGGCAGTGTTAACGGCTCCAGAGTCTACAACATAACTGCCAACGGTGGCATAGCCGGAGTACAGCTCAACGGCTCGAACATAGACTCATTGACTAACATAACAGCGGACGGCAACGACTATGGCATATACCTGCAGAATTCCACATCCGACACCATAAACAGGTTCGTGACCCTGAACAACAGCTATGGGATATACCTGCTCGACTCGTTCGGGGACATATTCAGCAACGGCAAGGCGCTGAACAACAGCGTAATCGACGTATACGCGTCCCCGAACTCCGCCAGCTCGTCCGACAACTTCATGAGCACAACCAACTGTGGGACAACCAACGCGCAGTGGGCAAACTGCAAGAAGTACATCAGCACCAGCCTGCAGTACGTGCCGGTGGACGCCTGCGGCGGAATATCCCGCAGCGGCAACTACATACTGACAACGCCACTGCTCACCACGTCAAATGCGTGCATAACCATAAGGTCGGATAACGTCAGGTTCAGCTGCCAGGGCAACCACATAGGCTCATCTATAGCCACATCCCAGGGATATGCGATAAGCGTAAACGGATCCAGGAACGTTACGATAGACGGGTGCGACCTCGCAAACTTCATGTATGCGATAGTAGCTTCGAACTCAACAGATGTGACAGTGAAGAACATAACCGACTACCACTCCGGATACGGCGTAGCGCTATACGGCGTCAACCGCTCTACGGTAAGCAGCAACCTCTTCCAGAACGACAGCTACTACGGCATAAGCCTGGTCGGATCGTTCAACAACAGCATAGAGTACAACAACATATCATACGTATTCGGGCCAGGGGCTGCGATACGCCTGAACGGCTCCAGGGGCAACATGCTGGGCGGCAACATAGGCTACGCATCATATGACGGGATGAGCCTTGAGGGGGCATCACAGAACAACACGATATTGAACAACACGATGTACAGCAGCGCGAACTACGATTACGCCTGCTCGCCGCAGAACTATGCCATAGATGCGGAGAACGGAGGGGTGAACACGGGCGCTAGCAAGCTTGGCTGCAGATGGCTCGCAGCCATACCTGAGGGCTACACCGGCATGAACTGTATAGCCTCTTTCGCGCCGAACTACCTCTCGTTCAGCACAGACCAAGTATACAAGACAGGATCGACGTGCTTCACCGTGTATGGGAACTCAACGACCCTGGACTGCAACGGCCACACAGTCATAGCCACCAACGGCGGGACTCTTATGGCTCTCAACACCAACAATTCAAAAAGCGTATCCGTGATAAAGGACTGCGTGCTCAAAGGCTTTACAAAGGTGATATCGGCGAGGAAGACGCAGTTCAGCCTGATAAACGACACAATATACTCCAACGCGACATCAGCCAGGCCTGGAGTGCCAATAGTGAACCTGACCGGCGATACCAACGTGCAGATAAGCTACAGCAACATCAGCACGCCCTACTACGCGCTCTACATAAGCAACACTTCGATAGGCACTATGAACAACAACTTTATAAACGGGGGCACGGTCGCCTACGCGCTGTACAACGTCTCTGGCTTGAACGTGAGGTACAACAAGGCAGGCGCCCAGAGCGGAATCGGGCTGATAATGAACAACTCTGTCGACGAGTCGTTCCAGGACAACAACTTCACCGGGGTAGCCCTTGGAATCCAGTGCACTGGTAGATCTGCAGTGGCATCAGCGTCCACGGACCTTGGCGGCAACTCCTGCTCATCCCAGTTCCAATGCGCATGGATAAACCAGTCGAGGACTACGTGCAGCTGATGGTGAATTAATGCTCTTCGGCGAGCTTTCCGGCTACTATGACAGGCTCTCATCGATATCGTCGAGGCTTGAGATGATAGAGCTGATGTCGGAGGTGTTCAGGAAAGCCGATAAGGGCGAGGTAAAGAGCATCATCTACATAACGCAGGGGGTGCTGGCGCCGCCATATGAGGGCGTAGAGTTCGGCATGGCGGAGAAGATGGTCGAGGAATCGATAGCGATCGCGACAGGGTTCAGTAAAGAGGATGTAGAGAAAGAATATAGGAAACAGGGTGACATGGGCCAGGCGGCGCAGGCGCTGAAGGAGAAGACAAGGATGAGGCCGATGCGCGCAGGAAGGCTCAGCGTGAATGAATTCTACGAGACGATGGGAAAGATAGCCGGGATGTCCGGCGCTGGCAGCAAGGAGAAGAAGATAAATGCGCTTGCGGCCGTGATCGGCGCATCGTCACCCCAAGAGGCAAAGTACGCGGCGAAGTACCCTCTCGACGAACTGAGGCTCGGGCTGGGGGACGCCACTATGCTAGAGGCGCTCTCGCTCGCCTATACACAAAGCAGGGAGAAGAAGGCCGCGCTCGAGAACGCATACAACATATGCAGCGACCTCGGCCTTGTCGGGGAGACGATAGCTTTGAAGGGTATCCAAGCGATAGAGCGCTTCAAGGTAACGCTTTTCAAGCCCATAAGGCCTGCGCTGGCGGAGAGGCTGCCTACAGCCGATGAGATACTCGAGAAGATGCACGGCAAGGCCGCTGTCGAGCAGAAATATGACGGTTTCAGGTGCCAGATACACAAGGAGGGCAGGAGGGTCCGCATATTCTCAAGGAGGCTTGAGGACACCACCGAGATGTTCCCTGACCTGGTCAAGGCCGCCATCGAAGAAATCAGGGGCGACAAGCTTATCATAGATGGCGAGGCGCTCGCGTACAACGATGAGACGCAGGAGTTCCTGCCGTTCCAGGAGACGATACAGAGGAAGAGGAAGCACGGGATAGCCGAGAAGGCCGCGGAGCTGCCTCTCCACCTCTTCGCTTTTGACATAATGATGCTTGATGGCGAGGACCTCATGGCCAAGCCGTACCACGAGCGCAGGGAGGCGCTCGAGAGGGTGCTGAAGGGCTCCATGACCCTGCAGCCTTCCACCAGGATAATCACATCTGAGCCGAAGGAGCTGGAGGAGTTCTTCGAGAGATCGATAGAGAACGGCCTTGAGGGCATAGTCGCGAAGGAGCTTGACTCCAGGTACATAGCCGGGGCCAGGAAGTACTCGTGGATAAAGATGAAGAGGAGCTACAAGGGGGAGCTCTCTGACACTGTCGACCTGGTAGTCGTCGGGTACTACAGGGGCAAGGGGATGCGAAGCGAGTTCAAGTTCGGCGGGCTGCTATGCGCAACCTACAACGAGAAGAGGGATGTTTTCGAGACCGTATCCAGGCTAGGCAGCGGCTTCACAGAGGCGCAGATGGTCGAGCTGAAAAGGACCTTGGCCAAGCAGGTCGTCAAGGGCAGGCCGGTCAGGGTGGACGCCATAGTAGAGCCCGACTTCTGGGTGTACCCCAAATACGTGGTGACAGTTAAGGCTGATGAGATAACGAAATCGCCGACGCACACGTGCGGCAGGCGGAAGCAGGAAGACGGAACAGAGGCAGGCTTCGCACTGCGGTTCCCGAGGCTTGTCGGGGATGAAGCGATAAGGAAGGACAAGAGCCCCGAAGAGGCGACCACTACTAAGGAGATATCGGAGATGTACGAGAACCAGAAAAGGGTCAAGGTGGCAGACAGCTGATTATTCCTGTATTATCGACTCGATCGTGCTCGCCAGCTTCTGTACGTTCTTAACGACATCCTTCACTTTCGGGTTCAGCCTGTAGCCGAGCCCGTACCCGTTCTCTGTCCTTATGTGCGTCGGCTGTATCACGTTCAGGTTCAGGGACAGCTCCCTCAGCGTTATAATCAGCGTTTTCCTGGTGAACTTTTTCTCAAGGACAGAGTAGAGCTCCCTGGTTGTCCTTGGGGACTTCTTGAGAAGAAGCTCCATCACAGCATAGTTGGGCCTTGTTATAGCCTTGCGCAGCGCCCAAATCTCGTCTTTTGGCTTCTCCCCTTTTGCCATGTTGATTAGATTGCAATAAAGGTTTATAAAGATATTGTAGATGGCTCCAAGCCGTGCCAAAACGTACACAAACTGGTAGCGGCATACAACCGGCGATGAGGCTTTCTCGCACACGCACGGCCAACAATAGATATTAATATATATTATCTTATACAATAATATACGAGCATTTACTTAAATAAACGTGATTGCACGAGGCTCTTTGGCAAAAGGCTGATGGCCGATGCTATGGGAATCGTTGCAGATCTCAGGCGCGTGCCAGGAATCAGGGACAGCGCTGTGGCGCTGCCTGTGAGGCTAGCGAGGGCGAAGGCAGCAGCCGAGGGCATTGCAGCATCTAGGGGCATGGACGAAGCTGGAACTGTCGCATACGTTGCTGCGCACCACGCAGCCGGCTACGGTGAGGTAAGCATGCTGCTCGACGACCCAAAGATATCCAATGTTATGATAAAAGGACGCTACGTGAAGGCGATTGGCGCACCGCCAAAAAGGCGCGCCACTACAATCTCTTTATCTGGCGTCAGCCCTGCTGCGGATATAATCGATGCTATCGAGAGGGACGCTGCAGCTGCATCGTGCGGCTTAGGCATTGACGTCAGCGCCTGCGGGGCAACTGCTGTGGTGAGCAGGGCTCCTGACCGGTGCACTCCCCTGAACCTGATAGCGAGCAGGTACATATCAAAGGAGGAGCTCGCTTATCTCTGGATCGCCATGGAATCTGATGCGAACATAGCTGTAGTTGGAGAACATGCAGGAATAAGGAAGACAATGCGTGCGGCCGCCAGCCTGCTAAGGCCATGCGACACGGCTGTGGCGGTCTCGGATGGCTGGGAAAATGACTGGCTACCCTATGGGCCAAGGTTGACCTCATGCAGTTCACTGGAGATGGGAGCTGAGATGGACGTAGACAGGGTCATTGTCGAGCAGCTCAACCCAAAGAACGCGTCGCTGCTGTTCAGAAGAGCGGCGCTGGGCCAACCTTTCATCGCAGGCATGAAAGGCGATGGAAACTACAGCTGGATAGGTGGGATGGCTGCAAAGCCCTATTCTGTAGAAAGGGCGATGCTGACCAAGCTCGGTGTTGTTGTAAATGTCGGTGAGAGCATAGAGGGCATAGCGGAATGCAGGTGGCCTGCGAATTGCGATGCCGAAAAGGCAGAATTCGCATCGCCAGATGCGCCCATCATGCTGCAGATATCAAAAAACGGCTCCCTGAACGCAAAGGCTCAAAGGGCATCAGCGGTAATGCACAATTATTCGAATAAGTATGCAAAGACTGCCGGTGAGAGCTTCGATGAGCTGAAGAAAAGGGCAGCCTTCCTGAGCACGTGCGGAAGCCAGAACACTGACAGCTATTGGGCTTTAGGCTTTGTCCATAAAGTATAACTTGTCCAGAAAATAGGACTTGTGGATACTTGATAGATAAAGCCTGGGCTTTACAAAAGCTTAAATAGCAAAGTGGCATTACACAATAACGTGGCCTTAGTGGTGTAACGGCTCGCACGGAAGGCTGTGGACCTTCAAGACCGGGTCCGATTCCCGGCTAAGGCCTTCACGCTATCAAGCGGAGGCTCTACCCCCTCCCTTTATATATTTATCGGTTATAATACTTATATATGATAAACGATGACCTTAGCGGAGATGCGAAGAGGATGCAGGAAAGGCTTCTTGCCAATCCTAAACTATCAGCTGAGAATAAACACTATCTTGAGGAGTACTTCGTTCACCTAAGAGCTATGAGGCGTGATCCTTCCACAATCATAAAGCATGTTGAAGGCCTAACTGCACTTCTTGAAGGGCTTAATTACAAGGCTGACCTAAAGAAGGCAACAATTAAGGACGTAGAACGTGCTGCTGCTTACATAAACGACTTAAAGACAAAGAAGGGTGTTCGTGTTGCTGAATCTACGCGTAATCGCTGGATAGTCATTTGGAAGTACTTTTATAAGGACTTGCTCGGGAATGGAGAATACTACCCAGAATGTGTTAGATGGCTCAAACAAACGTTTAACGAGCAGAACAAACTACTACCTGAGTATTTGCTTACTGAAGAGGAAGTGATGAGCCTGATTGATGCTGCTCAAAACCTTAGGGACAAAGCCTTCATCTCCCTGCTTTATGAAACTGGAGCTAGGATAGGTGAGATACTTGACCTACGGAAGAGGTATATAGACCTCAATAGCAACCCTGCTGTTGTCTACTTCTCAGGCAAGACTGGTATGCGACCAGTCCCTATCATGATATCCGTGTCACATTTAGCTAATTATCTGAACATCATAAAGCCAGTGAAGGACAATGTGCCGATATGGATGGAAATTGGGCATAATAGCATCTATAAGAATGAATTTATACCGATGGAATATGACACGATTAGAAGGCAGATAGCGAAAATAGCTGAGAAGGTTGGGATAAACAAGAAGGTAAATCCTCATTCCTTTAGAAAATCGAGAGCTACGCACCTAGCAAACAAGCTTACTGACCAACAGCTAAAGGCATTCTTCGGATGGGTACCTAGCAGTGGTATGGCAGAGGTATATGTCCATCTAAGTGGTCGTGATATAAACGATGCCTATCAGAGAATCTATGGTATTATACCTAAGGACAAGAAGGAGATGCTTCAGAAGGTGAGGATTTGCTCAAGATGCCAATATTCAAATAATACTGAAACTGTTTATTGTGGTAGGTGTGGCAATCCTCTAACTGTTGAGGAAGGAGTTAGAGCAGCTAAAGCAAAGGCGTGGGCAGATAAACAGGTTGCAGAGATGCTAAACAACCCACAGAAGATAGATGAGATGATAGAGAAGAGAGTTAAGAAGATTCTAGCTGCTAGAAAGAAGAAGGCTAATGATAGTGGGTAAAATACTGATAGTGTGCCAAGAGAAAGGTAGTAAGAAGAAACAAATAAAAAGCTGGATCACTATAACTAAATATAGTGATGGAAATGGGTTGGCACTGCCAAAATTGTAACCATTGGATAGTTGATGAGAGGTTTAAAACATGTACCTACTGTGGTGCTCCAAGAGGCAGTCATAGGGGAATATCCAACACTAATCATGCAAGTTCAAAAATACCAACTCAATGTACACCACCGCGCACTATCAGTGGTAAATCCTCTTCAAGAAAGATTGCAATCAAAATCATAGCTGTTGTTGTTATACTTCTCGTAGTAGCTCTAACCTATACTTACCGAGCTCAATTAGTACAAACTGCAAGTGGCATTACTAGCGGTATTAGTTCTGGTTCTTTAAGCGTAAGTAAATCCGAAGTATTAATTGGTGCTAATGCTGTAGTCAATCAAACATTGACTTCAGATTGTTTATCACAAGTTAATAGTGCCATAAAGGATTTGCTACTAAAACTGCCAAACAATTCAAGTGTACAAATTGTAAATGTTACGAGTTTTAGCTTTATGAACAAATTTATAACGATTGGCTCAAACACAACAACTACAAATAATACTGCGCTATTGAACACGTATAGGAACCAAATTAACGATTGGGTTGGAAAATGGTCATACTTCAGTTATGATGGATTCACTTCTTCCATAAATTGTGAAAATAGCAGTGATTATGGTGCGTATATATGCAAAGATTTTCCGCTTGCAGCAGCACCAGTTGCATATAACAACTATACCTACCTTAACAATGGTAAAACCATCGTAACCGAAAAAGGCAATGCCGTGGGAGTTGCAATAAGGGTAGTTGCTAACTATCCGCCATCAACCAGGCTTGAGATTTATCCTACTTCGGCACCACAAATATATC
>JAJYWI010000010.1 GCA_021791535.1 Microcaldota archaeon
GACGATGTCACCGACGTAGACTTTTCTAAAAGGCCATTCAAGGTGAAAACGGCAGGCAAGGAGTACGAGGCGCAAACCGTCATAGTTGCAACAGGTGCAAGTTCTAGGATGCTTGGCATGCCTTCAGAGGCGAAGTTCATAGGTCACGGAGTGAGCACATGCGCAACCTGCGACTCCCCATTCTATAAGAACAAGGACATCGTAGTGATCGGGGGCGGGGACACTGCGATGGAGGACGCGCTGTTCTCCACCCGCTTCTGCAAGAGTGTTACGATAGTGCACAGGCGTGATGCATTCCGTGCTAGCAAGATAATGCAGGACAAGCTCATGAGCAACCCAAAGATAAAGGTGATATGGAACAGCGAGGTCATCGAGATACTTGGAGACAATGCGGTAAGAAGCATAAAGCTCAAAGATAATACCGGCAAAGTTACCGAGATGCCGATAGACGGAGTATTCCTTGCAATAGGCCATGTACCAGCGACAGGATTCCTGAAGGGGAAGCTCAAGCTCGACGACCAGGGCTACATAGTGACAAAGGAAGAGGTACTCACCGATATAGACGGCGTGTACGTCGCAGGCGACAATGCAGACAGGTTCTACAGGCAGGCGGGCACAGCATCATCTTCAGGCATAAAGGCGGCCCTGCGCGTCAGGGAATACTTCCAGAAGATGCAGAAATGATCAGAAAAGGTTCCTCTGGCCCTTCACGCTTATCAACGATGACACCCTCACGCCGATCTTCCGCACAGGCTTCTCGCCGAAAAGCCCCCTGAACAGCGACATCGCAGTTGTAACGACCGTTTCCTTCGAGTCGGTGTAGCTATTCAGGCTCCTGCTCTTCAGCCTGTCAGTGAAGTCGAAGTACCTCGCTTTCACGCCTATGCTCTTGAACATCAGCTTCTGCCTCTTCACCTCTGTTATCACCTCGTCCGCCAGCAAGTTCAGCGTGGCCTCTATGTCAGCCACGCTCTTAGCATTCCTCTCCAACGTCCTTTCCCTGCTTATCGAGATGACGCCGGCGTTCTCCTCTACAGTGCTCTCATCTGTGCCGTTCGCTATAAGGAATAGCTCCCTGCCGAACGAGCCTAGCGCATCTATGAGCACCATAGGGTCGATTTTGGCAAGATCCCCTATCTTCCTCACCTTCAGCGCGGCAAGCTTCTCTGCCGTCTTCTTCCCAACACCTGGTATCGATTCGACATCCTTGCCCTTCAGGAAGTCTTTTATGCCATTTGCTTCAACAGCTTCCATGCCGTCTGGCTTTGCGCTGTCGCAAACCATTTTTGCGATCACTTTGCCTGTGCTTATCCCAACTGTGCAAGGCAATCCCAAATCCCTCTTTATCCGCTCTTTTATCTTCCTGCCCTCCTCCAAAGCTTCGGCGTACCCGCCGGCCTCTATCTCAAGCGCAGCCTCGTCTATGCTGTCCACCTCCATTCTTTTCGCGTAGCCGGAGAGAAGCTCCATTATCCTCTTCGATACCTCCTCATAATACGCGTCGTCCGGCGGGCTGTACTGCAGCTCCTTGCACAGCTTGAATGCGTCCATTGTTGGCATCGCGCTGTGTATACCGAACTTCCTCGCATCGTAGTTAGCTGCCTGCACAACCCCGCGCAGCTTGTCCTTCTCGCTGCCTGTGCCGACTATGAGAGGCTTTCCTTTCAGCTCGGGGTGCCTGGCCTCCTCGCAAGCCGCAAAGAAGTAATCCATGTCAACATAAAGAATGAGCATCATTGGACCCACTCTCACAATAAGCCATCGAAATGTTATAAGGTTTTTGATTGATATATAAGCGATGGAATGAGGGAGCCTGCTGTATCAGGAACGTTCTACCCTCCTGGCAAGGACGAGCTCGCCAACATGATAGACGGCTTCATCAAGGAGGCAAGGCTATCGCAGGATGTCGAGAATGCGGTCTCGTATGTCGCGCCCCATGCCGGTTACGTGTACTCCGGGAGGACCGCCGCCTATGCGTTCTCAGCCATGCAAAGCAAGAAGGGCATAGAGAGCATCGAGAGCTTCGTTGTCATAGGGCCGAACCATACAGGTCACGGCAAACCTATGGCGGTATCAATGCAAGACTGGAAGATACCGCTTGGAGTGATGCAGAACGACAAGGAGCTCTCCAGCCTCATCGCAAAAGCGGACGGCATTGACAGGGACGAGGAGGCCCACAGGGATGAGCACTCAGTCGAGGTGCAGCTTCCGTTCATCAAGCAGCTTTTCCCAGATGCGAAATGCTGCTTCATCTGCATGGGCAACCAGAGCATAGAGGCCGCCCACGCGCTTTCCGATGCGGTAGCCGATGCGGTGAAGAGGCTGGGCAGGAAGGCGATAGTGCTTGCAAGTTCCGACTTCAACCACTACGAATCTAGGGCTGTTGCGCAAAGGAAGGACCGCCCGCTCTTCGAACTGCTCGAGAAGATGGACGTTGAAGGGTTCTACAGAAGAAAAGGCGAGCAGAACGAGAGCGCATGCGGGTACGGGCCTATATCAACTGCGCTGCTGTACGCCAAGAAAGTCCATAATGCCAGCAAAGGGGTTCTTCTTCACAATTCTGATTCCGGGGACGAGACCGGGGATACAGAAAACGTGGTGGATTACGCGTCGCTGTGCTTCCTGTAGTACCTTATTTGACTATCCCTATGCCTGCGAACTCCTTCCCCGAATAGAGGACAAACCTGCCAAGCTCCCTTGTCTCTGCGAAGCTCTCTGCAGGTATCTTCTTCACGAGCTCCAGTTCGGCATCTATAGCGTTAAGCGCCTTGACTCTCTTATTGCCTATCGGCTCCCCTGTTGTGGTGTCTATCTGAGAGGCCATCTTGATCGAGCTACACTCAACTTCCATCCCATTGAAACGTATGCTAAGCCTTCCGTTCAGCCTGCCTGTGACAAATATTCTTGCATTTATCCTCGCTCTTGCTATAGGGCAATACGATTCCCCGCATATTATTGCCCCCCTTGGGTCTTTGTTCACCTCCTTGTCAAGCTCAAGCGCCACGCTTTCGCCCACCCTCGCGCTTTTTACCCGCTTCCCCTTGACTATGATGCCCTTTACAGATACATTTACGTTCAGCGGCACTATGCACGTGCCCTTCTCGCCTACCTTTATATGGCCCCTTACTATCCTGCCTGCCACCAGGTCCTTTCTGTCGTTGAGGAGCCCCTGGAGCGTTATCCTGAGCGCGCCGTCGTCCTTTGCGCCCTTATGCTTTGAATTCTCGTACAGCAGCTCAAGCAAATGCCTCCCTCTGTACCACCGCATATTCCCGCTCCTTTTAACAAGGTTGTCCCCTATGTATGCCGACACAGGCACAAACGATACATTGCTTCTATCAAATCCTATCTTGGTTATGAAATCCATAAGCTCTTCTTTTATAGATTCAAAAGGCTCTCTCAAGTATCCAACGGTATCCATTTTGTTTACAGCGACTACAAGATAATCTATGCCCATCATCTTCGCTATGAAGAGGTGCCTCTTTGTCTGATCGTTTATGCCTTCGCTCTTCTTAGCAGATACAAGGAGCAATGCTATCTCGCCATAAGACGCACCGCTTATCATATTCTTTATAAGTTCCTCGTGTCCAGGTACGTCTATGAGTGCAAATGCAATGTCCTTGTACTTGATTTCCCCCCTCGTAGTATCATAAGTCATACCTCCCTCTCTTTCTTCAGAAAAGCTGTCCAGTATAAATGCTGGTTCAAACTGCTTATGTAGTTTTTTGCTGTAGTGTTCGGCTTCTTTCATTCTGACCTGTGTTGCTGCTCCTGTTTTTATTAGCAAGTTTCCGATTAAAGTCGATTTCCCATGGTCTTTATGCCCTAATAATGCAATATTAACTACTTTCAAATGCTCACCATCTTAAATTCAACTTTAAAAACTGAGAGGTAACAAAAGCGCATTTTTTAACATCCTCCTCAGAGTGACGTTTACCTATGTGTGATGCTACTATCAATTTTCTTTGTTTCCGAGTCCACTTATGGCCATAAAAAGGATTGTTTTTTCCTTTAACATTTCTACGGCGCAACTTTATTTTTCTTTTAGTCTCTTCAGAGTGATGCAACAAGTAATGAGGGCGCCCCGTTTTGAATACCACTAAATGTCACCTACATGTAACCAAGCGATCTGAGCCGGGACATTACGTATTCACTTTCTTTGTCCATGCTCCTACCAGAACGCTCTTCAATTTTGGTTGTTTCAAGCTCTTTTATTATATCAGTAACGTTTTTCGCGCTGGATTTAACAGGAACCGTGCAGTTTGAACAGCCCAAACTCCTATACCTAAAGCCGTTCCTCGAGAAGTAAAGTGGATTAACTGGTATTTTTTCCTCTTTTATGTAACTCCATACGTCAATTTCATTCCAATCCAACAATGGATGTATTCTGATATGGCCTCCTTCGTCTAGCTTGGAAGAATAATCATCCCACAGTTCTGCAGGCTGGTCTTTATATTTCCATTCGAAATTCTTGGTCCGCGGGCTCGCATATCTCTCCTTGCTTCGAATGCCATGTTCGTCTCTTCTTATTGATACTATCAGCGCATCGAAGCCGTATTGTTTCATTACTCTCTTCAATGTGTCTGGTTTGTTCTGGCCACAACATGCCGATCCTATAGAATCCGGTTTTATATCACTGTATGCAACTATCAGATTAAGTTTCCACTTCTTTGTTAAGTATTCTCTAAAAGTATATGTTTCTGGAAAATCTATCCTATTGTCTATATGGATGACTGGGAATGGAACTTCCCCAAGAAATGCCTTTCTCGCTAATGCAAGCATAGTTGTTGAATCTTTACCCATTGACCACAGGGCAGCCACATTCTTGAACTTCTGTTTTGCCTCTCTGAGTATAAAAATGCTCTTCTCTTCTAGGACTTTTGTATCTTGCTTAATCATGTTACCCACTCCTTGTAATCCTTGTTGGTGTTAAGCAGCTCCTTGAAGTAAATCGTCGCTCCCTGTATGCCCTTCTTGGTCTTCATTATCACAGGGATCCTGAACATCGGGACATACCTTGGGTCGTATATTATGACATAAGCGGCATAAAGGTCGTCCTTTTTCCTGAGCTTTCTCGGGTAGAACACCTTGTAGTACTTCGCCTTGGTCTTCAGCAGGTACCTCCTGAAGGCCTCCCAGCGCTTCTCGTCAGGATTGGCTCTAAGGTCCGTTACCACCTTGTTCTCCTTGTTTATTTTCACCATCTAATCAGCAACTATGTATAGTTAATTACTATGTATAATTAAATATAAGAACCTTTCTATCGAAACTATTATGGTTAAGTGAGGGTCAAGAGAGAGAGCAAGATTACTTTCACGTCCGTATCCATACCTACGGCGCTGTTCAAGAAAACGGAGAAGCACATCGAGAATACTGGCTTCCCATCGGTGTCGAGCTATGTCGCCTTCCTGCTCAGGATGGTGCTGAGCGACAGGAAGAGCTCCGACACATCCAACTACGAGACGGAGATGATAAAGAGGAAGCTGAAGGAGCTAGGCTACGTCTAGCTGTTCCTTATGTAGTCCATAACTATGCTGGCGTCCTTCATAGGGTCTACCTTCCTGAATATTTTTTCCACCTTCCCGCCTTTAATCAGATAAGTATTCCTGAGCGTGCCCTTGCCGAATATCCCCCTGTCGCCATACGCGCCGTAGGCCTTGATCACCTTGCTGGTAGGATCCGACAGCAGCAATATCTTGAGGTTGCAAGTGCTCTTGAACTTCCTGTGCAGCGCAACGTCATCCTTGCTGACCCCGACTACCGTCGCGCCGAGCCTTTTCAGCTTCTGAACGCTGCCGGAGTACTTCTTTGCCTGTATAGTGCAACCTGGGGTAAGGTCCTTCGGGTAGAAGTAAAGCACAACATACCTGCTCTTGAACTCCTTGAGGCTGTGCGCCTTTCCGTCAACGCCCCTGAGCCTGAAATCGATAACCTTTGCTCCTTCCTTTATCATGCCACCACGCAAGTGCAACGCATTAGACTTTTATATAGTTGTGTGCAATCTAAGATTACTTCGCTTCAAATGATGCCATGGGATTCGACGTAAGGAAACTTTTCAAGAGGAAAGGCGACAAGAAGGTCACCATAACTAGCGTAAACATACGGTGGATGGGGCAGATGCACGCTATGGAAGGGTTCGAGGTGGAGACAAACCCTTTCACAATCACCATACCCTTCCAGAACAAGACGCAGCAGGATGCGCTGCCGTTCGAGGCCCTCAAAGAGAAGCTGAAGGCGCAGGAGAAGGCCCCGATAAGGATAATTGGCATAGAGTCGTCAACCCCTTTCAAGCTTATCTCGGTTTACCCCAAACTGCCGGTCGATGTGCCAAGCAGCGTGAGGGTTGAGTTCAAGATAACGCTCCAGGCGCCTGATTACACGTACACTGGCCCGGTCACAATATCGCTGGGCTCTGAGGAGGCTGGCATGATAAAGGTGCAGATAAACAAGGTGATAGTCACAACCCCTATGAAGAGCGTCGAGATAGAGAATTCAGGTGTAATACTCAACATGCCAAAGGGAGGGATCTTCAAGAACTCGATACAGATGTACAAGGCGATGAGCTACGGGGAGAGGGTGGACAAGGTGACTTTGGAGAAGCCGTTCGAGTTCGTCAGCTGCGACCACCAGATACCTTTCACTATAAACGAGCCGAGCAGCTACCTCGTCACTTTCTACATAAAGGCGCCGGATGTCGACTATGCCGGCCCTATGGAGATAAAATTAGAGTAGTCACTTTCCCTTTGCTATCAACGCAATCCCGGCGAGCATCGCCTCCAGCTGTATACGCTCGTTCGCGCCCTCGACTACCCTGAAGTTCGCCTCTCCCAGCTCCACCACTATCTTGAGCTTTGCCCTTTCGTCCACGTTGAGGCCCTGCACCTCCTTGTAGCATTGTGAGAGTATGTCCTCGGCGCTCATGCCGTGCCCAAGCATGAGGCTGTCGAGCTCCTTCCTAGCGTTCTCAAAGTCTCCGGTAACCGCATACCTGAGCATAGATGCGATTTCCTTCGGCCTAGCCCTCGAAGCTATCTCGTAGATTTGGGCCTCTGATATCCTGCCGCCCTGCATCGCAGCGCTCTGCAGGGTGTTGCTTATTTTCCTTAGGTCGCCATCGCCCACGTATATGAGCGCATTCACCGCCTTCTCATCTATCTGAAGGTTCTCGCCCTTAGCAATCCTCTCTATATACTCCTTCATCTCCAGCTCCCCGAGCTGCTTGAACCTGAAGACTACGCATCTGCTCTGTATCGGCTCTATTATCTTGCTTGCATAGTTGGCGCTGAGTATGAAGCGCGTCACCTCTGAATACTTCTCCATAGTCCTCCTGAGCGCGTGCTGCGCGTCTGCGGTCAACGCATCAGCCTCGTCAAGGAATATTATCTTGATCGGCACCTTGGCGAGCGAAATCGTCTTAGCGAACTCCTTCACTGTGCCTCTTATTACGTCTATGCCCCTAGTATCAGACGCGTTGAGCTCGCGGAAAGCGCTCGATATGTCCTCCCCGTAGAGGTCATGCGCCATGGCGAGGGCGCAGGATGTCTTGCCTATGCCTGCCGTGCCAGCGAATATCATGCTGGGGAAGTTGCCCCTCTTCACGAACGAGGCTAGCTTCTCCACTACGGCCTTCTGGCCTATAACCTCGGATAGGCTACTTGGCCTGTATTTCTCAGACCATGGGAGATCTAAAGTACTCATTTTTGACCCTGCAAAACAGATAAAAGCAGTAAGCAGAAACTATACTGCAACAAGGTATTTATTAGCTAGCCTTAAAGTAGTTGATTCCTATACTAACACAGGGGAGTTACGCTAACCTGGTAGACTTCCAGCTTTGGGAGCTGGACACCCGAGTTCAAATCTCGGACTCCCCACTCCTTTTCAGTGTCCTATATTTCGATACATCTATGCCTAGGTCAAGCGGTCCGAACGCACCCTGTAATAGCTCATGTACGCTTATGATTAGCACCTTTGTCTTCATTGTATTCGAGATTATTAGCTCTATATCATTTCCAGATACCTGCGCAGCCTCGTATAGTGATTGCCTGCAATATCCGCATGATGGGGTGGGCACCTCCGTATCGAACGTTTCCCCACGGGCTATTATCGCCATAGCCCAAAACTCTCTAACGCCCTGCGCGTATGCGTTTGCTATAGCCGTTGTTTCTCCGTGCTGGGTGTTCGTATAGTTTGCATTCTCTATATTGCAACCAGGGAACACCCGCCCGTCTTTAGCTAGAAGAGATGCCCCTACCCTAAAATGCGAGTAAGGGCTGTATGCAAGCTCCATATTTTTCTCTGCTGCATCAAGAACCATCCTCTGTTTGGGCGTCAGTTGTTCGTAAGTTACGTATCTTGTTGGAGTTGCCGTAGTATCTGACATCAAATCACCTAAGCTAAACTCATTCTGTTTTTCATAATATTTATTACTTATGATCGTCTTGCTGTGTTGAATAATTTCACTATTTCTCTAGGGTTTTAACCCTTGGGTCATATTAGTATGTTTCCTGTGCACAAAGAAGTGAATACGGGCATTTACTATCATTCACTATAGAAAAATCAACGTCCCTCAGGCTTTAGTGTCGGACTCTCCATTACCAGATTTTGTCGTCGCGCGGCATTCCTATCAAAAAATCTTGTCGTCGAAAAATAACGCGAGTTCAAATCTCCAACATTTCACTTTATTGGAGTGCAGATATTTTATTGCAGGCTCTTGTATTCTTATGCATAGCCTTGCTGTGAATCGGAGCGAGGTGGAATGTAATGTTCGTATTTAACCTTGAGGTGATCCAACATTTCGATTTGCTCTTCATTCACAAGGGTAACACGCAGATTGCCGACTTTTCTCTGAGTTACCCTACCCAATTCTGCAGCAGCGTCAATTCCCCTTCTATTGTCTTCCTTAGTTCTGAATACAATCTTGTGGGTACTAACAAGATGCTGCTCCGCTCTCCTAGATGACGCCCCTCCTGTTTCCGGTCTTGTATGTTCCATAGTTATCAGGTCCATTCTAACACCTCATCATACTTTCAAATACCTAAATCTTATCCCATATCTCAGTTATTCAAGTTCTTATTTTGACAGGCTCATCTATGAATGTAATCTCAGCCTGCTCAATCACTATAATGTCTTGCTCCATGCCGTGTTCTCTCGCGCGCATATACAATCCTCTCTTCAAATCCCTAAAAAACTCCACCACACTCGTACTTCGCTGAGCGTAAATCTCGTAAAGTGCGTGCTTGTTGACTACGGTTTTCTTAGTAACGTAATTATAATTTATGCTTATTATACTACTACATTACTTACTACTGTATATACCTTCGAAAACTAGCCTTTGGGACAGCGTTTTTACTACAATACGCCTCTCAGGGACTACACATCGGTCTGGCGTGGTTTAGGTGTAGTCTGGACCTTTCTTAAAATCCTGAAGTACGCCTATATCATGTAAGAACTCAAGGTATACTTCCCGGTCGGCATCTGTTCCAATATTATTGTTTAGGCGGTAAGACGCGTCGGGGTAGATTTCAATTAGGGATCGACCGCCACCACAATCATCATCCTTCGGCTCCCATTGCGGATTTGGTCCCCACCCCGTTGGGGTTTTGACCAATGGACCTTCGCTTACTTTCCCTGCTTCCCCACGAGCTTGTATTTTTGGTGAAGTCTGCTCTTTTGGTGCTCTTGTAAGACTCGGCATGTTACCACAATAGTGCTCACTTTGTCCACATATTTAAACACTCCTTTGGCCTAGTTCTATCGCCGCCTAGTGCAGGCTCACGAGAGGTAAGCTTGTCAACACAATCATATACTATTAATAACCTGCATTTACTATCGAAAAATCAACGCCCTTAGGCTTTAGTGTCGGACTCCCCGCATGATAGCATTTAGTATCGTTTGATAACATTTGCTATCGAAAGTATAACGCGCGCGGGGTTCCAACAGATTTATGTTGCGTATCTCTTGCATGTCTTCTCGTAGCTTCTGAAAAACCAAGAAATAAATATCGAATCCGTTTTCTTCGTCTGCGCCCTTTCTAATGCGTTGTAATAGCCTTTTCTATTGGTGTAGGGTATGTTTAGCATAGGATAACCGTACTTATGCAGTGTAAAGTTCATCAGGAGCCTCGAAATGCGGCCGTTTCCATCGGAAAACGGATGTATCGTTACAAACTTTAGGTGTACCAAAGCGGCTAACTCTATAGGGTTAATTTTGTTCTTATTCCTATTGTACCACTTAAAGAAGTCAGCGAGTTCTGCCGAAACTTCGGAAGGCGGTGGAGGTATAAACTTACTTCCTGCTATCCAAACTTGTCTTGTCCTAATCTTCCCAGCTATGTCCGCTTTCGTATCCTTGAAGAGTCTGTAATGCCATTCCAGTACCATCTGGAGACTCAAATCCTTCTTTGAATCAAGCATTTCATAGAAGAGTTTGGAATGTGACTCTGCCTCATGGACATCTCCGCTAGGCTTATTCGCGGGGGTTATGCCGTGCTGGAGCAGATTCGCCGTTTCCCTTAGGTTTAGCGTTGACCCCTCTATCCTCTGTGTGTCATACGTGAACTTTATAACAAACTGCTCGAGCTCCTTCTCTCTCTCTGAAGGTTTTGCAGATGCCAGATCTCTCTCATAGCCAGCCTTTATCTTATTGAATAGGGCATACCATTTTTGATTATATACTTCGAATAGGAAATCTTCCTTTACTTCATTTATATTTTTAGGGATCTGTTTCCCAAGATAAAGCTCCTTTTTTACGACCTTGCCGCCAAGCCTGAACGAGTGCTCAAGATAGTAGTAAGTATTTTCACCTATCTTTCTTTGCCTTATTTCTACCATAGTGGTATTTACCCCTACACATTTATATATATTCGCTATGTCTAGTAAAGTGTAGGGGTACATTATCGAGCTGCATGCTATCTAATAGTGTTTACCCCCATTCACTATCGAAAAATCAACGCCCCCTAGGCTTTAGTGACGGACTTCCAATTTTGCTCTTGTCGTTGTAAAGTAATGTGTTCAGAGTTACAGAAATAGAAGGTTTTTGACTCGTTTTTGCCATACTTAAGCCACCTTGCTCGGTTTATTACTACAAATGAAAGGCTTATACGGGGTATGTGTTTAGATTTTAGTGGCAAGGAGATTATGGGCGATATAATTACCGTGCTTCCCTGTCCCACAACCACGGTTTAATATCCTTCTAAGTTCCTTTGCTCTGAAGACCTGTTTGACTTTTGGGTAATTTTTGGATGGAAGATAAGCACCTTTATAATAACCGCTTCCACGCCAGGGCTCATTTTTTTGTTTCTGTGGATTTTTGTTGTTTCATTTATTAAGTTTTATACAAAACATTTATATAATATTTAACTTAGTCTTAACAAGAAATTACTTAAAGGTGAATAATTGAAAGAGAAAAATAGGATTGGCCTTGGAGTTTTTGTATGTGTCTTTAACAAGGATCTTTCTAAGATAATGCTGATAAGGAGGAATACAGAGAAAAGGAAAAAATGGAAAGCCGACTGGGGAAATGTCGGAGGTAAGATAGAATTCGGCGAAACATCAGTGGATGCATGCATTAGAGAGGTAAGAGAAGAGACGGGATTAAAATTAAAGCGCTCCAATCTTACCTTGATACATATCAAAGAAACGCCATATCTCCTTCCATACCTCCACGCGGTGCATTTTGTCTACGTTACCTCTATCAATGAAAGCTCCAAGATTGTGCTGAATGCCGAGTCTGAGAGCTATAAGTGGTTCAAGATAGGAGCATTACCTCAAAAGACCCTAGATAAGAAAAAGGATATTATCGCGTGGTGGAGAGAAGCCAAGCAAAAGATTTGACAGCTCAAGAGCCTTTGAAGGGATAGTTGGTGGAAAGCTCTTTTTAGGGTACTTGAAAAGAGAATATGTGAAAATTAATGAAAATTAGCATAGAGAAATCGAAAGTGATAAGGTATATGTACTTGCGTTGATTTACCTTAGAAAAATCAACGTCCCTCAGGCTTTAGTGCCGGCCTCCCCAATGAACTTAATGGCCGAGCATTGTGCATAGAACAGCAGGCTGGCTATGCATTAAGATTGTGCTTTGAAGGTCGAATCATCTACGAAGTGATTCTTCTGGTGCTACAAACAGAAGCGGAACTGCTCTTTTCAAGGCCTTCATTATAATCTTTTTTTGCTCGTTGGTTACTTTTGTATGCCCAAAAGCTGCAAACCCTAATCCGTATGTAAGTTCCAAATTCTTCGCACCAATGAGGTCCGCACCCCTAAGATCCGCCTCCCTAAGGTCCGCACCCCTAAGGTTCGCACCCCCAAGGTCCACACCACCAAGGTCCGCCCCCCGCTCAAACACTACGCCCGAAAAGTCGCGCCTTCCTCCATCATACAATTTTTTGAATGTCCTTGTGCTCATCGGCTTTTGAGCTGTCCCTTCTGTTATAGTAATTGGCTTCATACCGTCACACTAACCTACCGATTTACGAGATATTTATATGTTCGTTTTTTGTGCAAAATGCTAATGCGAAATTGTCATTTTGCAGCCCTGCCGAAAGTAAAGTAGATACCAACAGCCAAAGCTCCATTCCGGGTGATGCTCCTAGGTTCCCGTTGGGTTTGCCCTGATAAAAATGGAAGAAGAAAACCAGCGACTTACAGATTTCAAGTGCCTAAATCGCAAAAGCGCTTTAAGGATCCCAAAACTTTCCGCTCAGGGAACTTAATTTTATAGCTTTCTTTACTTGAGTTTAGGATAAGATTTATTCACTGCTTACCTTACCTGACTTTCTTCTTCACATACGGTATGGTAAGGCAGATATATATGCCTTTGCTATTGCCCGGGTTTGGGACAAAACCCTGCTACTTCTTTTGCCTGTCGTGTTCAGCCCTTGCCGAACTCGGCCAGCTTCCTCCACCACCTCACCCTTTTCTCTATCTTGTAGTCGAGAGAGTACCTGCTCGGCCCTCCCATCGCGTTCACAGCTATGAGGAGCAGGAACACAATCGCGTATATTATGCCAGTGCCTATATCGGTTGAGCTCGGCCCGTACGGGCCGCCGAATCCCTCTGGCACGCTCCATATCAGCAGGCTGTAGAAGAAGCCACCGATGTAGCCGACCTTCCTCATGATCCCGAATATCAGCGAGATGGCTAGGGCGAGCTCTATGATGGCTATAGCATATGCCCAGAATGCTGGATTAGATGATGTCACGGATATCCAGAAGCTGAACCATCCTGAGAGCCATTGCGGCTGGCCGGCAGCCCCGCTGGCTATCAGCGAGGAAAAGCTCCTCAGGAAGCCGTTCTGCAGCTTGAAATACGCATCGATCAGCCAGACTAGCCCGAACGCTATGCGCAATGCACCCTTGATCGGCGCTATGTTGCGCGCCACAAAGCCCTTTGGCATATTTCCATCTGTCAATGAAGCTTTATAAAATATCCGACAAAACTCTATACTGTTTGTATGCCGGGTCATATAATAGAAGTTAGCCACGTCTCTAAAAGGTTCAAGACATATGAGACGAAGTCAGGCAGCGGCTTCTTCGCCACTCTCAGGAGGAGGTACTACATGAAGGCCGCGCTTGCCGATGTCAGCTTCTCGATAAAGGAAGGCGAGATAGTCGCCCTGCTGGGGCTCAACGGCAGCGGTAAGTCCACTCTCGTCAAGATAATAATAGGGATACTCTATCCCGACGAGGGCAGCTCGCGTTCACGCTGCTCTTCCCGATAGGCCTCGCGTACTACTATCCATCCACTGTGCTGCTCGGCGAGGTCTCCCTCGGAGCGTTTGCTGCCGTGGCAGGCCTCTCGGTGCTTATGATGGTGCTTAGCTACAGCGCGTGCAATCGCCTCGTGAAAAAGTACACCAGCGGTGGAGGCTGAGCGCTTATGGCGCCTGCCCGGCTGCTATCCTTATGTTTTTCCTGTAGAACCTACCGAACATGCCCTCTATGTTGGCCCTCGCTGCCTCCTTAGCCTTTTCTATCCTTGCAAGCTCATCCTTCAGCTCGCTTGCTGCTGTCACCTTCCTCATCTTCTCCCCCTCGATCCTCTCTACATCGCGGATCGCCCTCTCTAGCTCAGATGCCTCCTGCAATGCAGCTTTCCTTTTGCTCCTCAGTATCCCTATCTCTTCAATGAACCGCGGAAGGTCCTCGTTGATTACGAAATCGGCTGCCTGCAGCACCTCCCCGGTATTCTTCACCGCTATCCTGTTCTCCTGCACCTCTTTCTTGAGCGATATCACGTGCTTCGTGAACTCGCGCACTCCATCCTCCTTTCCAGAGAGCGCGTTCACCGGGTCCTCAAGATAGTATGTCAGGTGCATCTTTGACGTAGCCCCGTGTTCGTACTTCCTTGCTGGCTTCTCAAGCGGGGCAAGCCTAGACGCTATGGTGCTCCTTGCATCTGATATTGCTCGGTCGATG
Source organism: Microcaldota archaeon (assembly GCA_021791535.1). Lineage (GTDB taxonomy): Archaea > Micrarchaeota > Micrarchaeia > Micrarchaeales > Micrarchaeaceae > JAJZAB01. The sequence continues at coordinate 14,414 of JAJYWI010000010.1, forward strand.
TTTGATATCTCAACCAATTTAGCTGACAGGCTCTCCCTGAGCGGCCCTGCTGAATCTGTGCTCCCCGCTTTTGCAGTGCTGGCCTCAGCATCTACCTCCTTCACCGCCCTTTCCAGCTCCTCAAGCTCCCTGGTGAAGGCTGCGAACCTCTCTATCTCCTGCAGCAGCGTGTCGTACTCCTTCAGCTCCGCCCCCTTAGTCTCAAGCCTAATGCCTAGCTCCTTCACAGCCCTTTCCATTGCGCTGTAGGCGCTCCTGAACCTGCCAAGCTCGTTGGCGTAAGCTTCGAGCACTATCCTGAACTTGTTGTTCACCTTCAGTATCTCGTCCATCAGCGTCCTCGCTGCGACGAGCTTCGAGTGGTACGAGGTGTAAAGGTTGCTCTCGTCCAACGGCCTTTCCGCGCCTATGAGCCTGCGGAGCGAGGATGTGTACACCGACTTCTGCTCCACCACGTAGCTCTCGCTTGCTGCGCGTATGCTCTCCCTGTCTGGCGGCGCGTTGCTTTTGTCAAAGCGGTCGCATGCCCCCGCAAGCATTGACTTAGCCTGCTCTATGCTCAGGATAAGCCCAGAGGCCTTTGAGTTGATCGATGATAGCTTCTCATCGAAGGCGCTGTTGAGCAGTCCCTCTAACTCCTGCATCCTGACCTCCTTCTCTCCACTGTTGAAAAGCACTCCCCCACCAGTGTAATACCATACGCTCTAAAGGAATAAATTGCTAACTAGTCCGTTTTATGCCACTTACCAAATAGTATTTATATCTCCTCATCTCGATTCTATTACGACAAGGGTGCGCTATAGATGATAGATAGCATACAGTTTGTGCATTGCGCAATACCTGACATGGCGCTCAGCGAGGCCGACACTGCGTACAGGCTCAGCGAAGGCTTTACGCTGCCTTGCCCTATGGCGGTGCAGGCATCAAGCGAGAGCGATGCGGTGCAGCTTTCTGGCAGCGGCGCAATGCCATCTGTGTTCCAGAAAAGCGTGTTCGTTGGCGGCAAGCTGGCAGGCAGGCTCCAGTCCAGCCAAACTGTCGAGGTCGAGGACGGGCTTGATGCAGCCAGGGCGATAAGGCTGCTTGGCAACTCCGTGCTCCCGTGCATAAAAAGGACTGACGCTGACAAGGCCGGCATGCTCATAAGGCAGCTCAGGATTGCCATGTTCTTGACTAATTCAATCAACATAGGTGCGCTCAGCCAGGCGCCGATATACAGGTTCAAGTGAGAGCATACCGGACAATAGCTCGACCCAGGAAAGGAAGATCCAGCATATCCAGATAATAGTCGATGAGAAAACCCAGTACAGGAAAAAGACGACGATGCTGGAGCTGGTCGAAGTCCAGCCTAACGGTGGCGCAATTGCGCCCAGAGAGGTTGACATAGAATCCGAGCTGCTGGGCAAGCCGGTGTTAGCCCCGATGTTCATATCTGGCATGACCGGCGGGCACCCCGCCACATTGGAAATAAACAAGAACATAGCCATGGCCGCGGCCCGCTTCAGCATACCGATGGGCATAGGCAGCCAGCGCTCCATGATGGAGAACGGCGACCTTCTTTACACCTATGCTATGAAGAAGTTCGCCAAGGAGCTCATACTGATAGGCAACATAGGGGCGTCGAAGTTGCTCATCTACCAGGACGAGCGCATTCAGGAGATGATCGACTCGATAGAGGCCGACATCCTTGCCGTGCACACAAACCCTGGCCAGGAGAGCATACAGCCCGAAGGTGACCTCGATTTCAGGGGAGTGTTGAAGAGGATAATAGAGGTCGCAAACGGGATACGCCAGCCTGTGATAGTGAAGGAAGTCGGCAACGGGATATCGAAGGAGGTTGCCGCGAGGCTCGACGGCAAAGTTTATGCGATAGACACCCAGGGCGCCGGCGGCACCACATGGATAGGTGTCGAGACCTACAGGAACAAGAGCAAGTACGGCGACGCGTTCTGGGACTGGGGGATACCTACTGCGCTATCTGTGCTGGAAGCGAAGAGCGCGTTCAGCGGGCCGGTCTGGGCAAGCGGCGGGATAAGGACGCCGCTCGACATAGTTAAGGCCATAGCGATCGGTGCGGAGCGCTGCGGGATTGCGCAGCCGGTGATCAGCAGCGAGAGGAAAGGAGGCAGCGAGGGCGTTTACAGGTTCCTGAGCGAGACATCTGAAGGTGTCAGGAAGGAGATGGCAAGGCTGGGTTTTTCATCGCTCAAGGAGCTCGCCAAGGCGAAGGTAACCTTCAAAGACCCTCTGAAAAGTGCGCTCATCGACAGGAACATCAAGCTATAAAGGCCGCGGGCGGCTGGATGCCATCAAACGGGTATTGCCAACAAATCCGTCAGTTAAATTGTAGTGTCGTATTCGTCAGTTCACTTCAGAAGTTTAAATCTTATTACTTTGAGTTTGGTTTCTGGTGTTATTGGGATACCCAGAGCTTTATAATAGCCAGAAAAGGTTCTATACATTTCTTCATCAGAGGCAAACTTTTCGTGTCCCTCCCTCTCCTCTTTGTTAAGCAGTCCAAAAGTAGTCGATTCTATTGACACCACAATGCCTTTACCAAACTCCTTATAATCATTTCTACATAGAGAAAGTTTATCTCCCACAGTAAGATTCAGACTCACAAAGGGGATATTTCTTGGGTCATCAACCCTACATGTAGTTGTCTTTGTTCCTTCAAGAACGAGTTCTGGTAAAGGCTCAGCAAATAAGAGGACTTTTTCTTTTTTTGTTGTTATTATTCAATCACACTTTTGTAATATTATGGTTGTTAAGTTTTATTAGGCTTAACCATCTGTTCCTTTCGTTTCCTATGCTTGTGCTTGCTACCTGAGAGAGCGTGTTGGTCCGTTAAAGGCCATGTACGACTTTATGAAATTGTAATATGTTCTCCAGTTCTTTATGTATTGCTCGGCTGTTTTATCAGTCTTCAGATTGCGGCTTATCTTACCTGCTCCGCTCATCCATCCACCCAAAACCCAGAGATGACGAATGCGACAGCCCGATGGAACTGACGAAAAGGCGAAAATACCATCAAACGCAACAAATATATATCTGATAAAAACAGTGTTTACTGGGTCGTGAAATGAGGACAATCGCCAGAAGCACTACTGACTATGCAAGCGCTCTTATAGCTGTGGAAAACGAGTACTACGATAATGTACTCATGCGCGGAATGAGTAGGGAGAAGGGCGACGACACCCAACTCTCTTACGTATCTAGGATACGCGGGCTGCTTGAATATTTTAAGGAGGAGCCTACGCTGGACCAGCTGCGGAGGTATTTCGGCAATCCAGTCGAGATACCGTTTGTAGACAGGCTCGCGAACGTGCTCAGGCACACCCACCCGAGGTGCGAAGTCATAGAGGCGATTTATGGCACGCCTGCGATAAAGACGAAGCATACAGCATCGCAGATAGCCGCAGCCGCGAGCGGAGGCGTCCTCGAGATATCGATTGGCGGCAGCGGAAGTTACATGCCTATACAATACCGCACGCGTAAAGAGATGCTCTCCGACGCAGATATGGCGATCAGGGAAGGATCCAAAGCGCTTGCAGCGCACCTGTACCATGCTAAGACCCAAGAGGCGTATCTTAAAAATGAATATTATGCGCTCCGCGCCGCCTCTTTGCCTGCATTAAAGAGGGCAGGCGCAGACGCTTGACGCAGCCTGCCTGCAATCTCCTCCTAATCCCTGCCGGCCTTCATACAGCTTTTATTTGATATGTCAATAAAATCTACTACAAAACGTAAGATATTTATATCTTAGCTCCGTAATACTTGGTTGGATGCTATGGAGAAGATAGAGATTAGGGCCATCGAGAAGCCTGACGAGAAGGATCCGGAGAAGATGCTCAGGTGGTTCGTTGCTGCGCTCGGGCTCTCCGGCGACGAGAAGAACAGCATAGAGGAGCAGATCCTCAGGGACTTTGCTGTCGCGACGAGAGAGGGCTGCGAGGGGCTATCGAGCTCCGAGCTTAAGTTCGACAGGGATGTCGCCAGGAGCACGGTCATATACCACCTCAACAGGTTCATCGATGCAGGCATAATAGTAAAGCACGGCCGCAAGTACCACCTCAGGGCTACAGAGATGTCAAAGGTGATAGAGGAGCTGGAATACGACATAAACAGGGAGATGCAGCGCATGCTCGACATGGCAAAGGAGTTCGATAGGATATTCTACGGACAGCTTCAGGGACAAAAGGAAAGGAAGGTGATAGCATTACCGAGAACGAGGAAGAAAAGGCAAAAGTAGACGCCAAGGACGGCAAGGAGGAAAAGCCAAAGGAGGAGCAGGCCGAGATGAAAGAGCGCATGCTTCGCCTCGCCGCCGAGTTCGACAACTACAAGAAGCGGGTGAAGTCTGACATAGAGAAGGCCCAAACTATGGGCAAGGCCGAGGTCCTGAAAAACCTGCTGCCAGTTCTAGATGAGTTCGAGCTCGCGATGCTCTCGATAAGCTCGTCGCAGGACAAGAACCTTGCGAAGGGGGTGGAGATGGTGTACTTGAACTTCCTGGATTCCCTTGAAAGGGAGGGGCTTACTGAAATAAGCACCAACGGCGTGTTCGACCCGTACAAGCACGAGATAGTAGTGTCGAAGGCGGAGAGCGGCAAGAAGCCAGGCACGATACTCGAGGTTGTGAAGAAGGGATACACATTCAACAGCATAATGCTCAGACCAGCATCTGTCATAATAGCAAGAGAGGAGGAGAAGAAATGAAACACCAGCATCATCTATACCATACGTGGTCCTACGCGAAGAAAGGCTACGACAACTACTCATGGCTGTTCTTCATAGGCGCGATAGGCACAATCCTAGGCACCTCTCTTCACATTGGCGGGGGAATCGCTGCCGTGCTCGTCGCATTTGTGTTCTTCTACATCATGGGAAGATTCCATACGAAACTTGAAAAGAGAATTCAGCAATGGCAAAAATGATATTTAGGTGAGAAAATGAAAATAATCGGAATAGACCTGGGCACATCCAATAGTGCGGCTGCCGTGCTTGAAGGAGGGCGCCCGACTATAATACCAAGTGCGGAAGGTACATCGCTTTACGGCAAGGCTTTCCCGAGCTTTATCGCGTTCACGAAGGACGGGCAGCGCCTGATAGGCGAACCAGCAAGGAGGCAGGCTGTGGCGAACCCGGATGGAACTGCATACGCGTTCAAGCGAAAGATGGGAACGGATTACAAGTACAAGATATACGGCAAGGAGTACTCACCGCAAGAGCTATCCGCGATGCTGCTCCAGAAGATAAAGAAGGACGCGGAGTCGTTCTTGGGCGAGGAGGTCAAGGAGGCTGTCATCACCGTGCCAGCGTACTTCAACGACAACCAGAGGCAGGCAACCAAGGATGCAGGAGAGATAGCGGGGCTTAAGGTGGTAAGGCTAGTGAACGAGCCTACCGCGGCATCACTGGCGTACGGCCTCGACAAGGCAAACAAGGAGATGAAGATACTTGTCTATGATTTCGGAGGCGGAACGCTAGACGTCACTGTTATGGATTTTGGAAAGGGGGTCTTCGAGGTGGTCTCAACAAGCGGGGACACGCAGCTTGGCGGGACCGACATGGACAACGCTATAGTTGACATGCTTGTCAAGGAGATTAAGGAGAAGACTGGCGTGGACATAACGAAGGACCACCAGGCGATGCAGAGGCTTAGGGAATCCGGCGAGCGTGCCAAGATAGAGCTGTCGACGGTGCTAGACACAGAGATAAACCTGCCGTTCCTGACGAAGGACGCGAAGGGCAACCCTGTGAACTTCACCTACAAGTTCACAAGGGCGAAGCTTGAGGCGCTTGTCGTCCCGATAATAGAGAAGTCTGCGAAGTCCGTCATGCAGGCGCTCAAGGACGCTAAGATGGAGCCAAACCAGCTTGACAAGGTGATACTTGTGGGAGGGCCTACAAGGATGCCGATCGTGCAGAGATACGTAGAGCAGCTGCTGGGCAAGAAGGTGGAGCGCGGCGTGGACCCGATGGAATGTGTGGCTCTTGGCGCGGCAATACAGGCAGGGGTGCTGACCGGCGAGGTGAAGGACATAGTGCTGCTCGACGTCACACCGCTCTCCCTGAGCATAGAGACTCTCGGAGGCGTCGCGACGAAGCTTATAGAGAGGAACACGACCATACCTATCAAGAAGTCGCAGGTATTCACAACGGCCGGTGACATGCAGGACCGGGTAGACATAGTTGTAACGCAGGGAGAGCGCGCACTGTCGAAGGACAACATACAGCTCGGAAGGTTCACCCTTACTGGCATACCGCCAGCAAGGCGCGGCATTCCGCAGATAGAGGTAACGTTCGACATCGACTCCAACGGCATACTCCATGTTACGGCCAAGGACGTCAAGACAGGAAAGTCGCAGGGCATGGATATAGTGGCACCGCACAAGATGGGGAAGGATGACATAGACAAGAAGATAGCTGAGGCGCAGCAGTACGAGGAGGTAGACAAAAAGATACGCGAGCAGGTGGAACTGAAGAACAGCGCGGAGTCGCTCATCTACGCCTCGGAGAGATCTCTTGAGGAGTACAAGGACAAGGTGCCTAAGGACACGGCCGAGAAGATAACCAAGGCGAAAGAGGCCCTGAACGATGCGGTGAAGAAGGATGACTACGATGACATAAAGGCGAAGATGGACGAGCTGAAAAGCGCGATGGAGGAGATCGGGGCCAGCATGTACAAGGGCGGAGAGGGTGGGCAGCAGGCTGGACCGGGCCCCGGGCCAGAGCCGGATCAGGGATCCGACCCGAACGCTACAGACACGGACTTCAAGGTAGAGAAGTGATAACAAGTGGCAGGGAAGCGAGACTACTATGACATTCTAGGGATATCTAGGAATGCGAGCGCAGCCGAAATAAAGAACGCGTTCAGGAAGCTGGTCCTCAAGTACCATCCTGATTTAAACAAGGACAAGCAGACCGAGGAAAAGATGAAGGAGCTGAATGAAGCATACGCTGTGCTCAGCGACCCTGAGAAGCGCAGGCAGTACGACACCTTCGGCCCGGAGGGATTCAGCCAGAGGTTCACCCAGGAGGACATCTTCAGGAACTTCAACATAGACGAGATATTCCGCCAGATGGGCATACAGTTCGGCTTCGGGGACAGCGATCTCTTCAGCATGTTCAACTTCGGTGGCGGCGCATCGAGGGGCATGGACATCGGCAGCGACATCCTCGCCAGCGTTGACGTGACGCTGCGAGAGGCTGCAACAGGCACGAACAAGAAAGTGTTTGTGAGCCACGTGAAGCAGTGCGAGACGTGCGGCGGAGCAGGCGGCACCGGAGTGCAGAAGTGCAGCAGGTGCAACGGCACCGGGCAGGCGAGTACGACCAGGAGGACGCCGTTCGGCGTGATGAAGACGATAACGCCGTGCCCAGACTGTGGCGGCTCAGGCAAGACCGTAGAGAAGGCCTGCAGGAGATGCAATGGCAAGGGAAGGGTCCGCGCTGAGGACAAGATAGACTTCAAGGTGCCTCCGGGGGTCGACACCGGCACCAGGCTCAGGGTCCGCGGGATGGGGGATTACGGCAAGGACAGGCAGGGGGACCTATACGTTGATATAAATGTGCTGAAGGACAAGACATTCACCAGAAGGGGCAACGACCTGCTCATAGACCTGCATGTGCCGTTCTATGTAGCTGCGCTTGGGGGCACCGCACAGGTCGAGACCCTGGACGGGCAGGAGAAGGTAAAGATAGAGCCTGGCACGCAGACAGACGCTAAGCTCTACTTGGAGGACATGGGGATACCGAAGTTTAACGGAGGAGGGCGCGGTGACGAGGTGATACGCGTCATAGTGGATACTCCAAAATGGATGAGCGCGGAGCAGCGGTCCCTTATTGAAAGGTTCGCCGAGCTCGATTCAGGAAAAAGGCCTGATGGGAAGAAGAAGTTCGGTATATTCTGATTATTTCAACCTTATCGTATCAAGGTTCATCGGCGCCCTCGCATCGACGTGCATCAGCCTTCCCAAGGTCCTAGCAAGGTCCTCGCACTTCTGTTCCTCTCCGTGCATCGTGAAAATCGTCTTTGGCTTCGGCCTCAGGTTCTCTGCGAACCCTACCAGCTGGCGCCTGTCGCTGTGGCCGGAGAAGCCCTCAACGGTTACTACGTTCATATTCACCTTTAGCGGCGTGAGCTTTCCGTCCTGGTCAGGCAGGACAACTTCCCTTAGGCCGTTCTGCAGCCTCCTTCCCAGTGAGTTGGCGCTATTGAACCCTACGAATATTAGCGTGTTCTTCGGGTCCTCGGCCAGCATGCGGAAGTATTCTACGCTGGCGCCGCCATTCATCATGCCCCCGCTCGCCACAACTATCGAGGGTCCCTTCTCCATGAGCTCCGACCTCTCGCCCTTAGCTATCTCGAATATCTCGCTCTCGAACGGGCTCCTGTTGTTCAGTATCCTGTTCCTTAGGCTCTCCTTCAGGTATTCCGGATATGCGGTGTGTATGGCGCTAGCCTCTAGTATCATGCCGTCGAGGTACACAGGAACGTCCATCTTGTACGGGCCCTCATTGGCGAGGTAGCTCTCAAGCACCAGCTGTATCTCCTGCGCCCTCCCAACCGCGAAGACAGGTATCAGCACCTTGCCACCGCCCTGCAAAGTCCTCTTTATAGTCTCCATGAGCATTCGCTCCTGCTCGTGCCTGTTAGGCGTTATGTCGTTCTGGCCTCCATAAGTGCTCTCCATGAACAGAGAGTCAACTCTAGGGTACCTGATGTTGGCCGAGTCGAACAGCCTGGTGAATCCGTATTTCATGTCCCCCGTGTGCACTATGTTGTGCATCCCCTCGCCTACGTGCAGGTGCACTGTCCCGCTGCCAAGTATGTGGCCAGCATTGTGGTACGTGAGCTTCATCTCGTCGGTTATGTTCGTAACCTCGTTGTACTCCCTGGTTATCGTGTGGAGCAGCATCTTCCTGACATCCTTCTCATCGTATAGCGGCGTGCCTCCGGACCTCTGCACAAGCTTCGTGTAGTCCTTCAGGAGCAGCGCAAAGAGGTCCCTTGTCGGCGGCGTGCAGTAGACCGGCCCATCATACCCGTACTTGAACAGGTACGGGATGAACCCCATATGGTCCATGTGGGAGTGCGTTATGACCACTGCGTTAAGATCGTTTATCGAAAGGTTAGCGCTGTCAAGGTAGGGGAACGCCCTGCTCGCCTCTGCGTCGCTCCCTCTGGCAGACGGCTCTGGGCTGATCCCGCAGTCAATGAGTATCTTGGAGTTCGGGGTCTCGAGGAGCAGGCTGCTCCTCCCGACCTCCCTGTAGCCCCCAAGCGCCGTCGCCTTCAGCCAGTCGCTCTTGGCTATCACCCTGTTTATGTCCCTGCCTACGTTCGCCAGGAACTTCTTCCTGAAATCCTCCTCGTTGAACATCAGCTGCCTTACCCCCGATATGGTCTCGCTGCTCATCGTCGGGGTGCGCAGCACCTTCGGGCACCATCCTGTCTGCACCGATATCGACTTCAATGTGGATCCGCCCTTGCCTATGACTAGGCCAGGCTTCATCGCCTCTATGTAAACCTCAGAGAATTTAGGCATGAACCTTATGCTCGCTATCACCGCCTCCTTCGGGACGATCGCAGATATAGCTTCCTTGGCCTTCTCCGGCTCCATAAGGTGCGCCTCGTCGCTCCTGATTATGAGCTTCTTCTTCACAGCCGAGGCTATGCTCCTCACTATCATGTCGTCCTGGTAGACCGCCTTCGCGTTCTTCAGGTATATCACTATGTCGGGGCCCTCGAACTCCGCCTTGATGAACTCTGCTTCGCTCGGCATCATCGACTTGATCTTGTCGAAAAGCTGGCCCATCTGCTCCTTGGTCTTTTCTTTCGATTCTTTCTCGTCCAAAATTATCACTGGTAGGACTTAGCGTATTTGCGATCGCTTCCTGTACTGCGGCAAGCTGGTTCTTACTTCGCCGCCACGACCTTCTCGACGTCCTTTCCGCTATATTCGGTATAGCCGGACTTTGTTATCGCTGCAACTATCATGCCGTCTCCTGTCGCCGAGTCGCGCCTCATCGCTATGCTTAGCGCCTTGGCCACCACCTTCACTGCATCCTTGGTGGTCATTCCTTTCTTGTAAGCATCCTCTATGTAGCCTAACGCTGTCTCAGAGCCGCTGCCGACAGACGCGAACTTTGACTCCTCTGTGACGCCGCCGAACGGGTCGATTGAGTAGAGCTGCGAATCGTCGCCGTCTAGCCCTGCTACCAGGTTCGCCACCATATACGGCATCATCTTGTTCTGCTGGAATATTATCGAAAGCAGCGATATAGCAGATTTAGGGGAGAGCGGCCTGCCCTCGTTCATCTTGTATATCTCGTTCTGCGCTTTGAGTATCCTTATTATCTCCTGGGCGTCACCAACGGCCCCTGCTATAGTTATGCCTAGGTTGTTGTCTATCTTGAATACCTTCCTGGACTCAGAGTTCGCTATTATGTTGCCCATCGTGGCCCTTGTATCGCCGCCTATCACGACGCCGTCGCTGCAGACCACACCGATGGTGGTTGTGCCTTTTAGATATTTCACATAGTCAGACTTCATCGAAACGACCGGTAAGAATGAAATAAAACAATGCACTCAAGCATGGAATTTGATGCTTAAGTTCACGCCCAATAAGGTTAACACCATTAAGTATATAAGGCTATCTGATTCAGCTTCAGAATTCAAGCTGGCTTCCGTTGCCTATTATCTCACGCATGCCGCCGTTGAGCTCTGCATAAGCGAAGGTCCTGTGCACCTTTGTCACCTTGACCTTGTAGTTGTTTCCTATCCTTGTCTTCGCGTTGTTTACAAAGACAACCAGGCTCCCTATGCGGCCGATGCCCTCGCCGCGCGCGCCCTTCGCATTCACGCGCAGGTCATATATTCCCCCCTCTTCTACGAATTCCTTCTCGTCCATTCTCTACACCCTTTAAGTGATCCATCCGTGGTTGTAGTCTCGCCAGAGTGAACTACCCTCCACCTAACCCTTGAATGGTTTTCTACAGCAGATTATTTAAAGCTGCTCTACAAACTCAGGAAAATTCGCCATCTGTCTAACATAACCGGAAGGGTTTGCGCTGCATGCCAGGCGCAAGGCGCAGCTGCAGCGAAAAGTGGGAAGATACCGACGAAAAACTCCGCTCAGAGGTTCACATCGATGTTGAGCTGGTCCTTCAGCTCCCTGTACCTGTTCCTTATCGTCACTTCAGTCACGCCTGCAACATCCGCGACCTCCTTCTGCGTGCGCCTCTCCCCGCAAAGCGCACCGGCTATGTATACTGCGGCTGCGCTCACGCCGGTCGGGCTCCTCCCGGATACAAGGCCTTTCCTCATCGCCTGCCTGAGCAGCTCGACAGACTTCTCCTGCGCCTCACCGCTCAGTTTGAGCGAGTTCACGTATCTCGGTACATAGCTTATCGGATCAGTAAGCGGTATCTTGAGGCCGAGCTCGTGGGATATTACCCTGTAGGCGCGGCCGATCTCCTTCTTCGGTAGCCCGGATATGCTTGATATCTCATCAAGAGTCCTCGGCATGCCGGCGCTCCTGCACGCTGCGTATATGACTGCCTGCACCACAGTCTCTATAGGCCTTCCGCGTATCATGTTGCTCTGCACGCACTTCCTGTAGAGAAGCGCAGCGTTCTCGCGTATGTTCTCCGGCAGCCCAAGATAGCTCGAGACCCTGTTGAGCTCAGGCAGCGCTATCAGGTAATTCCTCTCGCTTGAGCTGGATATGCTGGCCCTCTTGTGCCATTTCCTCATGCGGTATAGCTGCGCCTGCCTCTTTGATGGGATCCTGACACCACGTATGTCCTTGTTGTAGAGGTCTATCTCGGTAACTAGGCCTCTATTCGGCTTGGTGTACTTTATTGGCGCTCCGGTCCTGGCGCGCGCGTTCCTCTGGTCCGCGTCAAAAGCCCTCCATTCCGGGCCAGCATCAGTTGCGTTCTCCTCTATTACAAGGCCGCAGTTGTTGCAGACGCGCTCTCCCCTTTCGCTATCGAATATTATGTCTACCGAGCCGCAGCTCGGGCACTTCCTCTGCACCTCCTGGGATTCTGGCTCTCCGCCAGGCATGCCTGGCAGCTGAAGCCCGGGCAGGTACGCGCTCTCGCCGAAATTGCTCTTCGGCCTGCCGCGCGGCCTCCTAGCGGAGCTGTCCTCTATGCTAAGTTTGTTGTCACTCAAGACTATCCTTCTTGTGGCTGTTTGATGAACCCCCTTGGATGATTTGCTCTTGGTATGCCTTTTCGCTGCCATCGTTTTCACCGTCTACTTGTTCTGGTTTCGTTTTGAGGAAACGGGAACTTTTTTAAATTTTACTAAAAATAGCCACTAATATACTGAACAAATAGATATTTAAATCTTTCGGTGGGCTGCTCTCGGTAAAAACTGTGCGCTGGTTGCTTGGGCGGCTGGCCAGGCCTGCACTTCCAGTCAATAGCCGCATGCATAAGATATTTAAGCATGCCATACGAGGGAATGCCGGCGATTAGATGAAGATCAGCGAGATATACAGCATGGACATATACGGCGACAATGGGCAGTACCTCGGCGAGGTTAGGGATGCTATAGTCGACCTTGAGAGGGGAGAGGTGAGCAGGCTGCTGATGCAGGAATGGAGGAGCTCGGACAAGGCAGAGGTAAGGAAGATACTGCAGCAGAAGAGCGTGCTGTTCAAGAACGTCAAGAACATAGGCGATGTAGTCCTGGTATCCGGCTCTGGGCAGTCCAACAGGCAGGAGAGCGCAGCTAGCCCTGAAGTGACTGACCTCTCGAAATAGCGAACGCCTTACATGCCATGCATGGATATTAAATAGTCGCACCTCCCTATTGTGGTTCAAGCCGGCCAATCGGAGGTGAGTAGATGGCAAGGGGGAAGCTGATAGTCATAGAGGGCATAGACGGCTCAGGGAAGAGCACTCAGGCGAAGATTCTCTTCGACGAACTTCTTAGGAAAGGCCATAATAACGTTATGCTGACCGCGGAGCCCACAAATAACGGCATCGGCGCTATAATAAGAAATGACCTAAAAGCGACCGGAGGTAATCTGGATCCGCGCACAATGCAGCTTGTTTTCACTGCAGATCGATCGCAGCATGTATTGCAGATAATAGAGCCGCGGCTTGCAAACGGAAGCACCGTCATATGCGACAGGTATTATTATTCGACTGCGGCATATGCGTACGCATTCGGCCTAAACATGGAGGAGTTCCTGCATGTGAACGAGGTGCTATTCCCCAAGCCTTCTGTAGTCCTCATATTCGATCTTCCTGCTGAGGTTGCAGCCGGGAGGATTGAGGTCAGGAACAAGAAGCCAGAGAGGTTTGAGAACACAGAACTCCAGAAAAGGGTCAGGGAAGGATATATGAAGCTGGCCAGGCTGCCTAGGCCGCAGAGGGGAGCAGTCAGGGTTATAGATGCAACTGCCAGCGCAGATGAAGTGCACAGCAGGGTAATGGAGGAGGTATCAAGGCACATATCTTAATTAACCTGATTTCCTATTTCTAAAAAGCTCCCTTCGTCTAGTCCGGCCAAGGACATGGGGCTTTCAACCCCAGAACCCGGGTTCGAATCCCGGGGGGAGCAAGGTAATCTTATGAAGGCAATGATTATACCGGGGAATGGAAATGCGGACATGTCGGAGATATGGTTCCCCTATATAAAGGAAAGGCTCGAGGAGCTAAATATTCAGGTCATAGCAAAGAATATGCCCGACCCGGAGCTTGCGAGAAAAAGCTACTGGCTTCCATTCATAGAACAGGAAGTAGGCGAAGGGGCGGACGTTATCTTAATAGGGCATTCCTCAGGTGCTGTAGCCATAATGCGATATTTAGAGACCCGCAAGATTAAAGGGGCGGTGCTCGTAGGTGCCTGCTATACTAACCTCGGCTCAGAAAATGAAAAATTAGCGGGATATTACGACGAGCCATGGAAATGGGACACCATAAGAGGAAACGCCGAATGGATTATACAATTTGGATCTTTGAACGACCCGTATATACCCATACAGGAAATGCGATTTATACACAGCAAGCTAAACACCGAATACTATGAATACAAAGACCAAGGGCACTTCTCCTCAGATGTGAACAAGACGGAATTTCCAGAGCTGATAGCCGCGTTGAAGAAACACTTGTTAAGCGGCACAACAAACCCCTAGCAATATAAAGATCTACTGCGACCAATACGCAGATTGCTTTATGGAGATTACTCCAGGATTCATTAAGTCCCTGCTCAACCCGCTCAGGGAGCGCACCGAGAACCCCGCTGTGCTCATACCGTCTAACATGATAAGCAACAAGGTGGTCGCCGACCTGGGATGCGGGGCCGGCTACTACAGCAGGTACCTGTCGATGTATGCTGCAAAGCTATACGCGATAGACGATAGCGAGGAGATGCTCGCCAAGGCTATCGAGGTTGCTGGCGGCAGCAACGTGGAGTTCATAAAGTCCGACATAGCGAACACGCGCCTGAAGTCAGGGTCGATAGACGTGGTCCTGCTCGCGAACGTCTTCCACGACGTAAAATCCGCGGATGTAGTTAACGAGATAAGAAGGATACTGAAGGACAGCGGCACCCTGATAATAATAGACTGGAAGAAAGAGCAGACGGACATAGGCCCTCCGTACGAGTTGAGGATGGATGCGGATGATTACAAGAGGTACTTCAACGGCTTTTACACGGTCAAGGTGACCGAGGCGAGCGAATACCAGTACGAGATACTGATGAAAAAAAGCGCGTAGGGCTTTCAACCCCAGAACCCGGGTTCGAATCCCCAGGGAGCATTTGAGATTTTGGGTTAGCTACCTGTCCTTGCCTGATGCTGATTCCCACTTTATTACCTTCGGTATCCTGATTCCGCGCTGGCCCAGGTACCTGCCGGAATAGACATTGTCAACCCTGTTGTTTACTTTCTCAAATATGATGTGCGCAAGCCTCTGTTTCGGCCTCAGCGCTATTGCGTACGGCGCGTTGTTTATCACCTCGAGGGTTATGTCGCCCTTGAAGCCCGCGTCTATTATGGTCGGAGGCATCGAGAGGCCGTGCCTAGCCCAGGTGCTCCTTATCTCCACGAACCCCATCACGTCGTCAGGAAGCTCCACATACTCGTTTGTAGAGAGCAGTACCTGCTCCCTCGAGCCTATCACGATGTTCTTCGCCCTCTTGACGATCCTGTACGAGCTGCGGACATGCCTGGGGTTTGCCGGGTCAAGGACGAATCCCTTCTTGAACTCGTTGTGGTGGGCGACCTGGTCTGTTATGCGCAGGTCTATGCCATTCTCGCGCAGCGTCTCTTTGTCGAAAGGCCTTATCACTATGCGCTTGTTCCTTATCGCGTTCATCAGGTCGTAATCCGAAAGTATCATGCTCCCACGCAACGCATGCGCGTTAAATCTTTATTAACCTGCCTGAAGCCCACATATCCAAAAGGAAAACGCAACCTCTAAATTACGTATCAATGAAACCTATGCAAGGTGGTTGAACGGCCGCAGGGCTCGTATCCGGTATCATAATAGGGTTCCTAATAGCTGTTGCGCTCTTCTACCTCTATTACAACGGCATGCTCTCAGGAATCCTGAGCTTGATACCATCTGGCATGCCACAGCAGGGCAGCACTACGCCTGTGTCGTCAAACTACACCAGCACGCAGACCAGCACAGCAGGGACGTCAAACGCAAGCCAGCCTGTGCTGTACGCGCTCTCGCTCATAAACCAGGTGCGCTCCTCATACGGGCTGCAGAACGTGAGCCTGTCTGGAGAGCGGTCAGGCCAGCAGCATGCTGACAGCATGCTCCAATACGGCTACCTGAGCCACTGGGACATATACGGGATGAAGCCTTACATGAGGTACACGCTGCTTGGCGGGACTGGCGCTGTAGAGGAGAATGTCGCGTACATAAGGAACGAATCCTGCAGCCTCTTAGGTTGCCGCGGCACGATAAACGTCGATTCAGCGATAAGGAGCATGGAGGACAGCATGCTCTACAACGATTCGCAGTGCTGCAACAACGGCCACAGGTACAATATACTCAACCCCAACCACAACCAGGTGAGCATAGGCGTCGCATACAACTCAAGCACTGTGTACCTTGTGGAGGACTTCATAGACAACTATATAGCATGGAGCGGTGGCACGCCAGCGTATTCGAACGGATATGTCTCGCTCTCAGGAAGCGCGCAAAGCGGCTACAGCATATCGCAGGTGCTGGTCTCCTACGACGCTCCGGTGAGCAACATGAGCGCGGCGCAGCTGTGGAACACCAGCTCCTACAGCTACGGTCAGGAGATAGCCGGGGTGGCGAGCAGCCCCCTATATTACTACCAGGGCATCGAGACGATAGATGCCAACAGGTATTCGATAAACGGGCAGTCGTTCTCGATCTCTTTCAACATAAACAAGCAGGTATCGCAGTACGGCCCAGGCGAATACACCCTAATGGTATGGCTGTCGAACGGCGGCAGCGGAGAGAACAGCACATTCGTAGGCGCTACCTATACGATATTCATAAACGGGAGCGGTGGGAGCTACACCCCGAAATTCGTGTGAGCCTTTGTATAAGGTATTTAAAGATATCGATTGAAAGCTAATCGGTGTTGGGATGGCAAAGCGTGGACCTACAGCTGCATTCGTGCTTGTACTGATAGGAGGGATACTCACCCTGATAGGGGGCATAGCTGTAGCCGCTATAGGCGCATCGCTGTTCTCCCTTGTAGCGCTCGGCGCAGTCGGCAGCCTGCTAGGCATAATCGGCATAATCTCAGGCATAATAATGATAGTCGCGTCTTTAATGATAAGGTCCGGCAATGCCAGCAGCATACGCCTCTGGTCTGTAATAGCCCTTGTATTCACTATAATAGGCCTGGCTAACGGCGGCGGCTTCATAATAGGGTTCGTGCTCGGCCTTGTCGGCAGCATACTTGGCCTTGCTTACAAATAATTGATGTGATAACATGGCAACTAGAGCTAGGAGCGAAAAGCCAACGCAGGCGTTTGCATTCGTACTGGTTGGCGGGATCCTCGGAGTGCTTGGGAGCCTGCTTCTCCCTTTCATAGGCATAGGGCTTAACCCTATACCAGGATACTCTATCGGATTTGCAGGCGCGTTTTGGCTAGCCATAGTATCAGCAGTGGTACTTGTCATAGTGGCTGTTGCGATGCACCACCCGCACAAGACAACCGTGCACATCTGGTCAACTGTTGCGCTGATATTCAGCATACTGGGTCTGGCTAACAGCGGCTCATACGGCCTTATGATAATAGGGTTCGGGCTAGCGCTCATAGGGAGCATAATGGGAATAACGCACTGAGAGCTTATTTCATGTAGCTCTGAAGTTTCCTCTGCATCAGCATATCCCTCAGGATGCGGCAGTTCCTGATCCAATCAGCTAATGGTATGCCCATCTTGCCTTTTATGTAGCTGAAGACATCGTCTGTGCTGTGCAGCACATCCGGCTTTTTCCCCAGAGCCTCCCTTACGTGCTCGCGCACGTTCCATACCCCTACTGGCATCAGGTAGCCCTCGTGCACCTCCCTGAGGATGAGCACAACAGCCTGCCTTTTGAGCTCCTTGAGCCTCTCGCTCACAGCGAGCCTGGCCGCATAGTAGCACCCGCCTATCTCGGCGTAGTCCTTCCTGCCGTTGTAGCCCTCGTACGACGAGTATATCGAGATGCTTGTCCCATCGGCATTCCAAACTGTCTTCGGCCACCACGCCTCCGCAGATTCGTATTCCCAGTTGCCTGGCATGAAGAAGATCAGCCATCTGTTGTCCAACGACACATGGTAGTAAGCGTAGACGACATCCATCGGGCTGTAGCTCTTCACCTCGGCGAGGTTGTCCTTGCCTAGCGTGTCGTCGACTGCGGTTATGCTCCACCTTGTAGGGACGAACCTCCTGTTCCTTCCTATGCCGAAAAGCCCTGCAGATAGCGATTTCTGTATCTTCGAGACCTGTATGCCCTTGTGGTAGAGCTCTTTTATCGCAGTGTTGGCCTTCGCGTCTGTGTCCAGGTAAAGCCGCTCCACTTTCCTGTCAGCGCTCACGTTCGAGACCTCCATGCTCTTCATCAGCGCGCTGGGGCCGAAAGGCTGCACCTCGTCCATTAGCGTCATCTTCACGAAAGGCTTCCTTGAGAAATGCACCTCAGAGTCTGCCGGCCTGCCGGCAAGCGCGAGGTCTGTTATCTGCTGCTGCATCTTGCCCCTGTTCACATCAGTGACCCTCGATAGGTGCATGCCCCTGACAAGCCTTGACCTGAAGTCCACTATGGTCTCCATGGAGAAGTGGACCCACCCCTCAGGCATGCCCATCAGCGAAGTGTCGCCGAATTCGGGAGGGACCATTGGACCTATGTAAACGTTCGGGTAGTTGTGCCTGCCTATGAAGATGTCTGTTGGCGACGATCCGTATATCTCGAGACTGTCTGTCATCGGCTGCATCTTCATGCGGTAATACTGCCTAAGCAGCGCGGGGTCGCGCATGTGCTGGTAAGCTATCTGCGATCTCTTGACCGAGTAGCCCACCTTCTCCATCTGCATCTTTGCTATTTCATCAAGTATCTCCTTCCTCTCCATCGCTATATATCAGCATAGCAGGCTTTTATCCTTTACAGTGCAATATTTTACCATGATGAGCATAGCCCCAAGGCTTGAAAGGATATTCAGCAACACAGACGCGGAAAGGATACTGCTGATGAACACGACGCAGAAGGACAGCTACTTCACCTACCTCACCGGGCTGTACGCCGGCTCTTTCGAGAGCTCAATCCTGATAGCCCATAGGAAGAAGGCGGAGCTGATTACCACAGTCCTGGAATACGACGTCGCAAAGAGGATGTGCCCGAAGGAGATCGATGTGATTGCGGCCGAATCGCGCAGCAAGACTATGGAGCTGTTAAAGGGCAGGCTTATGGGCAAAGCCGTCGGAATAAACGGGACGTTCCTCCCAGTAAATCTGTACAGGAGCATAAGAAAAACCGGAAAGCCGAAAAGGATGACTGATGTAAGCAAGGCGCTTGCCAGCGCAAGGCAGATCAAGGACTGGCCTGAGGTCGAGCTGATAGGTATAGCAAACAACATAGTCAAGAAGGCGTTTTCGAAGATAACCGGGAATTTCAGAGTCGGAATTACAGAGAAGGAGCTTGCATCGGAGTTCGAATCGCTTATGAAGAAGTACGGAGCCGATGAGCCCTCTTTCGAAACGATTGTGTGCTTCGGAGCCAATTCTGCAGTTCCGCACCACGTGCCAGGCAGGACGAAGCTGGAGCCAAATAGCTTTGTGCTCATCGATGCAGGAGCAAGGTACCTGGGCTACTGCTCTGATGTCACCCGCACATTCATATTCAAGCCTGACATGAAGTCGGATAAATACCGGAGAATGCTAGAAATGTACAACACGGTCAAGGAGGCGCAGGAGATCGCCCTGAAGAGCATAAGGCCCGGCGTCAGGTGCGAGGTGCCTCACAACAAAGCAATGGAATACATAAACAAGGTGCACAATGGCATCTACAAGGGCAGGTTCATACATGGGCTTGGCCACTCTCTAGGCATAGACGTACATGACGTAGGCCCTAACCTCTCTCCAGGCTACAAGGAGAAGATTCAGGAAAACATGGTCTTCAGCGACGAGCCTGGCATATACATAGAGGGTTTCGGCGGTGTGAGGATAGAGGACGATGTGCTTGTTACGAAGAGCGGCGGCAAGTTCCTCTGAATGTTATGCCTAGCGTGAAGCCAGGCACAGGGTGTATCGTGAGATTCAAGAATCTGTGCCTGGCGCTCCGGCATATTATTCCTTTTTTGAGATATTTGCGCTTTCTATTTCTAAGATGCACAGGAATCCTACCGCATACCTGTGGCACATACATGCATGTGACCTGGAGGCAACAGGCGGTTCAGCGCTAGTGAAGGATGCCACCAGGCAGCGGGCAATTGCAAGAGGATAATAACATGCACTACCTCCTCTACTATGGAAGGCTACTGAAGACAAAATGGGAAGGTCGTAGAGCAACCTATGTGTGTATATATATATTGTGATTACGAAATTGAGATAAATGAGAGAAGCACATAAACAGGGATTTTGGTGAACTGCTGAACGGCTAGGTGAGCACATGAATCCACTATATATAGCAAACCCTGACCATACGCTTGGATACGGAGGAAACAAGATCTACAAGCCGTTAAAGAAGATATCTGGAATTATAGCGACGAATGCCTTTGAGAATAGGCTTTCAGAGCTGAGGGAGAATAAGTTCTGGTACCATATAGTAAGGATAAACCACAGGATAAACAAGGCGGCAAACGACTATTTCAACGACCTCGGTAGCCAGTTCGCACTTCTCCCCCTTACCACGAGGATGATTTCCTCGCCAGGCGCCATATATGGTAAGGAGCACATTGATTACACATCAGACACCGTACCCATAAAGTTGAAGTGGTTTGATCTGGACCGGGATGTTTTCCTAGCTGAGTCATCGCAGATATATCTGGAGCTGTACCTTATGATAAATGGGATAGACAGCGTGTACTCAATATACAACTCCTTTAGGAAAGAGCCAGCGGACCACACACACCTGTCTGAATTCCACCACATAGAATACGAGGGCAAGGTGTCCCAAGCCGAGAACAAAAAGATAATACTTAACCTGCTGGCACGCATAGCGAAGGAGCTACTCTCCCATAATAAGGATGATCTTGCGTTCTTCCTAGAAGACGATGACATCGATGAACTGAAGAGGCTGGCCGACAAGAGACTAGGCAAGGAGATAACTTTCGAGCAGGCCCTCGACATCCTTTACATGGCAACAAAGGATGAGAAATACAAGAAGTTCTCCACCCAGAATTTCGGTACCTGGGAGGAGGTGAAGCTGACCTCAGAGCTGGATGACATGGCTATAATATCAGAGTTCCCACTTTACGAAGTGGCATTCTACCACGCCCCGATATCAAGAAGCGGCAGTCAGGTCGCGGAAAATACGGACTTCATATGGCCCTACTACAGGGAGGTTGTTGGATGCGGCCACAGAGTAAGGTCGCTGGACGAGCTGCTGAAGAAAGCGAAGGTATTCAACTTGCCGTTGGAGGACTACAAGTACTATCTAGAATCAAGGAAGTCAAAGAATTATAAGGAAACCTCCGGTTTCGGAGTCGGATGGGAGAGGCTGCTGCAGGGTATGTTGAAGATGCCGTACATCTACTCCGCATCAACATTCCCGAGAGTGCATTCGACGATATACCCATAAACTTGGCCAAACACACAATGTTTAAATATGATTATAGAGCCACTATCTCAAGATTATCATGGTTAAAAAAGACTGCACATTCTGCAAAATCGCGAAGGGAGAGAGTCCAGCATATATTGTATACAAGGACAAAAACTACATTGCATTTTTGGATATATTCCCAAACATAAAGGGACAGACCCTTGTTATAACGCGCAGGCACACCGAGAGCTACGCATTTGACATGAATGACAAAAAGCTGGCTGACCTTATCAGAGTGTCGAAAAAGGTCGCGAAGATATTGGAAGCAAAACTTGGAGTGGCAAGGATCCACCTCGTGCTTGAGGGCACCGGAATCAACCACATGCACGTGAAGCTGTACCCTGCAATAGGGTTGAAAAGTCGCAGGTTCAAGGAATTCGTAGTGAAGAAAAATGTTTATTTTAACCGCTATCCCGGATATGTGACAACATTGATGGGGCCCAAGGCCGGAGACCAGATGCTGAAAGCGTTGCAGGATAGAATAGTAAAGAAGTAACATCTATGAGGAATGCCTGAATGGAAGGCAAAGCCCATCAAAAAACATAAATATCATAAGACTATAAGAAAAAGGGGATAGAATGAGCGAACAAGAAATGCGCACAACAAGGCGAGTCATAGGGCTGCGTCAGGATGATGCTCTGATCATGGAATCCAACAACGAATCAAGTCACGGAGTCGCACTTTACATAAGAGATGCGGCTGGCTGAATGAGAACCATCTTTAGAATGCAAGACACAAAAGGCGCAACTGTGCATTATGCTGACGATGAGATTAATTCTGGCCTAACAAAGTTCTGCGTGGAAAAAGGGAGAGTAAGATACGTGATTGAACTCAGGAGACGCGGTTAGAAACTTACAATGTGGTATTTATGACACAAAGGATGATCCAGAATAAGACAGATCTCCTAAGAACCTCATCGGAAAAACAGGCGACGGCTGGTATCAATCCAGTGGCGGCAAGAGCTGATGCACCTTCCAGCATCGACCTGAGTGAAGGTAAAAAGATCTTCATAAAGGATTTGCTGGATGGGGAGCACGCAGGCCAGCGGGCTAGCATATTAGGCTGGGTGTGGAGGAGGAGGCAGCACGCAAATGCACAATTCATCGTACTGAGGGACTCCACAGGGGTTATGCAGACTGTTGTACCTATTGCCGTGACCGCGCAGCCTTTGTACATAGAGTCAGCAGTCGAAGTCGTTGGTACTATTGTTAAAGATGACAGGGCGCCAGGCGGCTATGAAATACGTGCGGATAAAGCTGTAGTGATAGGGCAATCGCACGAATACCCCATATCAAAGAACTTCTCCTCCGATTTTCTGCTTGACGTAAGACACCTGTGGAACAGGTCCTCCAAGATTAAGAACGTCATGATAGTAAGGGAGAGGGTACTTGAGGGTGCGAGAAACTGGTTTAGGTCGAAAGACTGGCACGAGGTGAACCCTCCAATAATAAGTGGTAGCACTGCTGAGGGCGGGGCCACGTTGTTCGAGCTGGACTATTTTGGGAAGAAGGGCTACCTCTCGCAATCAGCGCAGCTCTATCTAGAGTCGCTGATCTTCCCACTGGAAAAGGTGTGGTCGCTGACCCCATCGTTCAGGGCGG
The DNA here is from genome assembly GCA_021791535.1 of Microcaldota archaeon. GTDB lineage: Archaea > Micrarchaeota > Micrarchaeia > Micrarchaeales > Micrarchaeaceae > JAJZAB01. The sequence goes on from JAJYWI010000010.1 coordinate 37,283, forward strand.
AGAAGAGCAGGACAAGCCGGCACCTTATGGAGTTCTGGCACCTTGAAGGGGAGGTCGCCTGGTTGGATTTCGAGGGGATACTAAAGGTCGAAGAGCAGCTTCTAGCATCAACGTTGCATCATGTTGCCGAGACCGCTCCGGCGGAACTGAAGGCGATAGGCAGGGACGCGGAGGACTTGCTCAGGATCAATCCGCCGTTCAAGCGCGTACACTATGAAGAGGTCTTAAGGAGGGTAAATTCTGCCGGCATGGATATGCGCCCAGGTGACGATCTATCCACAGAGCACGAAAGGTTTCTTACTATTGAAGAAAAGTCCCCAGTGTTTGTTGTAGAGTACCCAAAAGCAGTCAAACCGTTCTATGCTAAGATAGATCCGGACAGGCCGGAGCTAGTGTACTCAGCTGACATGCTTGCGCCAGAGGGTTACGGGGAGATAAGCACAGGGGGGCAGCGCGAAGAGGATCTAGAAGCAATAGTCGAAAGGATAAATGCCGAAGGATTCAACATCGACAATTACTCATGGTATCTAGACCTCAGGAAGTACGGCAGCGTGCCTCATTCCGGCTTTGGGTTCGGGATAGACAGGATAGTGAGATGGGTCACAAAAAGGGAGACTATTCTGGACACAATACCGTATCCAAGGACGCTTACAAGAATCTATCCTTGATAAACATTCGCTGCAGAACAGCATGGGATGAATATGGCCAGAAGCACCGTAACGCATTATGGGCGGGTGCCTAGCGCTTTATTGAGAGCGGAGGTCACAGACCCCGAAGTCCACGTAGGCAAAAACCTGTTTGGCGCCACATCAGACTTGGAGGTTTTTAAGCACCAGATACCCAGGTTCAACATCGTGAATGCAATTGTGATACCAGAGTCGACCTATGAGCTCAGGCTGTCTGACGGTCGAACGGAGAGGTCTTGCTTATGGCGCGTTGACGAGGCAACAGGAAATGTCGTGTATACAAAAGAACTAATGAGGGGAGAAGAGAGATTTGAAGAGATAAATCCCAGATCTCCCCTGTTAAACTCAAATAAGCACTTCTTGGAGTTGCTGAAGCTGGAAAATAAGAAGCGCGCAGGATTTATGTTTTACTTTGCGCCTGTACTGCATCCAAAATTAGATATCCAATGGGACATAGAGCAGTTTCTAAACGACGACATCACGGTGGGAATCAAGATGCACGGAATAAGCGGCCACTATGTACCGAAAGATGTGCCGGGGTGGGTGGTGAGGCTAGCTAAGAGGTATGATGTCCCCTTCATAATACACACGGATTTTATCGGTGATCCTCTCGCTGGAGCAGTGGAAGGCGCAGCCAAGATGATGTTGCGCAGGCAACCGATCTCCGAAGACATGGCTAATCTTAGAAGGGCGAACCGCCCGCTGAAGTGGGCGAGGTGGGTCATAGATAACGGAGTTGCTGCTTATCTAGCACACGGTATCCGGCTCGACTCCGACGCCGCTAGAATAGTAAACCACGAAGAATCCATAATTGTTGGAACTGGACCGGATTATTCAATAAATTCTGAAAAAGAGCGACTGTTCATAAAGGACAGAGACTACCTCACGTGCTTGTTCGAGATGCTAGATCCAAAAAGGATAGCCTTTTCTAGTGATTTTGCATGGAATTGGTTCGACGCCTCCAACATGGCGAATCTGGACTGGGGAATGAAAAGAAGGGTCATAGCAGCCGGCATGGCTCGAGGACTTAGCGACGATGAGATAAGGGCGGTGCTAAGTGCTAATTCGGTAAGATTTTTTGGGCTTTAAGGTTTACCACAGACCAGACTTTGTATAATTCCTGTAAATTGCAGAAAACGAGAAGTTTACTTGGATGCCAGGGACTGACGCATAACATTGCCACATTGGCTAAATTAGGGAAGTTACGCCAGGCAGCTGTTCAGCTCGCTGCCATCCACATTGAGCCTGTGCCTTGACATTATCTCCTTTTTTATCTGGTCTTTGTTATCTGTTTAGGACAGATGGTAAACACGCAGTGATGCGCGGTCGAGCATGGCTATGAGGCCGGCATTTTTATTTTTCAGTCTAGCGGCAGGTACGCCTCTTTTTATTTGTTATTGCCATGTAGGTAGCGTGCGATCGTAGTCTAGCCTGGTTAGGACTTTGCCCCTCCAAGGCAAAGACCCGGGTTCAAATCCCGGCAATCGCACCTTGCTGTTGGAAAACCGCGCCCGCAAAGGTATTTATATTAGGTTTAATCGATAATCCATGTGTGTAAATGGGGGCGCAGGCAGCTGCGAGCCGAAGCGGGCCGTTTCCTATAGAAACTACCGCACCGGCGCGGCAGCACGATGTGAATGGTACATTCCAGGCAGGTTACACCGCCTTCAGGGAAGCGGTGTCTAGGCTTGAGAGGGCGAACGGCAGCATCTCCCAAGAGCTGATAAGCGCGATAAGGTCGACCGGCATATACCTTTACAGGGAGTACCAGGCGCACCAGCAGCACGCGGCAAACCTGCCGGTCGATTCCGAGGTGCAGGGCATAAGGGCTGGCAGGGCGCAAATATTCAGTAACTTTAGCAAGCTCAAGACCGCGATGGCAGGCATTACCATAAGCGTGACGCTCACACAGCCCATTGAGTTTGACGGCAACGAGGTGGCTCTGAATGAGCTGCGCGCCTCCCTTAAGTTGATGTGCGGGTGCGATGGCTTTGAACCGTCGCAGTTCGCGCAGGAGGCGGTGTCATGCGTAGAATCCACCATAGCACATTCAATAGACATGTACACCAATATAGCGAGGTTCAGCAACTCCTCAATCGCTACATTCTCGCAGGAGAGGGCGTGCGAGGCGAGGAATGCAATGCTGAGGGACCTGGACAGCTACACGCTTGGAATGGAGAAGCAGCTCAGCCCGGATTTTGACACTTTTGTTTCGCCACAGAAACCGAAGCAGCACAGAGTGAGGTCGGTTTTCCGCACCACAAGTACCGAGCAAAGAGCGGAGGTGCAGGAGACTGCTGCAATAACCTCCACAGCGCCCGAAACAGATACTACCGGGGAACAAGCTGAAAGAGCAGCAAAAGATAGGCAACGCAACTCCAGCCAGAAGGGCAGGCCGCCTTTGACCGACGCCATGCTTAAGGAGGCCCTTGAGACGATGCCTGTTAAGAAGGTGGCCGAGCGCTTCGGAAGAACATTGGCAGCCATATACATTAGGAGAAAGAAGTTGGGACTTGACAAGGTTGTTGCAAGGAAGGAGAAGGAACCAGAGCCGGAGCGGACAATTGAAAAGCAAAAGGCCGAAGTCGCAGCCGAATCGCGGCATCAACTTCAGCAGCACGCTGCTGCCGGAAGCGGGAAGTTGGCCGGCAGGGAGAATGAGCTTGCAGAAGCGTTCAAGACCATGTCCGGACCAGAGGCTGCCAGACATTTAGGCGTTACAGACTCGGCGATCCACCGCAAATGGAAAAAGATGGGGTTGGACGTGAGAAGCAAGGCACATCCGGTCAGCCATGTGCCAAGGCGTGAGCTACCCAAAAGACCGATAGGTAGACCAAGCGTGCGCATCCCTATGGGTGAGATGATCAGAGCGATGCAGGAGGGCAGGGTCCCGGAGCTTGCGAGCAGGTATCACATACAAAGAGAAACAATATACCGCCACCTCGGTGGCGCTGGGGCAATAGTTAGCGGGCTCAAACAAACTACCAGATACCTGGAGGAACTGGACAGGCGGATAGAGAAGGGAAGCAAAGAGCTTATGTGGCTAAAGCGGGAACGGGACACGGTTGTGAACGAGTTGAGGGCTGCTGAAAGTAAGGTTCACGACCTGCTGCGCGGAAGAAGCAATAAGACAAATCGCGCTGAATGATACCTTTTTATTATTTGCAGACATATTAGTATAAGAAAATACGGCAGTTATTTGCTTGTTCTGCCCTGTTTAACTTGCTACTGATTCAGGTGAATTGTGTGAAGATAGTTTATTCAGACCCAAAGAGCGGAAGGACAGCTCAGGCGGAACTTGGCAAGGACAAGGCCGGCCTAGTGCTAAACTACAAGATCGGCGACACGATAGATGGCGGCATAATAGGATTGACGGGCTGCAAGCTCAAGATCACCGGCGGCAGCGACAACAGCGGTTTCCCGCTGGAAAGGAGCATACAGGGCACTATAAAGACGAGGACCAGCAGGATAACTGCTACAGGCAGGTCTGCCGGAAAGCCAAAGATGCAGACAGTTAGGGGTAACATGGTAAGCACCG
>JAJYWI010000020.1 GCA_021791535.1 Microcaldota archaeon
ATTACACTACAGATAAGCCCCCTGGCACCGTAGAGTGGGAATAGTACCGACTTTAAAACCCTTAATTCTGTGAATAAATGAGTAAAAAAGAAACGACGAGAGTTACCTTCACTTTTTATCTAAAAGGTGATATGGACAACTGGTGGGCTGCCTGCCAGAAAGCTGGTTTTGGAATTGATTGGAAAATGAGAATACCACCTAACCTGAGAAGAAGAATAGCTGGCGTGAAGTACGAAAAGGCCGTAAAATTCCTTAAGCCTTATCTAAAAAATCTATATAAAAGTAGAAAAAAGCACATAAGGAAATTAATGAATGCATGCAGCACTTACTGGGCAGACAATGAAAAGGAAATCTTCAAAAGGCTAAAGAAAATAACAAAACATCCAATCTGGCCAGAAAGGATCTACTGCTTCTATACCTCATTCCCACGCGGTCCATACGGCACGGCCAGAAATCACGCATGGCTGTATATAACAGAGTACTCTTTAAAAGATAGGAAAAGATGTGCTTCTGTGATATTGCACGAGATTGTACATTTTCAATTCCATAAGTATTTTTGGGTGTATTGCGAAAAGCATGGGCTAAATGATCAACAAACACAGCACCTTAAAGAAGCAGTTACCTTTCTTATAAATGAAGAATTCTCTGATTTAGTACTTCATGATAAAGGATACCCAATCCATAAAAAATTGAGAGCAGAGCTTAGAATAGTCTGGAGGAAGGATAAGAACTTTGGAAAAGTTTTAGATAGAGGAATATTTCTTATAAAGAACAAATATACCGATTTATCACCGGGAGGGCGGGATAGAGTACTTATTTCGTAAAAAAGTATATATCAAACGCTATACAAATGGCAAATAAGGTTTATAGCCAATCCCGGCTATCGCACCATGCTTAAAGTAACCCTCAGCACTCTGGCAGGCAATGAGGCACCGAGATTGGCGGGCGAGCTAGACATACCCTCTAGAGGATTTACAAAATAACAAGGATTGGTTATGGTTTTGTAGCTAAAGAGAAAGCATAAATATCTAACAAATAGAATCTATTATATGGGAATTGTAATACGGGGCCGAGCACCTCACGAAGCACGACCGGTTCCTGGTATAGAAATGTTTAGGCCTCAGCAGGAGCCAACCTTAAGGAATGTAGTGCCGGGAGTTCGGGAATATTGGCATACATTCAACGATACATACGGCGGAGTAGGGCTTAGGGTAAAAGCGACCGAAGAACAGTATAAGAAAGTAAAAGGGAGTATAGATGCCAGTATGGTTAGTGCTGAGCCTAAAGAGCTAGCTGAGAAAATCAATGTAACTTACGATCAACGAGGCTACATAGACTTTTCGCTTGGCGGATACCACGTATCTCAAGACAGCACTGCGGTTCGCTTGTTAACTTCGCTAACTGATTCGACTTACAAAAGCATACATGGCGGCGATCTTTCAGGCGCGCCGAGAGTTGGCTTAGCTGAAGCTTACAGACGCTTTAGCTCGGCCGGCGTTGAGGTTAAAAGGGAAACGTATTCTGATAAGAGCGTAATTCCCGTTATGCAGGGCTATTTTGGAGAGCTCACAGGAGATACTATTAGCTTGGGCTTCAATAAGATGGAGACTTGGGGTATAGGAACCTCTGTCGCCCTTGTTTTAGTAGGAGGAGAGGATAACGCGGTTCTGTTGGCCCACATCGATGTACTAAGAAAACTTGCTAGTCTAGAAATGAACCCGAGATATAAGAGCGTTGAAAAAGCATTTGTTATACTATCTTCACAGAGCAGCAGTGATATCAAATATGCAACGCTTTATTTTGCAAAGAGACATGCTTGCACTGTCGAAGTCATAAACCAAAGCAATCCTTCTGCTATTATTGGAGTAGACGCCAACGGGATAGTATATGAACCTAGGAAATTAATCAAAGGGGTCATACCAGAGGACCCACTAGAAAGGACAGCATTCGAGCTAAGCCTATGCGCAGATGCTTTAAGCCCAAAGCCTCCTTTAAGGTCGATGACACCATTACTCAGAAGACTTCAAGCATCTAATCCCGAGCATAGTTAAGCCTCTAAGCCCATCCTCACCTCCCATCCGCCCGCGTCCATAGCAGGAAGTGAAGAGGGGCAGGGCATTTATTACATGAAGAAATGTATATCAAATGATATACAAATGGCAAGTAAGGTTTATAGCGACTCTCGGCTATCGCACCATGCTTAAATTAACCCTCAACACTCTGGCAGGCAATGAGGCGCCGAGATCGGTGGGCTAGCTTGCTGCACAATACTTTAAGAGAGTTGAAGCTGAACTATATACGGCTCGCTTCCGTTCACTTGCTCGCACTCTATCACAACTGACAAGTGGTTTCTTGGGACCATTTCTGGTCTTACATCAAAAGATTCAGTTCTCTTCGCTTCGATAGCCTCTATTCGTCCAGAATACAAATGACGTTCGTTGATTGAAATTGAGAGCACACCATTTACGCGAATGGAGTTATTCGGAATTGCTATAACTATTTTGCTCAATGTTTCCATTGTTGTGAAATAGTTGTCGCCAGCAGGAGAGTTCTGAGTGACCATATAATAAGGCCTCCCGGCTGTCTTCCGCCCAGCCTCAAGTTCATGGCCTGATTCATTAAACTTGAAATCAACCGTTCTGCCCATACAAATCTATTTTATTTTAGTGCGAGAGTTTATATCCCTTCCTCTGAAGTGGTATCTCGCTCTCCTACCGGGCAATCAGCACCTTCATATTTCTCAGGATCAACTTTAATTTTTCTTTTTAAGTCAAACATCCATCCACAATTCTTGCAGAAAATAGCATCCCGTACGCTATAAACATCGCATTCCATAGCCTCACTGGACGGTGAATTGGGAGGGCATTCATTAAAGTCATCATTCTGTATGCGATTATGTGTTATACACCACCCTCCTACCTCATCTAGGTCTTCTTCTGATCCACACTCCGGGCATACTCCCTCGTCTATCTTTTGTTGCTCTTTGATGTTGAGTACCATCACCCCAACATCCACATCCCCTGCCATGAGTTCACCTTCTACGGCTTAGACTCCAATCCTTTTAATTGTATGTTTCATAAAATGCCGTGTTTTATTTATTCGGTGTTCCCGAAATCCTCTCTTATTTGCCACAGAACCACCCCGCATTATCCTATCCTACTTTCAATTTATTTATAACTTTTGATTGTTGCGGCACAATCCACGATGATATGGAAATACATTTAAATCTTATTAAAGATGCTAAAAGCGTAAATGCTCAGGTAATGGGGATTGAAAATGGTTGCACGTGAGAATAGAGGCATGGCGGTGAGAAAAAGCGGATCATCCAAGCTAAAGAAGGTAGCCGCTGCCGTCATAATCGTGATAGTAATAGCGCTGGTTGCGTTATTTGCATTCCACGGCGTAGGTCCTTCCACGGCAGCCCCGCCGGGAGGCACTACAACAGTTGGCATACGGGCATCCGGTCCGCCCGGCACCGTCCCCTACCTGTCTATGGAAGCAAGTCCATCCACATACGGCCAGCGCGATATCATTAATGCGACGCCGGGGCAGAAGAGACCCAATGATACGCTGAAGATAGTGCTCATTACATCAAAGAATGTAAAGCTCACAGAACCGAATAATTTTGATGCGGCAAATCTAGCTGCAGGTGTTTATACCGTATATGCGTATGACATAGAAGCAAACAGCTCCTCAAGCTCGCAAACACTCGTGATAAACAAGGCAAAACTGCAGTTGAACCTGACAGCTCCCTTGTCTTTCAATTTCAACCAGAACGGCGGCAAGATATTATTTGCCGTATCTAGCACGAATGACCAAGTAAATGCGACGTTGTCCGTAAATAATGCCACAATAAACACCGGCGTACAGGGAACCTATACGACTTCTCCGAACCCAAACACATACAATATAATGCTTGTTGCTATGCCATCGGCCAACTACACGGGAGCCAACGCATCGGCGTCATTCAGCATAAAGCCGAATATCGTGTTCAATAAGAGCACGACCCTGACAGGCGATGTCAACGTAGCAGGAAACATAATAGTAGAAGGAGGGGTGACGCTTACAACAGACGGATACAGCCTGATAGCTGGTGGTAGCATCACCAATTTCGGCACCATAAGGGCTGGTCTCGATAACGGCGGAAGCTACTCAAGCTCATATGGTGGTTCGGGTGGCGGCGGAGGCGGTGCATACTATGACCCCTTTTATCCAAACGTTGCAGGCAGTCCTGGAGGATCTACATACGGGACCCCTGGAGGTGCAGGAGGCATTAACGCTTCTGCTTCTTCCAATGGGGCCAATGGCGGGAATGGCGGAACCCCAGACCGTCCAGCACTAAGTAATGCACAGATCCAAAGTTGGTACGGAAACGGAATTCAAAATTACTTTGCCGGTGGAGGAGGTGGAAACACCGGTACATATGGTGGAGGAGATGGCAGTTATGGAATATACCTGCAGGGAAATAAGGTTGACGGAGGAACAGTTTTCGCTAATGGTGCTAACGGCGGCGAGGAAACCAGCGGTGGAGGAGGCGGTGGTGGAGTATTGCTGATTGCTTACAGCGGTAGTGGGTATACATCAGGACTATACAACATTACAGGTGGGGCAGGAGGCAGCGGCTTCTCGCTTGAAGGGAGCACAGGAGGCAGTGGCGGGAATGGTGGTAATGGCCAAGTACTAATCTATAATTACACTACGCCACCGATACAGGTGTGTAGTGGCGTCTGCATTGGGCCGAACAAATATCCATAATTATTACTGCGTCTGTTTATCTTGTAACACTTTAAGATTTGTACGGTTCCGAGGGAAACTGTGATTGCAGGATGCTCGTCAGGTTTTCAATATAATCTGTGCCCTGCAGTTTCGATGACATGCACAACGACATCTGCATCGCATAGCTGTCCATATTGTCTACTCCTCTATTTTGCTGATTTATCCTTCTCTTTATGACCATCGGTCTCAGAGACCTTTCCGCTCTGTTATTTGTAGGTTCCACATCGTTATATTCGAGGAAGTGAACCGTTCTGAGTTGAATCCTTAATCCGCGCCTTTGCGCTCCTGTTTGGCCTGCGCTTTAGCGGCCTTCTCACTTCCCGCTTCCTTTGCGCTGTGTCCGTAAAGTACGAGCAGCCCAATCCCGTATTTGACGAACCTGCCGCCTATGCTCGCCATCACAAGGAGCACGAGCAGCGCTATGAAGAGGTAGACGAAGGTACCTGCAGGCCCGCCAAGCACCCCTCCTATTATGCCTACTATCCCGGCGCCTACCGTCTGCCCTGCGCCAGATGCCGGCGCCGAGCCTGCCGCATTGGACAGCGAGCCGGTGTAAAGGGCATATCCCAGATAGAACGTGAAAAGCAGGGTGGAGGCTCCCAGGGCAATGAATATGTAACCCAGAAGCTTATTGTCCTTCATTATATCGCACGAGGAACTCATCTGCGCTTCCTGCCCCTGCCGGAATAGTACTGAGCCGCAAGCAGCGCCACTCCGATTATGATCAGGAATATCCCTATGTACTGCATGTTCGCTGCGTTGGTGCATGGGGCGAGCACCGCGGCGTACGTCGAGTTCGAGGTTACGCTGCTGTTGTGAAGCGCGCCCTGGACCAGGCTGCTGCTGCACGCGTAGGTGGCGATGAACGTCGTTACAGTTGCATTGGCGTTTACCGCGTACAATATCACGCCGCTCAGGATAAGTATCGCCCCAACGACAGCCAGCAATGGTATCTTGGTCATGAGTCCGCCCCGCAACCTATTGGTGCTTCTTTGGAAAAGTTTATATGCCTTTCAATCGGCAGCTCGCGGGGCGAGGCCTCCTATGCCGAGGCGGCGGAGGCGGCGAGGTCAGTGGGCGAGTACGGCTGCGGCATATTTTTATATACCCTTCTCACCAACGCTCTTTCAAAATCTTTTTGTACCACTTTTTATATTTTATGTAACCATTATCGAGTTCGCGAGCTTTTCCGTACCATTCCTTAGCCTTTGTGCGATGTCTTCTTTTCTCTTCAATTATCCCCATTAGCACGAAGGCTTTTCTTTTTAATAATAGTTTTGATTTTATCACCCTGTTCAGATGGTTTATTGCACTATCTAAATCTCCTCTCTTTATCTCCACAACGGCTTCGTGGAACGCTGCATACGGATTGCGTTCAAGTTGCCTTCTATATTTTTCATCATTTTTTTTAAGTTCTTCATAAACTTCTTCTCTTTGTCTTCTATATTTTTCATCATTTTTTTTAAGTTCTTCAGCAATTTCTTCTTCTTGCCTTCTATATTTTTCAACATTTTTTTTATGTTCTTTAAATTTTTCATCAACTTCTTCTATTATGTCAAGGGTGCTAAGTCCAATTTTTGCCATATAGTAATCAGGGTACAATTCAAGCGCTTTTCCGTACCAAAATCTCGCCTTTGCGTAGTTCTTTCTCCCAGTTTCAATTGAAGCCATCGCCATAGCGGCATCATGGCTTTTTGGCTGGAGTTCAAAAACCTTATTCAGATTCTTTATCGCCGAGTCAAAATGCCCCACACTGGATTCAGCCAAGGCCTTATTGTGATACGCCGAGGCGAATTTGGGGTCTATTGAAATAGCAGCATCGAACTCTTTCAATGCGTCAGCGAATTTTCCCTTCTCATAGAGCACCACCCCGGCATTAAACCTAGCCCTTGCGTCATTTAGGATCGCTTTGCCTACCTGCTGTTTCGCTTTGTAGGATATGTGCTTCTTAAAATATTCGTCCGGTATCTCTTCCAGCGCTCCGGTCTCATTTAGTTCAGCTATATGCTGTCTTATAGTCGCCCTAGATAGGCTCAGCTTCCTGCTAAGTTCTGGAACAGTCAGGCTGTTCTCCTTAAGCGCTTCGAGTATCTTTCTTTTTGTTTCAAGTCTTTTGCTCATTCACGTCACCAAATACTGAGGGAGGCCCTGATACCAACACCAAAAGGGGAGAAGGATTCCCCAGGCCTCCCCTTAACTTATGGATACTGGAGATATTAATAAGTTACCAAAACAAGCGGTTTTTGTTGGTTTTTAAAAGGGGTATGCGGCTCCGTTTTCAACCTAGGATGCCCAATTTCCTGAGCCGTGATCTTAGTCCTCCATACTGTCTCCCAAATTCTACGGAAAGTCCTTTTACTATAGATTCCTCTGGGGCGGCCTTATCCAAATTTCTTAAGCGCAGATACCGCTCTTTTAACTTATTGTCGTCGCTGGGGTACCACCTTGTTTCTTTATTCGCCGCTTGCACACCATAGAATAGCAGTGAGGGATTACTGGAATATTCAACCTTGTTGAACCGTCCTAGCGGCATGACAAAAAATTGAGACTTGGAGCTCTTTACGATTCTTCCAAGCTCTCTTATGTAATCCACCTGCACACCAAACCACTCCGAAAAATTGTCGACTTCACTTGAAAAAACAAGAAAGACCGGCTTACCGAATTTATTCTCCGCTGCCGAGAGCCTATACACCTCCCCTCTGTTAATGGTAATCCCTCTCTGTTCGTTGGCGTGTGGCGGGAGATGCTTTGTGTCTACCAGTATCCCCCTGCCTTTCCCGATAGTTATATCGAAATCTGGCCTTTTGGCCCTATCGACCCTAAGACTTTTTGAGAAGGTTTCTGGCGTTTGGTCTATGCGGGTATAGATCAGCTCATAGCGATCCAGCCACTCCTTAAATCGTTTTTCTACCTCTTCGCCTGCCTGTTTCTTATCGGCAGAAACCGCATACCTGTACATCGGGTTCATGGGACTACTCTCATCAGTAATCTAATCTTCTGTGCAACATTTATCCTTTGCGTAGCATCCTGCCATAAGCCTCGATTGGCCTGGTACCGTAAATAACGAGCATGTCGCCGTAATCGCACAGAACCCCGTAACCTAGCTCCCATAGCTGCCAACGCCTTTTAACATGCTCCCAACTGGTATCTTTACCTTCAAAACCCACGCCAGTAGCAAGGAGGTATAATGCGTATAACGCCGCATCCCTTGCTGCAGCCTCCGCCGCGGCATACAGTTTGATCTCATCCAGCTCGCCTGAACGCTTTCCGGCGTCGTATACCGCATCCCTTGCTGCTTTACCTGCCGTAGTTTCCACCGCATACAAAGCCTCGGTTCTATATCTCTGGCCAATCGGCAGATGTTCCTCAGAGCTCATTATCGCATCATGCACAGCATCCCACGCATCTTCGTACATCTTGTTGTAGAACGCCAAGCCCCCCATCCTCTCGACCTCCAGTGCATATTGCTCTGCTGTGGCTCGCGCAGTGCCACAGCCATCACCGTAAAATACCTTCTCATTCCAGAGGCATACGCCGTTAACTGCGTATCTAAAATGGGTTTCTATAATTTCGTTGTGCGGACTGAAGAACATACAATGATTGAGATTGCTCAAAAAATGGTTTATAGATGTTCGGACTTCGTCAGGCAGATGGGGAACGTCCAAGACATTTCCGCCTTTGTTGGGAAGGCTTCCATAATCCGCTGTTTTTGCATGTTTCATTTCATCATCGATATAGTGGCGCCCTCCCAGATATAAATAAATTTCTAGGAAGGGTGGTTTCTGTTGGTTTTTGCATGCTCGGAAAACCGAGCCGCTGCCGGGCGAGCGGAGCGAGCGGCCAGCGGCAAGGCACAGGAGCGAAGCCGCCTCCGCCCGTAGAGTTGTATTGAAAGACGCAGAAATACAAGAGAAGCAGCTTCCAAAAAGGTGGATTCTAGGTGTAGTTGCATGCCGTCTAAGCTACACTACACTTCCCTCTTATCAACTACATATCGGTCAGGCTTGGTTTTGGTGTAGCTTGCAGGCAGTCCAGAAAGGGTTTGTAGTTGGGCCGCAGCAAATGTCAAAAACAAGAAATGAAGCACGCTTAGTACTTACCTTCTCCCAGATTCGACAATGTTCAGGATGTGTTCGCCTATATGCGTGAGCTTGAAGTTTGAGTTAGTTATAAGCCCTCCAACAACTACTACGCTTCGGCCTATTATTGCACGGCGTGCAAACCCATCTACGAGTCCTTCCAACTCCCTTGGTTCCATAGCCACCCTTTCTCTAAGCTCGGCATATGGTATGTCTGGATTTTTTCCCACGACTTTCAATATCTCAATAGCCTTCGGATTTGAAAGGACATAATCTTCAGTTTCTTTGTGCCTTGTTACCAGTTCGGGTGGCAAGTCGCATGTTGCTTCTGTCATAAAATCACACAATGGATACCACGTAGCTGAGATATAAATACATATCTCCTCTTTTCATACGAACCTCCGTGTGGCCACGTTTGTGGGGATACACCCAATAATAGGCTTAAGCCTGTCAACACAGTCATATACTGTTAATAACCTGCATTTACTATCAAAAGAGAAGCCTGCCTGACGCTAAACGTCCGCAGAGCCCAGACTTGCATTTACATGCATTTGATAACATTTGTATCCGATAGCCTATGTTTCCGCAACCTACTTTACTTCGAGATATCGGCTATCGCACCATCACACCAGGTAGCTGTTCAACTCGCTGCCATCCACATTGAGCCTGTGCTTTGACATTATTTCCTTTTTTATCTGGTCTTTGTTATCGGTCTTCTTTCTTGCTTCATCAACAAGCTCCTTCAGCGGGATTCCGCTTATCCTCTCCAGCTTGTTCTGCTCGATTACGCTGCTGACGTCCTGGTCCCTTTTCGATAGGACCTTTAGTATCTCGTCAACCGCCTGTTTGGTTATCTTTCCGTTGTCATACGCCTCGAATAGCTCCGTAAGCCTCCCATCCCCTATCCCATCTACGCTGAAGCCTGCCCTCCTGAGCTCTGTGAGCTTCTGCAAAAGCACATGCGCCACGAATGTCGGATCCTTGGCCGATTGGACGATCGACGTATATGTCTGCAGCCTTGGCGAAAGCATAACCCTCCAGGCAAGCGACCTGTCCTTCAGCTGCCCTACCAATTTTTGCTCCTCGGCCTTTATGTCAGGTGCCGAAGACTCTGCATCAGAAAGCATCTTCTTAGTTACGGCTATAGGCCGCGCATCGGTCTCCGGGTACATCCTAGAGCCGCCAGGCAGTGGCCTAAGGAACCTTGTAGTGCCAGTGCCATCCCCTATCACGCCGCGTGTCTCTGGAGGCACACCGACAAGTGCATACTTCGCCCTCTCTATCGCAAACCCTGCCGCTTTCCTTGAGCTCTCTGCGCCGCCGGCTATGATTATAAATGAGTCTCCATCCTTCAATGAGAGCTTCTTGCTAATCCTATCGATATCGCCATCGGAGAACCCGTAGCCCTTCAGGTCCTCATCGCTGTGTATTAGCCCGCCAACGCCGGCTGACTTGGCGTAGTCGCTTATCTCTGTGCCAAGCCTCCTTCTTGGCGCCACCTCCCGGCCAAGCATGCCTGAGAATCCTGCAAGCCTGAAGCCGAGCGCCTTCCCGCCTTTTCCGGCATGGCTCGATATCAGGCCTACCTTAGTTCCCTTGAGAGCGCTTGTGAGGTCAGTGGCCTTGCCAACAGAGGCTTTCCTAGCAACAAGCTCATCCCTGATCTTGAGCAGCTCCTGCTGCCTCTTCACCTCTGTGTCTATGTAAGCGTCCAAATACTCTATTTCCTGCAGGCCCTTGATCTCTACCCTTGCGCCGCCCCTTATCGACACGTTCACATCCTGCCTGACAGAGCCTATGCCGCGCTGCACCATGCCGGATATCCTCATCATCGTCCCGATGTAAAGAGCTATGTCCTTCGCCTCCTTAGGTGTCCTTATGTACGGCGACGTGTCTATCTCGACTAGCGGCACGCCGAGCATCTCGACGTTGTAGGTTATCTCGCGCCCGTGCGTAGCCTCAGCCCTGCACGATTCCTCCTCCAGGAATATCGAGGGTATGTCCACCCTGTTCCCGTCAACTATGATGTGGCCGTCGAAAGCCACCATCGCCGTCCTCTGGAATGCGCTGGGGTCGCTTCCGTCTACAACCCCTTTCCTCATCGGCTGTATCTCATCGACTATCCTCATGCTGAGCGCCTTTGCGAAAGCAAGCACCGTGCCCATGGCCTCGGCGTTTATCCTGTGCGGTGGCTCCTCGTCTATCTCAACAAGGCAGGACCTTCCCTCTGCTACGTTGTATATGAAGGCGCGCCCCCTCTGAGCCTCGAACCCGGCCGATACGTCCACCGTTCCTAGCTCGCCTGCGATGGCCCTCTGCCTCCTTGTGATGGAGGCGGTGCTCCTCCCGCTGGCAGGTATTATGTTTGTCGGGCAGTCGCAGAAGAGCTTCCTTGGTACCGCAAGCCTCTGGTGAAGCTCCAGGCCGCACATGAAGCCTATGCTCCTGTAGTATTCCTCGTCCTGCATCCTCACACCAGGAATTCGCCCAGTTCTGTCCTCTGGCTTATCTCGCCGACAATATTCTTGTTAAGCATCTCGCCGGCCTTCTTTGGGCTATAGTTGCCAAGCAGCCATCCGAGCTTCACGTAGGCCGTCTCAGGCAACATGTCCTCGCAGTAGACGACGCCGAGCTCGCTTATCTTCCTCAGGTTGCTGTAGACATTCGTGTTCACCCTGCCGTAGAGCGTCTGCGTTGTCATGCCGACTACCACCCCTTTCTTTATCGCCTGCGCTATGTAATCCATCCATGACCTGTCGACGTTCGATGGCAGCACTGGCACGTGCCCCATTCCAGTGCCCTCTATTATGATTCCGCGGTAACCCCTCCTAACATAGAAGTCTATCAGCTCGGGGTCCGAGTTCGGGTAGGCGGTCACCAGCGCAACCTTGCTCTCGAACTTGGTCATCGCGCTTGCCTTGCTCTTCCCGGACATCTTCCTGTGCTGGCTCCCATATCTTATCCTGCCGTCAGCTTTGACGTACGCTATTGCTGAATCGTTTACAGGCCTGAATGCATCCCTTCTTGTCGAGTGCATCTTCCTTGCCTTTGTTCCCCTGATGAACTGGCACTCGTCGTCAGAGCTCGACCTGTGCATGCATATCCCAACCTCTGCGATATCGGACTTTGCTGCGATGTGCGCAGAGCAGATGAGGTTCATGAAAGCGTCGCTCGAACCCCTATCGCTGCTTCGTTGCGCCCCTGTTACCACTACGGGAGCGTTCAGCCCTTGGAGCATGAAGCCGAGCGCCGCTGATGCATAATGCATTGTGTCTGTCCCCATGGCCACTACGGCTCCGCGCGCCCCGCCGTTCAGCTCGCTGGCCACTTCATTGGCGATCACCCCCCATTCGCGGTATGAGATATCCTCGCTCGCCATGCTGAACGGGTTTCTTATCGATATCCTGGCTATCTTGGAAAGCTCCGGCACATCATAGAGCAGCTCCTCAGGCGTTATCACCGGGTGCACCCCGCCTGTCTTGTAGTCTATCTTGTTGACTATCGTGCCCCCGGTTATGATCAGCGATACCTTCGGTAGCCCCTTGTCCTCCCCAAGCTTTGCGGTCGGGAACGCCACAGGGCCTTCCGATTCCGCTATCTTCGTGACAGTCGCGCCTTCGAAAGCCACGCCGACATTGTAGCCGCTCTTCAGCTTCACTGTGAGCGTATCCGGGCTGCCGACCTCTGTCTTTGGCATCAGCTCGCCCTCTATTGTTACGCCGGAGTACTCCACCCTTATGTGGTCGCCGGTCTTTATGCCATGCTTTTTGAGGAATCCAGCTATCTCATCCGAGTACATCAAACCACTAGCTCCCGTAAATCGCGTTGGCGGAAGCCGCGGCTATCTTAGTCACAACATAGTCGCCAACGCACGCCCCGCGCCCTGGTATGACAACCTGCTTGTAGGATTGGCTGCGCCCGTTCACAGACCTGCCTGTAATCTCTGTCATCAGCGCCTTCACGCTCATGCCGACCATGCGCCGATTTATATCATTTTGCACAGACCTCACCAGCCTGGACAGAACCATGCTCCTTCTACTTACCTCTTTGTTATTTATAGCCTTTAGCCTGGCTGCTCTCGCGTGAGGCCTTGCGCAGAATTTCGATATGTTGGTCACGTCGGGCTTCACCTCCTTTATCATATCGATTGTCGCGTCGAAGTCGCTGAGCGATTCTACAGGATAGCCGACTATCACATCTGTCTCTATCGAGGCTTCGGGGATGCGCTGCCTTATTGCGCGCACGCGCTCGATGAACTCTTCCGCTGTGTACCTCCTTCCCATGTGGCTCAGCACCCGGTTGCTTCCCGACTGCACGGGCAGGTGCACGAACTTGTAGAATTTGCTGTCCAGCATCGCATCTGCGAACCTGTCAAAGCACCTGTCTAGATGCTCAGGGTTGAGCATGCCCACCCTGACTTTGAAGTCGCCATCGATTTTCGATATCTTTTCCATCAGCTCAGCTACATCTGTATTCCTGTCTATGCCGTACGCACCCGCGTCCTGGGATGTTATCTGTATCTCCTTCGCACCGCCTCTCACGCTGCGCTCCACGGCCTTAAGTATCAGTTCCTCGGAGAAGCTGTTCAGCCTGCCTCTCGCGTGCTTGGTCTCGCAAAACGCGCATGATGAGATGCAGCCGTCATTTATCGGTATCCTCGCTATCACGCCGCCGGTCTGGCTGAAGAAAGCGAGCTTGTCGGTCCTGCCGCGCCCGTCGAACAGCGCCCTGCCTGAGCTGTACGCGGCTGACACGGCATCATAGACATGATGCACGTTGCTTGTATTGACAAGGCTTGCGCCAGGCGCGCATCTCGCTATGGCGTCGTCCCTAGAGCCGACCATGCATCCGGCGACCACCATCCTTTTCCCTGCGTCGCTCAGCTTCTTCAGCACGTGCAGGGTCCTCTGCTCGGTCGGCTTTTTTACAGTGCAGGTATTAAGCACCACAACGTCCGAATCGTCAATGCTGTCCGCGATTTCTACGCCGTTGCTCTCAAGTATTGATGCCATCAGGTCGCCATCGGCCTGGTTGAGCGTGCAGCCATAAGTTTTTATATATGCTTTCATGATATTCTGTGTTTTACATACAGCCAAACTTTTTATAACGTGTGAGTCGATGATCGTTTCGTGTGAGAGGTGCAAGAGACAGGTATTCAAGTACGAGACATGCAACTACTGCAAGCGCAAGATATGCTACAGCTGCATGAAGAGCTCGCAGAGGAGCCCAAAGACCAGGAGGCTAGTCATCTGCAAGGATTGCTGGGGCATGATGCCGAGGAGGAAGGCCTTCAAGAACAGAAGGGGCTCTGTCGTAGCGGAAGAAGCATGATGGCCCCATATGCGTCTACAGCGTGAAGAGTTGCGCTTTTTGCAATTTGCATCATATCCTCTTTACCGACACTTTCACGATCTCCCCCTCTATGTCGAACTGCTTCACCAGCGCTGCCTGGTCTAGCCTGGTGCCCACCCTGGTCGCCCTGAGGCTCCTCTTCACCCGCTTCATGTTCATTGGTAGTATCCTTGCGAGCTCCCCGACTGTGTCATAATTGAGCTCTATGCTGTCCATTTTTGTCAGGGCGAGCTCCTTCCTTGTCATCTGCACATTCCTCTCGAACTCCCTGAGCAGCGCTTCATCCTTCAGCTCCTTGCTCAGCTCCTTGTCTATGTACGCTACGCCGTGCCTGAAGACGGTGCTTTCAGCCGCCTCCGCCCTCTCTACCACGGTGAAGTGCTTTGAAGTGATTTCCGCCATCCCGTTCTTGGTGTGCAGCTGGTACGAGCCGCTTGTTTCTATAGCCTTAAGCACCTCGCCCGCATTGGCGCCTTTCAGCGCCTCTGCCACGGCCTGCGCTTCGCCCTTGAATGAGGGGCCTATCTCAGCGAATAGAGGCACCACCTCCTTCCTAGTGCCAGAAACCTGCTTCAGCTCAAGCCTTTTCGCATTGACGTAGCTCTCGACAATGCCTGAGAGCTCCTGGAGCGCCGCATACGCGTCGTCTCCTGTCACCTCGACTACAGCCCTCGATATGGGCCACCTCAGGCTCACCCCCGCCCTCTCCCTGCTGTTTAGTATTGCCGATATCGCATCCCTAGCAATCTGCATCTTCCCCTCGAGCTGCTTGTTGACCAGCCTCTTGCTTGGCCTAGGCCAGTCCTCCATGAACACCGAGCCTCCATCCTTCGAGAACAGCTCTGAGAATATGTGCTCTGCGGCAAGCGGCGCAGCAACCGATACCATGATCGAGATGTTGTAGAGTATGTAGCTTGCCAGGCAGGCTATCCTCTTCAGCTTGCCCTTCGATGCATCGGCGGCGCGCTGCTTTGCAAACTTTAGGTAGAACCTGCTGAAGTCCTCTATCATGAAGGCCCTCAGCTTGTTTATAGCGTCATCCACCTGGTAGAGGTCCATGCGCTCTGTGAACTCTGATATGAGCGAGTTCAGCCTAGATAGTATATACAGGTCCTCGAGCTCCAGTTTCGACACGCCGGGGCGCTTGACCTCCTTCGTATCATATCCGGAGAGGCCTGCGAGCTCCTTTGCAAGCTCAGCTATGTTGTAGAGCATTATTATCTCGCCGTCAGAATCCTTCAGCTCCGACTTTTTCAGCTTGAGGTCCTGCCAGCGCGGCCTGCTCGCGCACCATAGCCTGAAGCCATCGACAGATACGATGCTCATTATGTCATCCGGGGTGACCGAGTTGCCTTTGTTCCTGTGCATCTCCTCGCCGATCTCATCCTTCATCATGCCACCGATCGTCACCCTATTGAACGGCCTTCTCCCGTTCGCTGCGACACCTGTCCTGAGCAGGGTGCTGAACCACCCCCTGATCTGGTCTAGGCTTTCTGATATCCAGTCGGCAGGGTAGAGCCTGGCGAACTCCTCATCCGTGAGGCTTGCGGTGTGGGCTATGCCGGATTCATACCACACGTCGAACAGGTCAGGCGTCCTTTTCATCGTCCCGCCGCACTTGCACTTCAGCTCTATCCTATCGATGTAGGGCTTGTGGAGGTGCAAGTCATCTAGAGGCGCATCCAGCTTAGCCCTCGTCTCCAGCTCCTTTACAGAGCCCATAACCTCGAAAGCGTTGCATGCGCCGCATATCCATAGCGGTATCGGGGCTCCCCAGTACCTCTGCCTGGATATGCACCAGTCCGGCGAGCTCTCCACAGCATCGGCGAACCATTTCTGTGCAAAGTCGGGATACCATTTTATCTTCTTGTTCTCGCTAAGCATCTTCTTCCTTATCTTCCCGACATTGATGAAAAACTGGTCTGTAGCCCTGTAGATCAGCTTGCTTCCGCAGCGCCAGCAGAACGGGTACGAGTGGACGAGCTGCCCTTCGAATAGGATGTCGCCAGACGCCCTCAGATCTTTCAGCACCGCTTCGTTCGCCGCGACAGGAACCTCGAGCCCTGCGTATTTGCCGGCGTCTGCCGTGTATCTGGCATGCGGGTCTATGGGCGAGAAGGCAGGTATCCTGTTCGCCTTTGCGATCGCAAAATCTTCAGGCCCGTGGCCTGGCGCGATGTGAAGCAACCCTGTGCCTTCGCCGAGCGAGACTATCGCCTCCCCGGAAAGCACCCTGTGATACTTCGAAAACCTCTTCTGGATTGGGACCTGCTCGGCAAGCGGGCTCTCATACTTAGTGCCAACAAGCTCAGAGCCGTAGAACTCATTCTTCACTACAGTGCTGCCTACAGCTTCTGTAAACACGTCAAGCCGGTCTTTCGCCACTATGTAATCTTTCCCTTCAACACTGGCGACCACGTAAATAGCCTTTGGGCTTGCAGCGATCGCCATGTTCGACGGCAAGGTCCATGGCGTTGTCGTCCATATCACAAGGTATGTGTCTGGTGAGAGCTCTATCTTGCTGCTCTTTCCCGCTACCTTGAACCTGACAAACACCGACGTGTCCTGCGCATCCTTGTATTCCACCTCCGGGCCGTTCGCCGATAGGACGGTCTCGCAGTGCGGGCAGTACGCAAGCGGCTTCAGACCCCTGTAGAGCAGCTTCTTGTCGTACATCCTCCTGAATATCTGCCATCCCTTGTCTATGTATCGGGAGGTGTACGGCACGTAAGTGTTGTCGAAGTCCATGAAGACGCCGAACCTCTTGAGCAGCTCTATAGATCCTTTTATCCCGCTCTCGGCATAGTCCCTGCATGCCTTCACGAAGTTCTCTACCCCCATCTCCTCTATTTCCTTCTTCGACTTGAGGTTCAGCTTCCTCTCTATCTTGTTCTCTATCGGAAGCCCGTGAACGTCGAAGCCTGGCCTGTCGTGCACGTCGAATCCCCTATAGCGCTTGTACTTGAGCACCAGATCCTTTATCGCGTAGACCCAGAGGTGGTGGACCGCCAGGCCGTACGCGTTGGGAGGGCCGTCCAGGAAGTAAAATTTCCTTCTGCCCTTGTTCCTCGCCCTTACCATGCTGTTTATGCTGCGCTCCTTCCAGTAGGCGAGCACCTTTTCTTCCCTCACTTTAAGGTCAATCATCAGACCACAAGACGTGAAGTAATACTGCTTTTTGCTTTTTAAGCTTGCTGCTCGGAATTAATTTAATATGTAAAGGCGCATTGCATAGTATGGAAAGCGGACAGGGCTACAGTGGCAACAGCTCATACAGATACGTAGAGGCGCTGATAACTGACAAGAGCAAGAGGCTGAAGGTCATATGCCCTTTCATAAGCCCGGCATACGCAAAGATGCTTGTGAGGCAATCAGCATCGAAGGACGTATTTGTTATAACATCAAGCTCCAGGATAAGCGAGTCGGCTGTAAGGATAATGAGAAGGGGGAGGAGGTTCCCGTACGCCACTCTCTCAGCGTATTTCATAATACTCAGCATTCTGTTCTACGCGTTCCGATTCTATGCTGCTGAGCTGGTCGTTGTGCCGATAACAGCGCTGGTGGTCGGATTGACTGTAGCGCACTACGTAAGGCCAAGGAAGCAAAGGATAAAGGTAAAGGTGGCAGGCGAAAGCTTCATACACGAGAAGGTGTATCTGTCAGACAACTCCGCTATAGTGGGCAGCGCGAACTTGACGTATGCAGGCCTGCACAAGAACATAGAGCACATAGAGCTTATACACGACGTTAACAAGATGCGCTCGCTTGAGGGGCACTTCGACGAGCTTTGGGCCGGCATAGTCGCTTGACGAACATTACCGAAAAGGAGGCGAACCCGGAAAGCGGCATATTTTTTCCGGTTCTTTTGTTGTCGAGGTAAAAGTGGCTGAAAATAAAGCTAAATTTATATAACAGCGCCAAAACAAGGAAAAATTCTAAATAGTTATTGGAAACTTCTCCTAAAGATTTAAATATCAAAACTCCGCATTAACATTAAGGGTGAAGTGGTGGAAAGAGTGAGGGGATGCGAGAGAGAAAAAGCAGAGGCAGGGTGTCTGCGCTAGGACTCAGCACCAAGTACAGGGTGCGAAAGATGGCCGAAGAGGCGCTGAGGGAGAGCGAGATAGTCCAGGTCTTTAGCGAAGCGGGTGCATGCGACTTCGACGAGTCAGCGGGATCCGCACTAAAAGCAATCCTTGCAGAGAAGGCGGCAGAATACACAATGAGGGCGGTGCAGGACTCGAAGAGGAAGGGAACGAGGTTCGGCGCAGCGGCGCTGATAATCGCCGCAGAAAAGGACAGATGGTAAACACGCAGTGATGCGCGGCCGAGGCAGCTATGAGGCCGCCATTTTTTATTTTCCAGGTTGTAGGGCAACCTCTCTTTTTTATTTGTTCTTGTAGTATAGATAGCCATGCGATCGTAGTCTAGCCTGGTTAGGACTTTGCCCCTCCAAGGCAAAGACCCGGGTTCAAATCCCGGCGATCGCATTTGCATTTACGAGGAGGGCGTGTGCAGTTCACTTATATACCAGCATAGTCATACGAACAGGGCTGCGAACACCTTTGCGTCCTCCACCATATCCTTTATCACCAGGTACTCGTTTGGCTGGTGGGCTATGTTGTTGCATGTGAACCAGACAGCTGACGGGAGGCCTTTCCTCCTGAAATAGGCCGCACAAGTCCCGCCGCCTATCCCTACAGCTTTCGGTACTATCCCGCGCTGCCTCTTTATCGCCCCTTTCAGCAGCTTCACTATCTCGGAGTCTACGCTTGTCGGCGGCGGCGCCTCCTCGTCCTGCACCAGTTCGAAGGATATCTTGGCGTCCCTGAATTCCTTGCGCCGTGACATCCTCCTTATGTAGCTGACAACCTCGTCCTTGTCGTACTCTGGCAGTACCCTGCAGTCAAGATATGCCACCTCGGTGCCAGGCATTATGTTTATAGAATCGACGTTCTTCTCGTGCTTGGTCATCTCGAATGTAGATACTGGCGGGTTGAAAATTGGGTTTGACCTGCCGTACCTCTTGTGGAGCTCCCTGTCGACCAAGCCAAAGAACCTTATAAGATACCTGAAGGCGTTGACACCCATCTCCGGCGTGCTGGCGTGCGCCTGCTTCCCGTGCACTGTAACCTTGAGCCAGACTATGCTCTTCTCTGCCACCTCTATCTCTTTGCCGCTCGCAACCCCAGAATCGGGCACCAGGAAGAGATCATCCTTCTTGAACAGGTTTTCCCTGAGCATGCTCTGTATCCCGTATTCGCTGCCTAGCTCTTCGTCAGCAACCAGCGCGAGGCCGAAGCTGTATTTCATGCTTGTTCCGAGCTCCTTGAGAGCCTTCAGGGCGTACATGCTTGATATCACCGGCTGGCCGTCGTCGATTGTGCCACGCCCGTATATCCGTCCGTCCTTGACTACCGCCTTGAATGGGTCTGTCTTCCATAAATTGATGTCACCCTCAGATACGGTGTCCATGTGCGAGACTATCCAGATTGTTCGCTTTTCTGCGCCATAGCGCACCGCAAGGTTTGGCCTTTCGGTTCCAGTGCCATCCCTGTAGACATACCTGTCCACCTTGAAGCCCCATGACCTGAGGGTCCTCTCAAGGAACTCCGCCCTTTTACCCTCACCGGTGCCTCCGCTCATCGGCGATATCGATTTTATTGAAATCATTCTGGACATTGTGCTTATCATGTCGTTCCTGTACGAATCAAGTTTTCTGTTCAGCGCCGTGAGCTCGTCCATGGTCCCACGCGTTAGATGTTGCACACAATCTTTATATGCCTTTTATGCAGCCGGCTGCACAGAAAGCTTTTATCGTGCAACGTGCAAAAAGCATTTGGTTGGAATGGATTACGCTGTTATGCGAAACTGCTGCTCATGCTTTGCGGCGCCAGCGGCGCCAAGGCAGGAAACGCAGTCTGATGTCTCCAATTCACAAGAGCAAAAGGCAGCGCGGTTGGTACGCGGGGATGAGATGATCCTGTCTGGGATGTGTAGAGTTTGACTCTTACATAATTAGAGGTCCTGGCTTCATCCTTGACGCAAGCACGTCCCTACTGTCGTTTGGCTGCGCCTTCACGCGCTTGCTCTCGCCGCATTTGAGGCATTTATGTATTATTGTGTAGTTGCCTCCCCTATCGTACACGACAGAATGGGGCTTCATAAGGCCATTGCACTTTGCTGCGCGGTCTCCAGGGTTGATGTCGACGTGCGTGCTCCAGAGGCAGTTCGGGCAATGGTTGGTGTAGCCTGTGCCCTTGATGCTGGTCCCGCAGATCTGGCAGACGAAGTCCTCGAATGTTCTCTTGAAATTAGATTCCACTATGCCACTATTACGCCCTCCTTTCCTGATAACATCACCTGATTACCCATTCCAATTACAATTGTTCAGATATTTGTATGTTTCGGTTGCCGGTCCGGGTGGCTTATTCCATTATAAACCTTTTCAATCGCATCTCCGGAGCAATAAAATAGGATGCCGTAGGTCGGATTTGAACCGACAGCATATCGCTCTTCAGGCGATCACTCTCCCAGATTGAGTTACTACGGCGCGCATTCTATTTGCAGTGTCAAATCTATAAACATTCTTGACTAATGCTTAAATATGCCATCCTGGGATGAGCTTGGCGAGCCTGCCAAGCTGGTAAATACGCAGCTGGTCGAGCCAAGGGCGTACCAGATAAACATAGCAAAAAGCATAATGCGCGGCTACAACAGCCTTGTTGTGCTGCCTACCGGGCTTGGCAAGACGCTCATAGCGGTGCTTGCGATGGCCAACGCACTCTCCCAAGGCAAGAAGGCGATAATACTCGCGCCGACCAAGCCGCTGAGCGAGCAGCACTACGCCTCGCTGAGCAGCCTGCTCAAGATAGACAAGGCGATGATACTTCTTCTCACTGGCGGGGTGAGCGCTAAAAGCAGGGCAGGGCTGGAAAGGGACGCAAGGGCGATAGCGGCCACGCCGCAGACAATAGCGAATGACCTCAAGTCCGAGAGGCTATCTATGGAGGATGCCGGGATCGTTGTCTTCGACGAGTGCCACCGCGCCGTGGGCAGGTACGCCTACACTTACATAGCAGACGAGTGCAAGCTCAAGGGGGTGCAGCTGTTGGGACTGACAGCATCGCCAGGGAGCAACAGCAAAAAGATAAACGCACTCGTATCGGCATTGGGTATAGAGAATATAGAGATAAGGATAAGCTCAGACAGCGACGTGATGTCATATGTGATGGACAAGTCAACCAATGTGATTCACGTTGAAAAGGAGCAGACGATGGACAAGATACTGTCTGCATTGAAGCTTGTGATAGATGAGCACTTGGGCAAGCTCTACCAGCACGGGCTGAGCCCTTTCCAGAGGTATGAGAACATGGGCAAAAGCAAGATACTAATGATAGGCGCAGCGATAGACAAGCTGCAATCGTCAAACTACAAGTTCATGGCGATGTACAACTATGTCTACCTGCTCAACCTGTCTCACGCGTATGACCTGCTTGCTACAGAGGGGTTCTACCCATTCATACACTACTTGGACTCCCTGAAGGCTAGGGAGAAAAAGAGCAGGGCGGTGCAGAGCATACTGAACAACGAGACTGTGGTGAAGGCACTGATAGACGCGAGGGAAGCAGTAAGCAGCGGGATAGAGCATCCGAAGATATTCAAGATAATAGACCTGATGAGCAAGGAGCTGAAGGGGAAGAGTGTTATGGTTTTCGTGCAGTACAGGTCTACGATAAGGAGGATAGTGGAGCTCCTCAACGAGTACGGCATTGCGGCCCACCAGTTCGTTGGCAAGAAGGATGGCGTCACGCAGGCGCACCAGAAAGAGACGATCGAGATGTTCCGCGAAGGGAAGTTCAATGTCCTTGTCGCGTCATCGATAGGGGAGGAGGGGCTCGACATACCGAGCGTCGATGCGGTCATATTCTACGAGCCGATACCGAGCGAGATAAGGAACATACAGAGAAGGGGACGCGCCGGAAGGATAAAGTTCGGCGAGATATACATACTGGCGACAAAAGGCACAAAGGACGAGATATACCTTTATATATCGAGGCAGCGGGAGAGGAAGATGTACGAGCTTGTTGAGCGGGCAAGGCTGGCGCTAGGAGCCAGGAAGCCGAGCAACCAGAGGACACTGTGATGCGATGATAAACGTTAACCTGGTATTCCTTTTCCTTGCCGGGGTCGCTTTCCTCGGGTTCATCCTATCAGCGCTCTTTGACAAGGTCAGGATAACCTCAGTTCTTCCCCTCATGCTGATCGGTCTGCTTGTTGGGCCTGTGCTGCACCTGGTCAACGTCAGCCCGAGCGGAGTGATATACACGCTGACTCCTTTCATAACCGCTATCACCGTTTCCTTCATACTCTTCGAGGTAGGCATGAACATGCGCTTCAGCAGTATGAAGAAGGTGTTGAGCCGGGCTAGCGCCTTCACCTTTTCCCTTGTGGTTGCTACGGCAGCGCTGCTGGCGCCTGTCGCGTTCTTCCTCTTCCACTGGAGCGCAATCGAATCAATCATATTCGCACTGGCGATAGCAGGACCTAGCAGCATCATAGTACCTTACCTTATGAAGGTGGTGAAGATATCAAAGGATCTGAAAACGGTGCTGCTCTACGAGAGTATATCCGATGACATATTGACCTTCATGCTCCCGCTTGTGCTCTTCGGCTTCGTGGCTATCGGCTCTGGGAGCATCGATGGCATAGCCGCATCTGTTTTCTATGCGGTCTTCGGCTCGCTGGTCGTTGGTTTCGTATCCGCGCTGTTTTGGCTCTACATACTGAACAGATTCAATGATTACAGCAAGAACTACAAGTGGATGCTCACCATAACCATGGTTATCGCGACCTACGGGATAGCGCAGCAGCTCTCGATGAGCGGGCCGATAACATCCTTCGTTTTCGGGCTGGTGCTAGCCAACATAGGCGAACGATCTAGGAGCCAGGCGAACCGGAAGCCGACGTTGCTTGGGAGACTTTTCAGCCTAGATGGCGGGATATCCCACATAAGGAGCTACCAGAAGGAGATCGTATTCTTCGTTAGCACCTTCTTTTTCGTGTACATAGGCCTGCTGTTCAACCTCTCCCAGCTAAACCTTGCACTGGTCACTGTTGCAGTGCTCATCTCAGTTGTCATACTCTTTGCACGGTATCTTTTTGTCCCGATGATATCGAGGTACATCGCAAAGGAGGGGGAATCCCGCTCCGCTGACCTCTCTGTGACTAGGTTCAACGTGGCGAGGGGCATGACGCCTGCTGTGATAGCTACTGTGCCCCTGGCGCTCGGCTTGAACATACCCTACTTCCTTGACCTGATATTCCTGGTCATACTCCTCACTAACATAATATCTACGGCAGGCATATTCGCAACCTACAGGCCGGTGCAGAAAGCAGGGAAGGGAAGAGGCAGGAGCGGCGGCGCAAGTCCAGGCACAAAGAACGAGATAAAGCGGGAGACTGGCGCGCCGGCAGCTAAGGAGGTTGGGAATCCTTAGCACTTTATCTCAGATCCTAATTACTCCAGCTGCATCGATCCTGCTCTGCTTCATCAGGGTCAATGCTTTGTTTGCCTCCTCAAGCTTGAACTCTTGCACCGTAGTCTTGATAGGGATCGCGGCTGCGAGCTTCAGGAACTCCTTTACGTCGGCCCTCGTGTAGTTCGTGACGCTGGTTATGGATCTCTCGCCGTAGAGCTTTGCATCGTAATCTATTTCTGGGATCCTGCTCATGTGTATATCTATTACCGCGACCCTGCCGCCTTTGTCTAGCGCGCTAAGCGCATCTAACACAAGGGCGCCGGAGGGAGCTGTTATTATGGCGGCATCGGCCTTTATTGAGGAGGTCCCTACAGATATTGCGGCGCCGAGCCTCCTTGCCATAGCGCGATGCAGTCCGCTTCTTGTTGATACGATAACTCTGCACCCAAAATGCCTCGCTACCTGGGTTATTATGTGCGCTGATGCACCGAAGCCGAATATATGGAGCGTCTGGCCAGGTTTTGCCCCAGACAATTTGAACCCTCTGTAGCCTATTATCCCTGCGCACAGCAAAGGCGCGGCGTGGGCATCATCGAAGTTGCTAGGCAACGGATACGCGAAGTCCTGCCTCACTATCATGTATTCAGCGTAGCCTCCGTTGACGTCCCAGCCGGTGAAGCGCATGCCGTCGCAAAGGTTCTCCATGCCTGATTTGCAGAACTTGCACTTGCCGCACGTGGAGTTTATCCATGTCACGCCCGCGCGGTCGCCCTGCCTGAACCCTTTTACCCCATACCCGACATCCGACACTGAGCCGACTATCTGGTGGCCAGGCACAATCGGAGACCTCCTCAGCTTTAAGTCCCCTTCCACTATGTGAAGGTCAGTCCTGCATATGCCACATGTGTTGACCTTAACGCATATCTCGTTCCTGCCTGGGTGCGGCTTGGCAATCTCCTTAATGTGCAGCGGCGAGCTCTCGACCTTGCCCTGCTTCTCAAGGACGATCGCTCTCATGCACTCGAATATACCATGCTGCACAGCATTTTATATTTCTTTTCAGCGTTAAAGTATTGTGGCGATCCAGAGATATTCGAAAGGCGCGAGGGGCGAAAGGGAGCTGCTCAACGAGCTCTACAACAGGGGCTATTCGGTCGTCAGGGCGGCCGGTAGCGGCGTCAACTCCGTATCTCCAGACATAATAGCGGTAAAGGCAGGCAAGGGCATGGTCTTCGAATGCAAGGCGTGGGACCGGGGAAGCCTCTCGATAGAGCTAGAGAAGTACGAATCGCTCAGGAGATGGCGCGATAGCGCACTAATGGATACCTTCATAGCATGGCGCATGAACGGCCAGGGCTGGTTCTTCGTAAAGCTTGACGAGATGACAAAGAACAGGAACAGCTACACTGTGACAAGGAAGAACGCGGTTGCAAAAGGGCGCAGGCTGGAGAACATCGTGCTTTAGGTATTTTGTATGGGAAAGATCAACATTGGCAGGCGCACAAACAGCATATTGAGCAGAGACAGGAAGGTAATGCTTACAACAACAAGGGCTCCATACCCTTTCGTTCCTGACCACGGGGAAGGCGACATCGTATACGACGTTGAGGGTAACAGGTTCATAGACTTCTCGAGCTTCGTGTCGGTCTACAACCTCGGGGTCGGAGGCAACGCCGCGATAAGGAGGTCAATGACCGGGCAGATAAAGAAGCTGACCCACAACGCTTTCACTGATTACTACAGCGAAAGGCCTGTCAGGTTCGCCGAGAAGCTGGTATCAATGATGCCGCGGGGCTTTGGCAGGGTATTCTTCTCAAACTCTGGCACAGAGGCGAATGAGGCTGCGCTCAAATTCTCAAGGGTATTCACAGAAAGGCAGTATGTGATGTCGTTCTACGGAGCATTCCACGGGAGAACAGGAGGAGTGCTAGGCATGACATCGTCGAAGCCTGTGCAGAAGGAGCACTTCGGGCCGTTTCCGAACGTAATCCATGCGATATACCCAGATACATACAGGAACCCGTTCAACATCGATGACGCCGATGAGCTGAGTGACGCATGCATAGAGCACATAGAGAAGGATATACTTGGGAAGGGGTACTCCCAAAAAGAGATATCTGCCATTTTCATAGAGCCTATGCAAGGTGAGAGCGGTTATGTGATACCTCCAAAGCGTTTCATGAAGGAGCTAAGTAGGGTAGCCACCGAAAACGGCATATTGCTAGTGGCAGATGAGATACAGACCGGGTATATGCGGACAGGTAAGTTCCTTGCGCTGGACAACTTCAACGTGCAGGCAGACATATACACGCTTGCGAAGTCCCTCGGTGGCGGGACGCCAATCGGGGCCACCATAACAAGGACGTCGCTTGGCGACATACCTGCCGGGTCGCACGCCAACACATTCGGCGGCAACCTCCTCGCAATCGCAGCGGCGGAAGCCTCGCTGGATTACGTGAAAAGGAACATGAGGTCGCTGCAGAGGAACATAAAGGAGAGGGGAGCATACATAATGAAGCGCTTGGGTGAGATGAAAGATAAGTATGAGATAGTCGGGGATTGCAGGGGCATCGGCCTCTTCATAGGCATGGAGCTAGTCAAGGACAGGAAAACGAAGGAGCCAGCTGTGGAGGGTCTTGAGGACGTCCTGAAAGAGTGCTTCTACAACGGGCTTATCATTCTCCCTGCAGGCAAATCGGTCGTAAGGATAATACCACCACTCACTGTGTCGCAGAAGAGTGTGGAATCCGGCATGGATATATTAGAGGAGGCGGTGAAGAAAGCCGACGCAAAGAGCAAGAATTAATCTTGCCTGCTAAAGAGATCTATCTGCCATATGCGCGTGTAATCTAACAAGAAATTATCGTGCTGTATAGTTCTGCAAGTTTTGCCATGTCCTTTTCATGCGCCCGCTGGTCGCTAGCGTGCATGCTGTCGCCTTGTGCCCCTATGCCAGCTCAACGTTATAAGCCAAGCCTGCAGGCAA
Source organism: Microcaldota archaeon (assembly GCA_021791535.1). GTDB lineage: Archaea > Micrarchaeota > Micrarchaeia > Micrarchaeales > Micrarchaeaceae > JAJZAB01. Next base: position 26,676 of record JAJYWI010000020.1, read on the forward strand.
GCTATTTATATTTGTTGGAATGATTAGTATAGAGCTGAAAGAGAAGAGAGAAAAACGGCAGATTTGATGATGCATTATACTTACTTCTACGACGGAAAAGTTCGCCAGGAAGATAGCATAGGCGCTGTGTAGACAGCGTATAGCTTAGCCGCAGATCCTCAGACTTTCAGCGCAAAAGGTGCTGAAATGGCAAAATCGTACATAGACATCGTAAAATACATGGTAGAGGCTAGATTTGAGATATCAGGCAGCGTAGAGAAACCCGACATAATAGGTGCGGTATTCGGCCAGACTGAGGGGCTGCTCGGCGGAGACCTCGACCTTAGGGAACTGCAGAAGAACGGCAAAATAGGCAGGATAGAGATAGAAAGCTCCACGTCAGGCAACAGGACGTTCGGCAAGCTGTTTCTGCCATCTTCGATGGGCAGGGTGGAGACATGCATATTATCGGCGGCGATCGAATCGGTTGACCGCGTCGGCCCGTTCGAGACAAGGTTCCAGGTGCTCAAGATAGAGGACACAAGGAACGAGAAGCGAAGGAAGATAATAGCGAGGGCCAAGGAGCTGGTAAAGAACCTGCTAGTGACAGAGATACCTGATAGCAGGGAGATAAGTGACTTGGTCGAAGCTGATGTGAAGACAAGCACGGTCGGCACATACGGATCTGATAACCTGCCGGCAGGCCCTGAGATAGAGAAGAGCGATGATTTGGTGCTGGTCGAGGGCAGGGCAGATGTCATAAACCTGCTCAAGAATGACATAGCAAACTGCGTCGCTGTAGGAGGCGCCGCAGGGACGATACCGAAGACAATAATTGACCTCTGCACAGCAAAGGAGACGACCCTCTTCGTGGACGGCGACCGAGGGGGAGAGATGATAGTCAGGAACATAACCAGCGTAGCTGACGTGGACTTCGTTGCAAGGGCGCCTGATGGCAAGGAGGTCGAGGAGCTGACAAGGAAAGAGATAATAAAAGCACTCAGGTCAAGGGTGCCTATAGAGCAGGTAAATGCTGCTGCAAAGCAGAGGCAGGAGCAGCAGGCGAGACGCGAGGACAGATTCAGGGATAGGAGGGAGCACAGGCCTCCGGCTCAGGAGACCACTGCCAGAGAGGTGCTCAGCCCCACAGAGATAACAGCGAACTTGCAGAGGGCACAGGCGCATCAGCGCAGGGCTGTTGAGGGAGAGGCAACAGGTGCCCCGTCGTCGCTTGGCATCAAGGATATCAGCGGGGAAGGCGAGCCTGAAGGGATAGAGAGCATAGCCCAGATAGAGGGAATGGAGGCGCAGCGTACTCAAGCTGGTGCTCCGAACCAGACGCTTGTGAAGGCGCTCAACGAGCTCAAGAACACGCTGAGGGGCAGGGTGTACTCAAACGAGGGCGTGGTCCTTAGCGAGGTGCCCATCAGGGAGCTCATCCAGTCGGTGCAGGACATGAAGAATGTCGGGGCGGTGGTGTTCGACGGGATAATAACGCAGAGGCTTGTGGACCTGGCGCACGAGCGCAGCATAAAGGAGGTTTACGGGTTGCGCGCAAGCCAGATAACCAGGAGGTATCCGGACCTTATGCTCTACACAGCAGAGCACGGGTAAATTAGCCTAGCAGGAAAGATTTTTATATCTGCGCAGCCTTTTAGTTTAAATCTAAACTATATTAGGTTTAAACCAGGTGTGGGTCTGAAGGATAACTCATCGCATTTTGCATCGCAGCTAATGCCGATGGAGCTCAAGCGCGTGATACTCAAGGCCAGGATACTCGGCAGGCTGAAGCACGGCAAAACCTACTCGTACGCCATGATAAAGGAGTTCGAGGGTTCTGGGTTCGCTGAGTTTTTCGGGCCGACAATAAAGAACGACACGTACAACGCGCTCGGCGTCCTCATAAAGGCCGGCTACATAAAGATGCAGCCGAAGGTGGAAGGAGGCAAGGTGAAGAACTATTATGCACTGACAGCTAGAGGGGACGCCGCGCTCAAGTCTATAGGCAAGCTGATGGTAAGGACGCTTAAAGAGGCCAGCAGGCTCTTCAGGTGAGTGCATGAATGACATAATCAAGATAGAGCACCTGGTCAAGAGGTTCGAGGACTTCACTGCCGTCAACGACGTAAGCCTCACAGTCAAGGATGGTGAGATATTCGGGCTATTGGGGCCGAACGGCGCGGGGAAGACCACTATAATAAACATGCTCCTGACGCTGCTGACGCCCACTTCGGGGAAGATAACAATCAGCGGTATGGACCTCTCAAGGAACCATGAGAGGGTCAAGCAGCTCATGGGGCTGATGACCCAGGAGACTGTTGTCGAGGCAGACCTGACCGCGAGGCAGAACCTGAGCCTTTTCTCGCATCTTTACCACATACCGAGGGCTATTGCAAACAAGAGGATAGGCGAGGCATTGAGAGAGGCAGACCTGGTCAACTTTGCTGATGTGAAGGCTGGTACTTTCTCTGGTGGTATGCAACGGCGCCTCGGCCTGGTGCGAGCCATGCTGCAGGAGCCGAAGATCCTTCTCCTCGACGAGCCTACAACCGGACTCGACGTGCAGAACAGGAGCACCATGTGGGAAAGGATAAAGGAGCTCAACAGGAGCGGCACCACGATACTCCTCACAACACAGTATCTGGAGGAGGCGGACGAGCTCTGCGACCGCCTTGGCATAATAGACCACGGCAAGGTGATAGCGCTTGGCACACCATCCGAGATAAAGAGGATAGCCGGCAGCGGGAAGGTGCTCGAGATAATAGTGAACCTGCAGGATGTCCAGAAGGTGGTATCGCTGCTCAAGTCCAGGTTCAAGCTGGCTGCGACGTACCATGGCGACAGGATAACCGCGCCGCTGGACAAGGACGGCGAGGGAGAGTTCACGAAGATATCCGCGACGCTAGAAAGGATGAGGATACCCGTGCTGTCCATAGGTGCGCACCTGCCGACGCTCGATGACGTTTTCATAAAGCTAACGGGCACTGGAATGCGCGATGCTGCGGGTGAGATGCGTGGCAGCAGGGCTAATTTGAGGTGGAGACGATGAGCCTTATAGAGGATTCCATAACAATATTCACTAGGGAGTTCGCTATATTCAAGGCTAACCTCAGGTCTAACATAATCAGGACAGCTATATTCCCGCTCGTCATACTGCTTTTCTTCGGGTTCCTTGGCTCCGCTATCACGAACGTGCCTGTCGTGGTGGTGAACTACGCGAACAACAACCAGGCGTCGCAATTCATAAGCACGCTAAGCTCGCAAAACCTTATGCAGGTCCAGGCGGTCACCACGCAGGGCGCTGCGCTGAGCATGCTCTCATCGGGCAAGGTCGACTTTGTCATAGTAATACTGCCTGGCTTCCCGTTGCAGGCAGGCAGCCCGACCGTCCAGGTCTACTACAACAACCTGGAATTTAGCACTACGCAGGAGATACTGCCAGCTATACAGAAGGATGCCGCGATATTCGGCCCTGCAATAAATTTCCAGAGCCAGGAATACCTGCCGGCATCAGGCAGTGCCGCTTCGGCGGTAACTCCGATAACCGGCGCGAACGGCAACTATGGGGATTTCCTCTTCTCCGGTGTTATAGGCATGATAATAGTATTCAGCACCCTCTTTAGCGCTGGCATAGGCGTGCTAACTGACAAGCAGGGAGGGCAGATAAAGTCATTCCTGATAACGCCGATAAACAAATCGGCAATCGTGCTGGGCAAGATCCTATTCAGCGCGGTGCAGTCGATCCTCTCCATATTCATCGTCATAGTGATTGGCCTCCTTCTAGGGAACACGATACTGATGGGCTTGACAGGCATTGTATGGATATTGATACTAGGCACGCTGCTTGGCATAACGATGACCGGCATATCCATAAGCGTGGCGAGCAGGATGAAGAACATGACAGCTTTCCAGATATTCGGCCAGACGCTTGGCCTTCCGCTGTGGTTCATTGCAGGCGGCATAGTCCCGGTATCGAGCTTCCCGCCCATACTCCGGGCGCTCAGCGTCGGCGACCCGATGACATATGCCATCAAAGGCTTCAGGTACGTGGTGCTCCAGGGATTCTACCCGTTTAGCAGCATGGTTGTCGATGTGACCGTGCTCGCAGCGCTGGGGATCATAACAACGATTATAAGCATATTGCTATTCAAGAGCACGATAGATTGATGATAAAAAGGTGAAAACATGAACAAAAAAGCGGTTTTTGGTGTACTGTCGGCGTTTGCTGTGATCTCAATGCTGTTTGGGGTCGCTGCTGCGCAATCAACAAACGTGGCTACAGGGTCGCTGTCCATACAAGGCCTTACAGTGAGCCCAACGCCTGTAGCCGCGGGTGACAACATAACAATATCGTTCAACCTCTTCAATTCATACAGCCAGTCGCTCTCGGACATAAGCCTGTGGGTCAGCGCGCAGAACCCGATAATAAACGTTTCTCCGGCGTACAGCACATACATCAGCGGAATAGGCACGGGGCAGTACGGCGGTGTCGTAGCGAACAGGTTCACGTATGAGTTGCACATACCATCGACGCTGCCAGCCGGCGACTATGAGATAGATGTGATCGCGAACTACCAGACGACAGAGGGGGTAAGCACCGGCATATCAGCCCAGTCGGTGATGCCTATCTACATATACGTGTACGGGAAGCCGCAGGTGTCGTTGAACGTGTATCCGACAGGCAAGATAGTCCCCGGGGAGGATTTCACGGCTGCGCTCACTGCGGTCAATTCTGGCACCGACCTGGCAAGGAACGTGACCGTCCAGCTTCTCAACTCCACTTACTTCAAGCCTGACGGCGCCGATGTCTTCTCGTTCGGGATACTCGGCTCTGGAAGCTCCGCCAGCTCTACAGCAACCATATTCACCGATCAGAACGTCACTGGGGGCCTGAACTACGTCGATGCTAGGGTCAGCTACACGACGAATGAGGGAGCATATGTCAGCAATATAGTGCAGGTGCCTCTAAATGTGCTGCAGAACACTGCCAAGTTCATTGTTACCAACGTGAGCGGAAAGGTCCAAGCCGGCGCAACATACGCGCCAGTCACCTTCACTGTCCAAAACACAGGGAACGAGGAGGCTACCGATGTGGAGTTCAGCCTTCAGACTATATACCCGGTCACTCCTGTCAATCCGGACGTTTTCCTTGCATCGATAGGGCCCGGGCAGTCGGCTAACCTGACCTTCTACGTGCAGGGCAACTCCAACGGCAACACCGGGGAGTACCCTGTCACGCTCTATGCGCAATGGAACCAGCCAAACGGGGCAACCAACCAGCAGTTCTCGGGTTCGGCAAACTACTATGTTGCAGTAGAGGGCAAGGTCGGGCTCTTCACAGCTGCGAACGATGACTACTTCATAATAGCGGCTGTGGTGATAGTAGCGCTCATAGCCATGAGGGTTGCAATAGCGAAGGCAAGAAAGAAAGCTATAAATTCCAGGGCGAAGAAGTAACGTTGATGCAATGAAGACTCCATACGAGGGCCTCATCAGCGTGGCGATGAAGAGGTACGGGGTGCCAGACTGGGTAGCCCCGTACATATACAAGTACGCCAAGCGGAGCGACCTTTTCACTATAAAGCGGGCAATCAGCTTCATAAACGTGCGCAGGAAGAAGGGGGTCCTCACAGGCAGGCAGGTAAGGCTGCCCAACGGGGTCACATTCGATATAGATACAGTATCGCACATACTCAACCAGTTCTACTACGGCGTCGACACGGAAGCGAGAATCTCTGAGCGGTGGGCTGCTGAGTACACCGATTATGACCATGCTAACTTCACGAAGCATTACAAGGAGCTTGCCGCGCTGAGAACGAAGCATGCGAGGGCGCTTAAGAACATGGTTGAGGGGCTGGGCCACAAGATAGATAAACCGAGCAGGGGCATTGAACGGGTGTTCAACACGATCGCCGAGCTCGACGAATGGCCTGACAGGCTGATAGCGACAGAGATAATACTGAGGGATTCGTATTCTAGGCCGTTCGGCTTCATCTTCTACAAGGTGTTTTACCCCGTTTCCCCGGAATTCATGAGATCGTTGGGCAAGCTATTCACTAAAAAAGATGATGGAGGCAATTGGGCCGAGGAGGAGATAGGGAAGGTTGTCGGGGAGATGGCGCTGACAAGCGAGCATATCATAGATCTAGCAGAAAGGATACTAGCGGAGATATACCGGTCGATAGACTCTGAGATGCCGCTGGCGAGGAGGTCGAAGGTGGAAGCCGAGACCATGCTGCTGCGCGACATATCCATTGCGTATCCGCTGCACACGCTGAAGGAGCTCGGAGTGGAGCTGGACGTGGACAGGGAGATGAAGAGGATAGCAGTGCTGGGCAAGAAAAAGGGTTAGCCGCCTTGCATAGAATCTTTATATATCTTGGCAGCAAAGCATTTTTGTGTTAGAATGCGTGGTGAGCTATGCAGCACAAAAATCCCACAATCACCCTGTGGACCGATTTGGACCACGACCTCGAGTTCAGGAAGGAGCAGATCGAGATCGGCGAGGGCAGCATTAGCGTAGCCACGCGACATGGAAGGCTGACAATAGCGCTAAACGACATCAGCAGCGCATACACCGAGGAGGGGCTGGGCATCGGCAAGCTCGTAGTGATAACAAAGAACGGCAAGGAAACCGAGCTCGCTTATGCAACGAAGAACCTGATGCCGAACTTCAAGAGGCTTGCACTCGCGCTCAATGCATACAAGGCGAAGAAAAGGCTGGACTTCGTACCAAGTCAGGAGGAGCAGGCAAAGAAAGCAGGCCGGATGGGCACCATAAGGTGGATAGCCGGGTTCCTCCATCCTTACAGGAAAGCGCTCATAATAGGCATGGTGCTTGCGGTCGTAGCCGCGGGACTGAGTCTTGTTCCTGCGTACATGCTCAAGATACTGATAGACAACGTGCTGCTGGTGAGCAACGCTCCGGAGGGGCTTTTCCTCAAGCTTACCGTAATACTGGTGTTCGCCTACCTGGCCAACACAATATTGTCGCTGGTCCAGAACTACGTGCTGAGCAACCTAGGCCAGCGGATAGTCAACAGCCTGCGCTCCAAGGTGTATGACCGCGCAATGGAGTTCTCGTCCGGCATGATAGACAGGATAACGAGCGGCAGGATAATCACGCGCCTGACTACAGACGCAGGCAACATGCAGTGGCTGATGGCGTTCGGCTTCCCAACCATACTGGTGAACATGCTTACGCTGATAGGCATAGGCGTAATCCTGTTCAGCATGGACTGGAACCTCGCAATATACGTGCTCATTCCTACGCCGTTCGTGGTGTACGCGCTGATAAAGTATAGGGAGAGGTCGCACAACGCCTACCACAAGAACTGGAGGCGCAGCGCCGACATGATAAACACGCTGTATGACACGGTGTACAGCTACACAGTAGTAAAATCGTTTGCCAAGGAGAGGTTCGAGGGAACCAGGCTGGAGGGGCAGCTCGACAAGCTGTACAAATCCAACAATGACATAATCAAGCTGAACCTTTCGTACTGGCCGGCCATAGGCTTCCTGACGTCGTTGTCAACAGTCATAATATGGTGGGTCGGCGGCAACCAGGTGATCGGCGGCATAATAGAGGTAGGAGTGATTACCGCCTTCGTTGCGTATATGGTCATGTTCTATTCGCCCATAAACCAGCTGAGCAGCATCCTGCCCTATGTGCAGCAGGCGCTGACATCCGGCGACCGAATACGCGAGATAATAGACCGGGAACCGGACATAAGGAACGTGAAGTCTCCAAGGAAGCCGAACATGAACCAGGACATAGAGTTCAGGGGCGTATGGTTCGGCTACGATCCCTATGTGCCTGTCATCGAGAACTTCAACATGAAGCTGAAGGCCGGGCACAATATAGCAGTAGTGGGCAGGAGCGGATCCGGGAAGTCGACGATAGCGAAGCTGATGATGAGGTTCTACGAGGCGAACAGGGGCTCGATAAGGGTAGGGAACACTCCGCTCAGGAACATAGAGCTCACTTACCTGCGTGACAGGATAGCGTACGTGCCGCAGGATGTTGCGCTTTTCGACAACAGCGTGGCCTACAACATAGGCTACGGGGCCAACAGGAGGATAACCGACAAGGAGATAATAGCATCGGCACGCGCCGCAAGGATACACGATGAAGTCATGCAGTTGCCCATGGCCTACGACACCGATCTTGGTGAAAGGGGATGGTCGCTGTCTGGAGGCCAGAGGCAGAGATTGTCTGTGGCGAGAGCGATAATCAAGAAGCCCGACATAGTGATACTCGACGAAGCAACCTCGAACCTTGACGTTGAGAGCGAGCAGGAGATATACTCGGCTGTGCTCAACCTCACCAAGGGCAAGACCACGATATTCGTCACGCACAACATAAACGAGGTCATGCACGCGAACAAGGTGATCATGATGAAGAAGGGCAAGATAGTGGAGTCGGGGGAGCCGAAGGCGCTATACCATTCCAGAAAGGAGTTCCACAGGATGTTCAGCAAGCAAATGGAGCACTGGAACCCGAAGATAGCGAACCCTGCAAAGCACAACCCCTCGATAGAATCATACGTGAAGGACGCAGTGAGGGATTACGCATCGGTCAGGATATCCGAAGGCGCGAGGAGGAGCAAGGTGGATGCCATCACGAACGGCATAAGGCTCAGCGGACTGACCCCGAAGCTGCCATTCCCGATAACCAACTCCAACTTCATCATGCTCTACGATTCCGAAGGTAAGGCAAGGCTAATACTAGAGGACTACAGCAAGCTGGACAACGAGTCGAGGAACACGCTAGAGGCATCAGTGCTGCTTAGCACGTTCAAGCCTACGATAAGCAAAGTCATGAAGATAGATATAAGGGGAGATGAGCTAGACTGGAACGTCGTAGTGGGCGGCGGCGAGCTGACCATAAACACCAAGGGCAGGAGGAACGTGATGCTCTACCCGGGCAAGATAGTGTTGACTGACGTGAAGGACAACATATACGAGATGAACCTTAGGGAGCTCGACAGGAGGAGCCAGCGCCTGATTGCGGCAACGATCTAGCGCAAGCCAAAATGATTTAAAGCTTATCCAACTGATATTAGCTGGTTCATTCAAATTCAGAAAAATCGCAGGGGCAGGTAACATGGCAGAAACTATAGTTGGCGCGGAACATCAGGGGGCACCAGACAACGTAATATACGTAGGGAAGAAGCCGACGATGAACTATGTACTTGCGGTAGTCACGCAGATAAACAGCGGTATCGGCACTGTGATGATAAAAGCGCGCGGGAATCTGATATCCAAGGCTGTTGACGTGGCCGACATCGTAAGGAAGAGGTTCCTTACAGACTTGAAGGATCCAAGCGGGGAAGGCATAGCTATAGGATCTGAGGAGCTCGCCAACGAGGACGGCACGAAGTCAAAGGTAAGCTATATACAAATCGCAGCTGTGTCAAGCAAGCGCAAGGATGACAACGCAGCACCGCCAAAAAGCAGCATGGTATACATCGGCAGGAAGCCGACGATGAACTATGTACTTGCCGTAGTCACGCAGATGAACAGCGGTGTGCCGTCAGTAACCGTTAAGGCGCGCGGGAATTCGATCTCCAAGGCTGTTGACGTAGTAGAGATAGTGAGGCACAGGTTCCTTCCGGACATCCAGGACCCAAGCGCAGGGGGCATAGCGATAAAATCAGAGGAGATCGCCAACGAGGACGGGACTAAATCAAAGATAAGCTCGATCCAGATAGCGATTAAGAAGTAGTCAGATCAGGTCAGAGCTGCTTACTGTGCCCAAACACCTCATACCCTCCCTAGAATCCACGACAGGCAGCCTTGCGAGGCCATGCTTTAGCAGCGTCCTGCGCGCGTCCTCCCTGCTGCTGCCCTCCTCTACGAATATAGGATCCATCATGGCGCCGCTGACTCTTCCCGAATCTCCGTGCAGGGATGATACGTCAAGAACGCCAACAAGCCTGCCCTCTGATATAACTGGCAGTACGCTCACTCCGGAGTTGCGCGCTAGCTGCTTCGCGGTCTTGAGCGTCGCTTCTGGGCTTATCGCAACGATGTGCCTGTCGACAACATCGGCCACCGAGCCAGCCATGATGTTATTGCTCGGCATATCTATTAATAGGTTTTTACCGATATGCTAGGGCGCAGACGGAGACGGCGCACCGCAGACGAGCTACGCTGGAGCACAGCGGCGATGTGCCGGTCTTATCCTGGTGATAGCCCAGAAATTGCATGGAAAGAACTGATATGGAGTCAGGAGTGATTTTTTGCTATACAACATAACGCATGCGGCTGACCTCGATGGTATGGCCAGTGCAGCTTTCCTGGCGCGTTGCCATGGCATGCCTACAAGCAACATCATATTCATAAATTACGGCGCACAGGACGTAGGCCGCGCTACTGAAAAGCTCTCCGGCATTAGAGGCGGGGGCAACGTGCTGGTCATAACAGACTTCAGCATGACTCGAGAGAATTCTTCCATGATTGATAGGGCGCTTGCGCGGTTCAGGAGAAGGGGCAACAGCATAATATGGCTGGACCATCACCCGTGGCCAGATAGCATGATCAGAAAAGCCTCGAAATACTGCGACCTGATGGTAGTAGGCGAGAACACCTACTTCTGCGGGGCGGAGCTTGTATACCACCTGCTCTGCGATAGGGACAGATACGGGGATGAACTGGCAAGGATAACCCACCTGTCCGATTTCTGGCTCAAGTCGAAGTCGAGGAAGGACAACGAGGCAGTGAATGCGGCTGCGCTAGGCATAAAGCAGATACGCAGCTATGCTGACTGGGAGGAGAGGCTGCGCGGCTACGTGCATGAGCTTTCGCAGCATATAGACTCCAGGATCATTCTTGACGCTTACGAGGAGTACATGAGGATGACCAGGCCGGCGATGGAGAGCATGTTGAAGGAATGCGGGATAATAAAGTCAAAACGCGTAAAGATAGGGGTGGGCTTCGGCACTATGCTCTCTGCGCAGGAGGCCTGCATGGCGATAATAGAGAGGCTGAAGTGCGACATAAGCATTTACATATCAGCTGAAAGCATGCACGGGAGCATTAGGAGCCGGCGCAACAAGGGGACCTGGGGCATCGACATACTGAAACTGGCCGAGAGCCTCAACGGGGGAGGTCACCCTCTAGCTGCTGGCTTCAGCGTAGAGAACGAGGGATATGACCTTTCAAAGGCGCACGATAGGAAGCTTGTGCTTGATAGGATAGGGAAAACAGCTGAAAGGCTGTACGGAAAGAGGATTAGGTGGTTCCAGCAGAGCACGGGCAGGAGCGTCACGAGATAATCCCGTAGCCCGTAAGCCTCCACCTCTGGGATATGTTGCGCAGCACCGCTATCTTGGTGTTCTTCTCGGCGCACACCGGCTTCCTGAGCTCAAGCTCGATCGTGTCCTTTTTGACCCTCTTCGCGTGGCCGACGACCGTAGCCGTGCCTATGCCCATCAGCAGCGGCTCGTTCTCCTTGACCTTCTGCGATGGCACGTCGTTCCTCTCTATGTTGTAGTACCTTATCGTTATGCTTGTAGAAGATTCGGGAAGCTTGCCGACATGGCCCACTAGGTTTCCAACCAGGCTATCGGCCTTGGTTAATGATGGGTCAACCTCGGTTGACAGGCCTATGAGCCCACCAGGCTGCGCTCTCTCCATCTGGTCGGTCCCGTTGCTTATCCCAGTCACGACAGTTACAAGGTTCCTATAGGAGCTTTTCTTTGAGCCAGGCTCAGCGAAGTCCCCGCCAGGCCTGACCTCTATCCTGTCGCCCACTTTTATCACACCGCGCTTTATCGCTCCGCCGATTACGCCGCCGGACAGTTTGGCCACATCGCTGCCAGGCCTGTTAACATCGAAAGACCTGACAACGTACATTACCGGATCTGATTCGAGGTCGCGCTCAGGCTTCGGCATGTTAGCTATGGCTTCCAGCACGGCATCGATATTGACGCCCTGGTTGGTCATCACAGGTATGACAGGCGCATTCTCTATTGCGCTGCCCTTTACGAATGCCTTGATCTGCCTGTAGTTGCTAACGGCGGCTTCCTTTCCGACTATGTCAACCTTGCTCTGCACTATTATCACGTTCTTTATCCCGAGCAGGTTGATTATCATCAGGTGCTCCCTTGTCTGCTGCATCGGCACTGACTCGGTAGCTGCTATCACAAACAGTATTGCATCTATAACGCTTGCTCCTGCTATCGCTGTAGCCATGAGGGTTTCGTGGCCTGGCGCGTCTAGCATCGATATCCTCATCAGCGGCTCTGTTGTTGACCCGTCTGCCCTGCACTTCTCTTCCGTGGTATAGGCGGCTGCGCCATCGCATGTCCGGCACTTCCTTATTATAGCATCTGCATAGCCGAGCTTTATCGTCATGTTCCTCTTCAGGCTTTCGCTGTGCTTGTCGGTCCACACGTGCGTTATTGCCCTGGTCAGCGATGTCTTTCCGTGGTCTATGTGGCCGAGGGTGCCTATGTTCATTACGCTCTGCTTTAGGTCATCCAATAGCATCAGCCCTTTGCCTCTGCGGCCTGCGCCTCAGGCTTCTCTGCATCTTTGGCAGGCTCTGCTGCCTTACCCTGCTTCGCTGCCTTCGGGAATATCTCGTCCGCGCCCTTCTCCCCGTACTCTGTTATTATAGTGTTCAGCTGCTCGACGTCGGTGCTTACCATGTTACCCCTAACTGTCTGCATCTTTGGCTTTCCGGCAGACCTGCCTGTAGCAGTTATCCTGCTGGTCCTCGTCTTTATAGTGCCCTGTATGCTCCTT
>JAJYWI010000018.1 GCA_021791535.1 Microcaldota archaeon
ATGTTTCTTTAAGTATTTCAGCGCCGCCAGCATATTTTGATGCCAAAATGTCATAATACTCCAATATTGGTGTTTCGAGTGGGCCAAAATTGTACAATTTGAAAGTATCTACTAAAGTGCTCCTTATCATCTCTCGGACAGACTGCTCTGCGGGCATGTAATCTTTTGTGCCTTTAACCACACGCATCTCAACATCGGCTTCTTTTTTAATGTACATACCATAACCCATTATAGGATACGTCTATATCTTTTGGATATAAAAATTTATCGATGCCTTGGGATTTAGGAAGTTGAATTTTATATCAGTATCATTTCATCACCTTTCTGGAGTTCTTGATCATTTCATCCCACACATAGTTTACCCGTATTTGAGGAGGTATGCGATAGGGCAGGAATAGATGTGGACGGATACTCTTCCAATCCCTGCAAACCTGTTTTTTGCCATGCCGAACACCTCTTTCGGACGTGAGGACACCCTCTCGACAGACCACCTTTTCCCGCTCCAAAAGAAATATGGAGATTAAACCAAACAAACTGGAAAAACAGGTCTAGGTATCATATGAGGTCTTTGGTAGAACCTTCGTTTTCCATATTCAAAAACGCCTTTGGCGAGTACACCTTCTCTAGGGATAAGGAAATGAAAGAGAAGGAGCTGCTGCTGAAGGCTGTTGTTTACAACACGTTTTTAGTCTAGAATTCAGAGTGCTCAAAACATTGTATATGCTGCTCATTTGTCAAGAACTGTTGGGCAACGCCCGGATTAGATGAAGCTTTATAAATTTTCAATGCCATCGTTTGCATGTTACAAATTTAAGAGATGATTTCGATTATGCTTTCAAAAAAAAATACTGCGATGTTTTATGATAGCATTGCTGCAGAATACGATGCACTTAAGAGCAGTAGCGTATCTATTGTTCATAAATACCTCTTGATACCTAATCTTTTAAGGGTATTACCGGATGTAAATGGAAAAAGAGTAATAGATTTAGGATGTGGAACGGGCATAATTTCTTCGTTGTTAGCAAAGAAGGGGGCAGAAGTAACTGGAATCGATATATCTAAGAATATGACAGAGATAGCAAAAACCAAAGTTAAAAATGCAAGATTCTTGGTAGAAGACATAGAGGATATGAATCTTCCATCCGAATATTTTGATATTGGCGTGTGCGTATTAGCAATGGATTATATAAGGGATATAGGAAGATCTCTACGTGAAATAAATAGAGTGCTCAAGAAGGGGGGAACAATAATACTAGTTATTCGTAATCCCCTTGTAAGTTCAACTAAGCCAATCGACAGTAGGCATAAGCATATCAGGAAATTTTATTACTATTTTAGAGAGTACAAAATAAGATATGCCTGGAATGAATTTCACAAGAATCTTGTGGATTATGAAATTCATAGGCCAATGGAAAATTTTACCAAGCAGTTTGTATCGAACGGCTTTATTATATCATATTATTTTGACTTAAAGCCCATGAATCCGAAAAATAAGAACAAGGGGTGGGTCGATTATAACCTCAGAGTACCAAAATTCTGCGGTTTCAAACTTGTTAAATCTCAGAGGTCATAAAAATCTAAAGTGCTATTCAGTAAATCTTTCGACTTTTGCTCTGTTTTGTTACAATGGATAACGTAATGGTTATCTGGAATACCCATAACTTCGCTCTCTTTTAGGGTTGTTTGACTTCTTACTATTGTGCTCTGTATCTTCGATATGGGTTTGTTTCCTATGTGGCATAAGGGCTTCGCCCTTATAAACTTTTTCACGAGCATATCCTCTCCACCGACTTTATCGGCGGTATTTCCGAAAGTTTTAATTTGATATTGAAAATCAATCATGCGCTGCCTTCCTCGAAGCATGAAAATGGACTCGGCGGGAATCGCACCCGCGACTCGCCCTTGCGAAGGGCGTGTTTTACTACTATACTACGAGCCCTCCTTTAGATTATGTGCAAAGGGTTAAATAAACTCCAGCACCAATCTACATATCATGGCTGGCGAGAAGCCATCTGTGGGGACTGCAAGGACCTACGCTTTTGGCAAAGCGGCTGCTGTCGACGTCCTCGTGGTGGCCATAGTGACAGGGCTGGCGTACTACCTTACGCTCAGCGTCATATCGGCAGCCATAGCCTTCTTCTTCATACTCATCATCGTGCTTGCGCTCTCCCTGAGGGTGCTGAACCAGTGGAACAGGATGGCGGTCTTCCGCCTAGGGAGATATGTCGGTGTGATAGGGCCAGGTCCATACCTGATAGTGCCGCTGATAGACAGGACGCCGGTAAGGCTTGACCTCAGGGTGATAAGCACGGCGTTCAAGGCGGAGAGGACGCTGACGAAGGACAACGTGCCTGTGGACGTAGATGCGATACTGTTCTGGCAGGTGAGGAACCCGGAGAACGCTGTTCTGAATGTGCAGTCTTACTATGATTCCGTGCTGCTTGCGTCGCAGACGGCGATGCGCGATGTGATAGGCAAGAGCGAGCTCTCCCTGATGCTCTCCGGGAGGGACAAGATCGGGAGGGACATACAGGCGCTTATAGAGGAGCGCGTTACAAGCTGGGGCGTTGAGGCCATATCTGTTGAGATACGCGACGTAGCTATACCTCCTGAACTGCAGAACGCGATGGCAAGGGTTGCCACCTCTGACAGGGAGAAGCAGGCCAGGGTCATCCTCGCCGAGAGCGAATCGCTCGCCGCCGACAAGATGCTTGAAGCGGCGCACAAGTACGAAAAGGACCCGTTCGCCATGCAGCTCCGCGGCTTGAACATGATGTACGAGATAAGCCTTACAGGGAAGAACGTGATGGTGTTCATTCCCACTGAATCGAAGGGCTTCAGCATGCCGCTGCCGATGGGCATTTCAGGCCTGAAGGAGATCATAGAGCAGCGGAAGAGGTCCGATGAGAGCGGGTCTCGGAAGAAGGCTGATGAGAGCGAGCAGCAGAAGAAGGCGAAGAAGCAGTAATATCTATTTAAGGGTTATTGCCCTATTCCTATTGATTTGGTGGAGCAGCACAAGCAGGAATTCAGCAAGCGGAAACTTGACATGGCAGAGAGGGTGCTGCACAGGGTCCTCGCTGACGTGAAGCCAACGCCGAACGAGATAAAGCTTCTCAACGCGAAGTCGAACGAGCTTATGGGCAGGCTGAAGGAGGTCGCGCCGAAGGGCGTAGACATACTACTTGTAGGCTCTGTAGCCAGGGGCACGCAGATAAGGGGCACTTCGGACATAGACATATTCCTGCTATTCCCTAAGGGTATGGAAGAGAGGAAAATGGAGGAGGCGGGGGTAAGGATAGCCAAGCAGATGATAAAGAAGGGCGGAGAGCGCTACGAGATAAAATACGCTGAGCACCCTTATGTGAGGATGTTCCTGAAGGGCGCGGCCGCTACTGCTGACATAGTGCCTGCGTTCAGGATAAGCAACGCTGAGGAGATGGGCAGCGCCGTTGACAGGACCCAGCTCCACAACCAGTTCGTAAACACGAGGCTGTCGCAGAAGCAGAGGAACGACGTAAGGCTCCTGAAGGCGTTCCTTGATGCGCGCAACATATATGGTGCTGAAGCAAAGATAGAGGGCTTCTCCGGGTACCTCTGCGAGCTTCTGGTGTATTATTACGGCTCGTTCGTCAAGGTGATAGAGGACCTATCATCGCTTAGGCTCCCGACAGTTATAGACGTACTAAACAAGGGCAGCGGGGGGCGCAGGCAGAATGAGATGACGGAAAGGTTCAACAGCGATTTTGTGGTGATAGACCCTACGGACCGCAACAGGAATGTGGCCGCCAATGTGTCCCAACGATCACTGGCCAAGGCGGCGCTCGCGGCGCGCAGTTTCATCGATAATCCGAGCGTCAACACTTTCTACACGAAAGGTTACAAAGGCGAATGGGCCTCAAGAATGCTCAAGAGGCTGAACAGCAGCCTCGGCGTAGACACCATAGTGGTATCGTTCGTGCTGCCGGAGATGACCGAGGACATACTCTGGCAGCAGCTCAAGAGGCTCAAGGAAAGGATGTCACATGAGCTTCAGCACAACGGCTTCGAGCAGATGCTGTCATTGCAGGGCGTATCTGGCACCGATGCGATAATAGCTTTCCTGTTGCCGAACTCTGAGAAAAGGGTATCGGCGGTGCACGGGCCGAGCGCACTCATGGGCAGGGCAGCCATGGAGTTCATGAAATCGCACAGCAAGTCCGGGGTGCTGCTCCTCGACCAAGACAAGATACTGTCCATGGAGAAACCGAGATACAGTACACCGATTGAAGTGCTGCGCAGCATAATTTCACAAAACAATATAAAGTTTCCGTCTTATATAAGCAAAAGGGGAACCAAGCTGTATGTGAACAGGATGCCTGAGCGCTACTCCAGGATGCTGCACGAGGCGCTAGAGGACAACGTGATACAGCAGTGAGGCAATCAAATGGCGACATACCCGGTTGTTGACAGGAAGTACTTCGTATCTGAGAAGGTAGACGCCACGCCAGAAGTGATAATAATCGGTTTCAAGCCAGAGGACGGGAAGCCTAACGCTTTCGACCCAGGCATGTTCATGATGCTTTCCGGCATAGACAAACAAACTGGGGAGAGGCACGTGGCGAGGGCCCTTTCCATAGCATCAGACCCATCGGCGGTGAACATGGAGTTCTTCATAATAAAGAATCCAACTCATGGGGAACACATCGGAAGGTCCCACTTCAACGATGTGGAGATGGGCGATATATTCATGCTGAAGGGGCCATCAGGCCAGTTCAAGTTCGACCCGAACAAGGACCCGAAGGTGCTGTTCATAGCTGGAGGAACGGGAGTAGCGCCGTTCATGTCGATGCTCAGGCACATGAAGATAGTCAACGCAACGACGGACGTGATAATGCTGTACAGCATAAAGTTCCCTACCGAGATAATAAAGAAGGATGAATTGGACGCGCTGCAGCAGCAGCTCAAGCTCAAGATGACAGTGACGGTCACAAGGCCTGTGGAGGGAGACGGGTGGAGCGGCCAGACCGGGCACATAGACGCCCCAATGATACAGAAGTACGCGCAGGACTTCAATGAAAGGATGTGCTACATATGCGGACCGCTTGCGTTCGTAAAGGCGGTGAAGGACGCGCTGGCTGCATTGCAGATTCCACAGCAGAGGATAAGCGCAGATGTTTGGGGCTAACTACTGATTCCTTGAAAGTCGTTAATAAAGTTTTATAAAACGCTGGTAAGATAACTGTTACGCAGGTACCAGAGCTGGTGACCGTAATGCGGAAAATCAAAAGAGCAGAGTATATACAGGGGCTATTTAAGACAATCATTCCCAGGGGTTGCATTGGCGAACAGTATGCAGATGATGTCGCCCTTATTTTTAAGGTTAAAAAAGTTCTCGTCCAAACAAAAACCAAATATCAGAAGGTCGATATTGTTGAAACGAACTATTGGGGGAAAATTTTATTCTTGGACAACTTGCTGATGAAAAGCGATAGGGATGGTTATATCATAAATGAAATGATAGTTCATCCAATAATGCTTACTGGAGCCAAGAAGAAAAAGGTCTTGGTAGTCGGAGGTGGTGAGGGCTTTACTGCGACTGAGCTGCTCAAGTACCCTTACATTGAGCAGATAGATGTAGTGGACATAGATGGTGAATTTGTAGAGATATGCAAGAAGATATACCCTGAAAAGATGGCATGCTTAAAGGACCCAAGGGTCAGGCTCATTGTCCAAGACGGGCTTGAGTATCTTAGGCAGACAAAAGAAGTGTATGACGCCATTTTTACAACACCCACGGATCCGCTGACTATTTCTGACCCGCTCTTCATAAGGGAGTACTATAGATCGTGCCGCAGCCATCTTTCGAAAGATGGGGTGTATGAAACCGATGCATATATGCCGTTCTACAAGTATGGCAAGATTGATTATGCTGTAATAAGGAAAACACTCGCAGAATTTTTCCAAATATCTAAGATATACACCTGCACAGTTCCAACATTCCCAGGTGGTCTTTTCTCCTTTGGATTTGCTTCTAACAAGTATGATCCAGAAAGGGATTTACGGCCATTTGACTTTCCAATTAGAAATAGATACTATAACATAGATTTACATTACGCTGCATTTAAGTTGCCACAGTTTATGCTAGATAGGATCGAGGAGGAAAATAAAAATAAATGAATTTATTAAGCGCTTAGCTCACTGAATTTGCCTTTTTCTAGGCCAGCAGAGGATCCTTTAGATATCAGAACCTTATCCCTAACCAAAATCACAATAATGTACAAACAATTTGTGCGCAAAAGGAGGATATAAATATCAAAAAAGACGGTAATATATTAACATGTAAGAGTAATTCAGGATTTATATGACCGCTCCAACAAGATTAATACAGAATGCAGGAAGCAACGATACTATAGGCTTCCGCGAAGCGCTGCTTGATGTACCACCAGCAGAGAGAGGCAAGGTGTTACTACGTACCCTGGACGAGAACAAGCATAATGTAGGCCATTTCTTCTCTGGTTTTGGCAACTATGATTGCTATTCGTTAGCACGGAGAGAGCTTGATGGGGACCAACGAAGAGTATTTGTGAATCAGCCAGACTGGAATGCTGATACGCCAGTTACATGCTTGGGGGTGCTCACTCCGCCATTCATAAAGGAACCATGGCCAAAGTATGATGTAGACGCCGAAAGAATAAGGACCGATCAAGAGGGATTCCGCAGATTGGAAGACGGGAAGATAAGCCTTGTGCAACCTATGCTTGAAGACGGAGCTGACTTATTCGACGTAAACAACCAAGGACATACGGCAGTGGAAGAAGCCGGTCTATCTGGTTTGGATCGGCTGGAGGCTAAGCTTGCAGAACTTTGGGAAAAATTGTTCTCTGCTGCTAAAAAGCCGGAGCTACAGACCGTAGTACTAAATAAGCTTGGTTAACACCATGAGTTAACCCTCCTTTCTGTTAAAAGATGTAAGATAGCAATACAGCTCCACCTACCACTAGTATTATTCCGATCCATTGGTTGAGTTCTGGTCTCTCTTTTAGGAATACAAGGGCAAGTATTACAGTGACTCCTCCTGAAAAGCCAGCTAGTGCAGATATCACGGGTAGATTTGCAGTTTTCAAGAAGAAAGCGTATAAAAAGGCGGTAGCGGCAATTGCATCAAGCGCACCGGCGCCTATTACATATGGCAGATACCTTTTCTCAGGCACAGCAAGACTCTGTTTTGTAGCGTATCCGTATGCGAAGCCGAACACCATACCAATACCACGCCAAGTTAGATTAGTTAGCGCGAATCCAAGTGCTGCAATGTATAAGCTTGAAAACAGAACTGGAGTACCTGTAAAAACCATCGCAACTATCGCACTGATGACGCCAGCAGCCAGAATTCTCTTCTTCGTTTTGAAGGCGCTGAATTTTGTTGAAACAAGGATTATGCCGATTATTATCGCTGTTATGGCAACTAATTCGAGATTCGATACGACAACGCCAAGAAAAAATATTGCTCCGATAACTTGTATTATGGGATAGGAATTAACCATAGGTGCATTAACCGACACATCTCCGTATCTAAATGCTCTAAAAGTGAAGAAGTTGGCAAAAAATGCAAATACCCCTCCAGTGATTACTGCTAGAAGTATGTCCGTTATTGTTACGTTAGAGTATGACAAAAAGAACGCTACCGGGATAAGCAGGACTAAGCTACTTGTAAGTAGAAGATACACTGTAGTGCGCTGATGCCCTATCTTTCTAGACGCCTTTGCAGCAAGATAATCAGTAGTACCCCAGCAGAGCATTGCAACGAGACCAGCTACAATTGGTAGCGCACTCATAGAGTATGCTCTGGAAACGATATCTTATTAAGCTTCTTGCAACGGGAAACGTCGGTATCAAAAGGTTTATTTTTGTTTCTTCTTTTTCTTACCAATTAGTTCTATCCATATCCCATCTGGGTCCTCAACGTATGCCAACGTGCTCCTCCAATCATCGAATTGCTTTGCTGCAATTTTTGCACCGTTGGATACTAACCTTTTTACTTCTGTCTCAACGTCTTCGACCATAAAACCCAGATGATCTAGCTCTTCTCCGTTTTTGTATGGAGTATAGAATTTATTGTTTTGTGGATACCAGTTGAGTTCTAGTCTTTGCTTTGTTTTAGGGTTCTATGAGAGATACAAATTTGCCGCAGTGCCCCATTGTTCCTTTCCCTTCAACCTTTAATCCAAGGTTGGTATAGAATTTGATCGATCTGTTAAGGTTCCTAATGCGTATTCCACTATAAATGAACTTCACGCGCTTACACCTTATATTTTGTTTAATCTCTCATAGATCTCATCCATGCCCAGCTTCGTCGTAAGGAGAGGTATCTTCTCTATCTGGGCTATCTTTATGGCCAGCTTGTCTATGGTCGTTATTCCGTGTAGCACCACCAGCTTCGGCTTTATCGGCGCCACCCTTATCACCACCATGGGAGACCTTCCGGTCGATACGTGGTCGAAGAGGAACGCCCTCTCGAGGGTCGAGCCGAACAGCTTCGGGTAATCCGACGGGGACATATCTAGTATTACCTTGAGGCTGTCAACCGATGTGTATCCGAAAAGCCTCACCGAATCCAGGTAGCTCGGGTTGGCTATTATCTTGCCGTCTATGACTCTGTTGAAGTCTATGCCGCTTATAGGCGCTGCGAAATCGTGGATCGTGTAGAACTTCTCCTCTGTCCTCTTTGGGGAAAGCTTCTCAAGCCCATTGATGACAGTGCTTCCTTTCTCCTCGTCTATCGAGAAGAGGGCGTCTACGAACCTCTTTATCACGCCAACCCCTGGGCTCATCCTGCGGTTGCTCTCGTAGTCGCTTATCGTAGATGTAGATATCTTGATCTGCTTTGCGAGCTCGACTTGCGTTATGCCGAAGAGCTCCCGCCATTTCTTCATCGCGCTGCCTGGGCTCTCCGACAGGGCTATTTCCCCTGCTATTTTCTCCCTTAGCTCGTCCATGGTCACTCCGCCTTTGTCTGCATGCTCTTCCTGCCCTTTCTCTGCGATTTCTTTTTAATGTTCTTATAAAGCTGGTCTATCTGCTCTTCAGTCATGTTACTTTTCTGCACAGCTTGCCGCGCAGATGCTGGCTCTCCGGGAGCGATGGGCTGCTTCTTCACGATTCCATATATTACAAGGGCTATGCCTGCGATGAGCAATACGAAGAAGCTCGCGCCTGCGGCAAGCACTCCGACAGCTGACTCTGCCTGAGAGCCTGCAAGAGATGATGACGTTGACTCGTATAGCACCGAGGCTTTCACGCCGCTTGCGCTTGACGCGCTTCCGTTGGTGTTGTCAACTACAGCGTAATATGTTCCTGTCACGTTATCTAGCGATGTACTGTTGGTTTCGTAGAACGGCGTCGTGTTGTCTATGGATGCGGAATAGGGGATCGTAGCGGACTTCGTGCCTAAGTACCCGTAGACCAGGCCAGCGCCTTCGAGCGGCAGCGCGGATCGGTACCCCGAAGGCGCGTTCGTTGAATACATTGAGCTGCTCCATTTGAGGAAACCTGTGCTATTGAAAACATAAAAATTCACAGGCGCATCGCTGATCATCGCGATTATGGCTGGCTGGCGCGTAAGCTGGACCTGCGCGTATGTGAATGCAGAAGCGCCGACTGTGACGTTCTTCTGCGTGAAGAGGTTGTTCACTGTGGAGTTGAGCAGGCTGCCAGCGAGCAGAAGCATGGCGAACGCGACCACTAGCAGTATTACCCCTATATAGATAAACTTCTTCTTCATGAGTATTCCCCCAGGTGTATCTCGCTAAAGGTATTTAGAACCCTATATGTTGCAAACATATTAAATATCAATCAGTCAATTATCTATGGTGCATGTATGGCGGTGGCTTCTCCCGTTGGGAACGATAGGATAGCAACTGGAATCGATGGGCTTGACACCCTGCTCTATGGGGGCGTGCCTGCAGGCAATCAGGTCATCATAGCAGGAGGGCCTGGTGCAGGAAAGACACTACTCTCCCTTGAGATACTGTACAACAACGCGAAAAAAGGGGGCTCTGGAACCTTCATAGCACTGGAAGAGCAGGAGAGCGTAGTGATTCAAAACTTCAAGCGTGCGTTTCCTAGCCTTTCCGACATAGATGACCTTGTGGCCAATAACTCGCTGGTCGTAGCTGGCGAAGAGGTTACTCCGAAAATGGAGGTAGGTAGCGACTCTGAGTCGTACTCGTTCGGGAACGTGATATCAAGCATTGAAAGCATAATAAGGTCAAACAATTCGAAATGCGTTGTGATAGACTCGCTATCGCTGATAAAGCTGATGTTTGACAACCAGGCGCTCTATAGGAAGTACATGCTCATGCTCTCTTTTAACCTCAGGAAGCTCGGGGTGAACAGCTTCCTTACGATGGAGCTGCCTCACTCCGATAGGGGCGCGCTAGCTTTCAGCCCGGAGTTCTTCATATTCGACGGTACGATAGTGATGTACCAGGGAATCGAGGAGAACAAACGAACATTCAGCCTCGAAGTAATTAAGATGCGCGGCTCAAACCACAGTCTCTCGTTCTCGCCGTATGAGATAACGAACAAGGGCTTCAAGGTTTTTTCGATAAGCGAAATGTGAGAGTTAGGTGCTAGTGTGTGGCCCTCCAATAAGAGCAAGGCTGCCGGCTCCCAGAGCGTCAAGGTAGAGACTACGCAGAGGGAACGCCTTATAATCCTTGCTGTGATAACCGTTGCGCTCGTAATCATAGCCGGAGTAGTGCTAGTTGCCGCTTCGACTGGCACTCCGCTAAGCAGGTGCAACAGGATAATAGTCTCGCAGCAGAGGTCAGCTTGCCTGCTCGGACTGGCGAATGCGACAGGGAACGTATCCGTATGCAGCTACCTGCATGGCTCGCAGTCAGAAGAATGCGTATCAGGGATAGCGCTCGCCTCCGGCAACCCTGGCCTTTGCAGCAGCCTATCTTACAACGAATCGTTCTATGGCCAATGCGTAATATCTACAGGGATATCATCGCACACGGTATCGTACTGCTTGTCGTTATCCGAACCGTACCTCTCAAGCTGCGTTTACACTATTGCAGAGGCAGGCAACTTCAGCAACATATCAGAATGCAACTATATATCTAATGCCAGCCTGAAGGGCCAGTGCAGCGCGAAGAGCTATTACGAGGAGGTGCTGAAATCCAGAGATGCGAGCTACTGCGCATACCTGCCGTCCACCCTCAACTCTACTCTTGTATCGTACATGGCAGGAACAAGCGTGAGCGTCCTTGGAGAAAGCAACGCCTCGGCAGCGCTGCCGTACTTGAACGCTACGACGCCAATGCAGTACTGCTATTACAACGTAGCGTTGCTCAACCGCAATAGTTCCATGTGCAGCATGGCTGGCTCGAAGCTCAGCGCGCAGTGCAGTGCAAGTTTATCCACAGGGAGCAACTATACAGTAGGTGCATCAAACGTGATAACTCTGCAGAACGTGACGTCCCTATGCGCCGCTGCGCCTGCATCTGTGCAAAGCCTCTGCGCTGATTCCCTCTACACCTACATAGCGGTAAAGCAGAGGAATGCCTCCGTATGCGACCTCATATCATCGGGAGTCTACCAGTATGCATGCTACACTTCGATGGCTAGGACGTACAACGACAGCTCGTACTGCGACTATATACAGAACTCTACCATAATGTCTGACTGCCTTATATACGGAAACACGACAACGTAGTTGCTTTTTGATGCAGAACTATAGAGGAATCGTAACTTCTGTTAAAAGGTCACCGGACCCGCGCGACAACTTATACACGATAGTCTCGACGAAAGCAATTTCGGCGAAGAGCGCGATGCTGATGGAGGTCAATGATATCGTAGATGTGACTCTAGGCGACCGCGCGATAACCTCTGTTGAAGTTGCCGGAAAGGCGTCAAGCGACGACTTCGAAAAGGCGCTGGGCAGGCTTGTAGGCGCGCTGGATATAGGGCTCAATGCAAATAGAGTTGCAATGAGATACAGAGACAGGGCTTACGGCGGCACTCTGCACAAGATGGCTGGAGCGCTTGAGGGAGCTGCGCTCTCGCTGGCTGGTGCGTACCTATCCGGCGCGCCAATCATAGTAAGATTCCACCATGATGGCGACGGGTCGAGCGGCGCCGTTTCACTTTACAGGGCGCTCTCGTGCATATCCGAGAAGCTTTTTGTTGGGCAGCGCGGCGTATCGTGGGTGATGCACAGGGGGGTAGAGTACGACAGGGAATCTTTCTACGCAGACACGCTGGAAATGAAAAACTACGAGAGTGCGTCCAGGCCGGTCGTACTAATCAGCGACTTCGGCACAGCGCCTGGCAGCGAACAGCAGCTTAGGGATGCATCAGGCAAGGCCACGGTGATAATGCTTGACCATCATCCGCCCTACACATCGTTCCCGAAGGGCTCTGTGCTGTACATAAACCCATGGGACTACGGATCAGACACAAACTTCACAGCAGGCTTATTGACATCATTTCTCGCGGAAACGCTGTGCGATGTCGATACAGATGACATGAAGAGCGCGTCGCTAATAAGCGATTTCAGCGCTTTCGCAGACAGGTCGGACGGGGACGCCGTGAGGAGGGCGGTGATACTCGACTACCTGACAAACGTAGCCGGGAGGTCTGATTCCAGCATATCTAGGTTGACGCCTTCGTATATAGAGTCTGTGCTGTCAAGCAAGGAGAAGTCTGACGATATATTCTACACTGCTTCAAGCACGATGAACGAGATGCTTGACCTCGGAGTGAAAAGTGTAAAACCATACAGGTGCAAGGACGGGATAACCGCATTCGTGCTTGAGTTCGAGACGCTGCCGAAAAGCGATACCGGTTACCCGCTGCCAGGCAGGTACAGCTCAAGGCTCCAGGAGAGACTGGAGTCTATAAACGGGGAGCGCACGATTACGCTAATGCACTATGGGGGCTACATAACACTGCGCATATCGAAAGGCATATCGAAGGCTGTGGGCATACTCAGGATAATAGACGAGATTGCCAAATCGTCAGACTACGATGTCTCTGGAGGCGGGCACAACGAGGCGGCAAGCATACGCGTGGACAAGTCCCATACTGGGGAGGTTGTCAACATCGTGCTGAGGAAGATAGGCGCTAGCCTCTGATTGCAAGAATTCCTTTGACCTCATTGTCAGTCATATCGAACCTGCTTGCAAAAAAATCGTAGACCGACTCGCTGCCGTCGCGCTGCACCGCCAGATTGGCTGCCGAGGAGAGCAGCGGGAGTACGCTTGATTTTATCTCCTTGATGCTCATGTGCACCTTCTTCTGCAGCTTCTTAGCCAATTCTGTCTGCAATCCCCTTGATTCCTTCGTACCGCTGAGCGATGATATGACCTTTGGAAAGGAGTATCTCATTCTGCTGTCAGGATAGCTGCTCTTCGACAGCGCGACCCCGCTTGACATCATCACGTTCATGTAGCGCCAGTACGTATAGTATTGGCTCCTTGAAGCCCTAGAGTTGAAACCGCTCGCCATAGCGAGCATTCTGTATGCATCGCGCAGGTCCTCCTTCTGCAGGTACCTGTGCGGGAGGTTCTCATCTATCCATTTCATCAGCATCTCGTTGTCCACATCTGAGGACGCCATCGCCTTTAGTGGCACGGCCAACGTATTCGACTGGAATATCTTGTCTAGCACCGAGAAGATGTCAGACTTCCTATCGCGCATGCCTATGGATTCCAGCATCTCGTCGTCGGATCCTACCATGACAATCAGGTCGTTCAATGCGCTCCTGGCGTCGCCGGCCGCCCTGCTGGCTATGCCATCTATTACGTTGGGGCTTAGGTCAGCTCCTATCCTCTTGGCCGCATTCCTGAGCACTGCCGCAACCTCATCGTTGCGCAACCTCTTGAACTCAACATTGTCGGTCTTTCCCCTTAGGAAGGCTATCTTCCGGTTCCACATGTCGTTGGCTATCAGTATTATCGGGCTCTTCGACTCGCCTATCAGCTTGTTTATCGCTCCTGCGGCACCCTCGTCGTGCTTGCCGGATAGCTCGTCGACCTCATCGAGGAGCAGCATGTTTATCTTGCCGAACAGGCTCCTTGTGTTAGATGATACGTGCAGCATACTCGCTATGGATTCGGCGTCGCGGTAGTCGCTTGCACTCATTTCAACCAAATTCCAGCCGTGCTCGGCGGCAAGCATATGGGAGGTCGCCGTCTTGCCGGTGCCCGGAGGCCCGTATATCAGGAGGGGCTTGCGCCGCGCCCCATTGTCAACGTCTGAAGCGAATCTCTCTAGGTAGGTTATCTGCTCGGAGTGCCCGACTATGTCATCAATGCTGTCGACGTAGGCCGAATCGAAATCAGGCATGAAAGATTACCTTTATAACTTTATGTCTTGTATTTTTATAATCGTATGTGCGTAAAGGGCAGGCTGACAGGCAGGCCCGATGATGTGATTAAAATGGCGAGAAAGAGCAAGGATGGCAGCAACATACCGCTGCACATAGCCATAATACCAGACGGCAACAGAAGGTGGGCCAGGACTAACAGGCTGAACCTGGTAAAGGGCTACAGCGCTGGCATAAACAAGATAATAGACGTCTGCATATGGGCGCAGAAGCAGGGGGTGAAAACTGTATCGGTTTGGGCGCTATCCTCAGAGAATGTGAAGGAGAGGAGCAGGGGCGAGCTTAGCCTCCTTTATAGGCTGTACACGAGGGCGGCATACGACAGCGGCATACTGAAGCTGCTGCAGGAGAACCGAGCTCATGTAAGGATAATAGGCAACCTATCGCTGCTGCCGGCCAGGCTGAGGGAGGCGCTGAAGAGAGTAGAGAGGAAGACAAGGATGTACAAGGACCTTTCTATAAACCTGCTTGTGAGCTATGGCGGCAGGGACGACATAGAATATGCTGTAAAGAGCGTGGCAGCAAGAGGCGCGAGGGCAGATGCCGAGTCGATACGCTCAAACCTTATGACTGCTGATGTGCCGGACGTTGACCTTATAATAAGGACATCGGGCGAGAGGAGGCTCTCTGGCTTCCTGCCGTGGCAGTCAAATTATTCTGAGCTCTACTTCGCAAGGAAGAACTGGCCTGATTTCGGGAAGGGCGACCTGAAGAGGGCCATAGAAGCATTCAAGAGAAGACAAAGGAGGTTCGGCGGGTAAGCAAGCCGTGTTTTGATGGTTGAAAAGAGCATATCTAGGTATTCTGACATATTCTCAAAAAGGCTGCCAGGCACAGCTCCGCTCTTCGGGGCCCTCGTGCTCCTGAGCCTGGTGGTCGGCTGGACGTCGGTTGCACTGCTGCACTACAGGCTGCTTATCAGGGGCATACTGCCAACCATATTGCTTAACGGCACGCTTGCAGGCAGCATAGCCATACTGCTTCCCACCGTGCTTACAGTGGTGCTTGTAAAGGCCGTCCATACCCGCGTGAGGGTAAAGCATGTGCTTTTCATAGCTCTAGTCGGAGCGGTGTCGTACGCAGTCTTCTTCTTGCTGGGCAGCGTGCTCCATATAGTGTTCGGGCCACCGGCAGCGACCATAGCTGTGATAGTCGGCGATGCGAGCATATTCGGCTGGTGGTTCTTCATTAACAAGGTGGTCCTTGGATTCAAGAAGAGGGCTGTGCTGTTTGCGGTGGCGCAGCCTACTCTAAACATAATACTCTTCGTCGTCGCTAGCAGGTTCATCTTCGCGCTCGACAGGCCGCTCAGCATACTCCTGCTAAAGCTCTATGCAGGCATTTTCATATTCGTGATAGTCAGCTACCTGCTCCTTTACATGTTCGACAGGCCGGTGAAGAAGAATCTTGGCATGGGGGGCATAGAGGTATTCTCAAGCATGCTGCAGAACTGGCTGTTCAACATAAACGTAGCCCCGCCGTTCAGCACGAAGCTGGGCATAAGGCCTGATGTTGAGACGAACGCCTTGCTGGTCAAGAGCGGCAAACGGATGAAAGCCCTCTTCTTCATACCAGAGATACACTACGGCCCTGCCGGCAGCCTAGGCGCCAGCAACTTCCCGTACATACTTGAGAGGCACGCCGTGGCTAGGTACAAAACGAACGCGTTCATAATGCATCCAGCGGTGACAGCCGATAGGAACCCGATATCATCGAGGCAGATAGGTGTGGTAAGGGCTGCATTGGACGACGGCGTAAAGTCAGCGTCGCCGCTTGGAATGGGCATGAGCTACTCTGAGGGGCATTCAGGCAACTCGACGGTGACAAAGCTGTCTTTCGGCGACTGGTCGATGGTGACGTTCACGAGGGCCCCGCGCGTAACCGAGGACATAGCTTATGACGCAGCGACACTGTTCAAGAAGACGCTGAACAACAAGTTCGGCGAATCCGTAATCATAGACGCGCACAATTCCAGATACGAAAGCGCGCCGAAGAAAGAGTTGGAAGGCGTCAGGTTTGATTCGGCCGCTATGAAGGATTACGTAAGGGCGATAGCCTCGATGAAGGAGCTTCACAGCTCTAGATCCAGCGCCATAGGAATAGGCAGCGTCGACATATACTCTGAGCTTGGAGGGCCGAAGGACCTCGGCAAGGGCTGCATGAAGGTCGCAGTATTCCAATTCGGCAGGTTCAGGTATGCTATGCTTTACTTCAACTCCAACAACATGCTTCCGTCGCTCAGGAACGAGATAATCGCGCACGTTAGGATGAAGTACGGGATAAAAGCGGAGGTATACACGACTGACACGCACTCGGTGAACTCAATAGAGTACACTGCAGAGAATGTGCTGGGCAGGTACACAAAGTTCAAGGCGCTCACACCGCTCATAGACAAGGCTATGGTGGCCGCGGTCAGGGACCTCGGACCTGCAAGGCTATACCACAAGAAGGTCGTAATGAAGAGGTTTGCTGTGTGGGGGCCGGAGGTGGGCGACATTATGCTGGATCTTACAAGGGCGGTCATAGACAGGGCGAGGGTGCTCAGCCCCATAATAATCATATCAGGATTTATAGTTGCAGCCGCTGTGATAGCTGCGATCTGACTACAGGGAACGAATAAAAGCTTTGCATTCCAGAGTATCTCGGTTCTATGAAGCTTTCCGCCAAAGCGGTGCCGATAAGCAAGGCTGCTGCAAACGTAGGCAGGAGCATCATTATAAGGGGGTGGATCCACAGGAAGAGGAGCAGCGGCGGGAAGATGTTCGCCGTTGTCAGGGACGTAACAGGGACGATACAGTGTGTGATAGACAAGGGCAAGGTTGGAGAGAAGGAATGGAGCGCGATAGATTCGGCTTACCTAGAGTCTAGCGTCATTGTAAAGGGCGTGCCGCACAAGGACGAACGCGCCAGCGGTGGTGTGGAGCTTAGCGTTGAAGGCCTAACGGTAGTGCACAGCGGGGAGCAGTTCCCCATAACTGAGTACCAGAGCCCTGAGTTCCTGCTTGACGTGAGGCACCTCTGGCTGAGGAGCCAGAGGATGATAAACATAATGAAGGCGAGAGCACACATTTTCAGGTATGCAAGGGATTTCTTGGACAAGAGAGGGTTCTATGAGATATCTCCGCCGCTGCTGACAGCAGCAGGTGGCGAAACCGGAGCCAGCATGTTTGAGGTGCAGTACTTCGACCAGAAGGTTTACCTGACAGAATCTTCGCAGCTCTATGCCGAGGCGATGGTGCCTGCGCTTGAGAAAGTCTACGCGCTCGCACCATCATACAGAGCTGAGAAATCCAGGACGACAAAACACCTTACTGAGTATTGGCACCTTGAGCCTGAGATGGCATATTTCGATAACAAAAAGAGCATGGAATTCCAGGAAATGCTTGTCAGCGGAATTGCGAACAGGTTGGCGAAAACAGACAGTGAGATATTGAAGTACTTTGAGGTTGACCCCGAGTCGCTGAAAAAGATCAGACCGCCATTCAAGAGGCTGACCTACGAGCAGGCGTTGCGGCTGCTTAACGAGAAGGGCGATAAGGTGGATTGGGGCGATGATTTTGGGGTTGAGGAGGAAAAGCTGCTGACAGAGAACGAGAGCGCGCCAATGTTCGTGTACAACTGGCCCAGAGAGATAAAGCCGTTCTACATGCCGGTAAATCCAAAAGACGACAGGACGGTCCTGTGCGCAGACATGCTGGCGCCTAAGGGCCATGGAGAGATAATAGGCGGCAGCGAAAGGATATGGAGGCTTGACGAGCTGATGGAGAGGCTTGATGAGGTAGAGAAAGCAAAGGGTGTGAAGTTCGATATGGATAAGTACGCCTGGTGGATAGACCTGAGAAAATACGGATCCGTACCACATTCTGGCTTTGGCATGGGCATGGAGCGCTTGATAAAGTGGATGCTCAACCTTGATCACATAAGGGATTCGATACCGTTCCCAAGGATGATAAACCGGATTAAGCCGTAATAAGTGCCATGTAGGTCTATGGAGTTATCCTTTTCCTGTCACGCGGGAAGAGCGCTGCTTCCCTTATGTTGTTTAAGCCTGTGATGCACATAACAAACCGCTCTAGGCCTATGCTCCATCCGGCGTGCGGCGGCGCCCCGCACCTGAACGCGTTTATATAGAACTCAAAACCCTTCGGATCGATTCCCTTCCTTGAAAGAGATTTCAGCAGCAGATCTGGCAGGTGTATCCTTTTCGCACCGCTCGATATCTCGAACCCTTTGTAGATAAGGTCGAAACTTTCGGTCAGTTCCGGATTATCTTCCTTTGGCATTGAGTAAAATGCGCGAACAGACGCGGGGTAATCCTTCACTACGACAGCATCGCCGAACACATCGCTGATTCCCTTCTCATGCTCCTTTGAAAAATCGTGGCCGAATTCTATTTTATAGCCCTTGGACTTGAGCTTCTTTATCGCATCGGTGTACGTGACGGTCGTAACCTTCGGTATGTCGAGCTTGAGCCCTAGCGTTTCCACCCCCGCGGAGTTGTTCTCCTTAACAGCCTTTAGCATCGCGGTGAATGAGTCTGTAAGGTATTTTATTGCATCATCAGCATCTGCGAACGCCATCTCTATGTCCATCTGCGTTATCTCAGTAAGATGATATACTGTGTTGGACTTTTCGGCACGGAAAACAGGTACGGACATGAATACCTTGTCAAGTCCGCCTATTATGGCTAGCTGCTTGTACAGTTGCGGTGACTGCGCAAGGTATGCAGGCCTTTCGAAATATTCCACCTTGAAGAGGTCCGCCCCTCCTTCGCTCGCCTCTGATATTATCGTAGGCGTCCTTATCTGGACGAAGCGCTTTGATGCAAAAAAGGAATTGAAGGTATTGAGCACTGTAGACTCTATCTTGAATATCGAAGATGTGTGCGCCCTCCTTAGGTCTATGTACCGGTAGTTCAGCCGCACATCTATGTCAGCTGGTACCTTGCCTGTGACTTCAAATGGTATCTGCATTGAGAGGGGATTGAGGTTTTCCACCTTTTTTGGTATTATTTCAAAACCCTTTTTGGCCTCCTTATTGACTTTGACAATCCCTTTGACAAGCAGGACGCTCTCTTTAGGCACAGACATCGCCTTGATTATATCGCCTGCGACCTCCCCTTTCTTCCCAATAACCTGGACTATGCCTGTGCTGTCTCGCAGCAGTAGGAACGTTATCTTTGCCGTCTCCCTTATCTCATGGGCCCATCCTGCCAGAACGACCTCCTTGCCGTCCATCTGGGTGCTCAGCTCAGAGACGTAATGGGTTCTTTCCATCGTAACCGCTAGCCTATCGCTCAAAATGTATTAATACGTATGCTGTTAGGCAGGCTGGTAAGTTGTGCGCCTGTCAAAACAGCTCAAAATCTAGGCTTTCAACTATCCGCCTGGCTGCACGCATGTTAGTGGCCTCGTTGCCTTGCTCGTTTATCGGCGTCTCCATTATGAATGATCCGCTGTTGAAATGCCGGTTCCTGAAAAACTCGGTGAATCCGGCCTTCCCTATGTTGCCCTGGCCTATGTGCCAGTGCCGGTCTAGGCCGCTGCCCAGTCCGTACCTTGCATCGTTAAGGTGGACAAGGGATAGCCTCTTGAACCCTATCAGGTCATCGAATTCGTCGCACACCTTCTCTATGCTTTCTTTAGTGCGCAGGTCGTAGCCTGCTGCGAATGCGTGGCAGGTGTCGAGGCAGACGCCTACGCTCCCTATGTCGAACTCGTCAGTCACTTTGCCTATCTCCTCGAACCGTGATCCGACGCTATTCCTGTATCCGGAGGAGTTCTCCATCAGCACTTTCACGCCAGGCACCTTGTCGATCGCGCTACTTACTGTTCTAATCAGCATCCTCCTGCCATGCTCCTCTCCTTTGCCTAGGTGCGACCCCATATGCACCACTATGCCGTTTATTCCTAGCTGCGCGCAGCTTTGCATGTTGCCGATAAGCATATCTAGGCTCTTCCTCAATATCTCCCCGCTTGATGATGAAGGGTTGCAGAGGTAAGGCACGTGTGCGAACGGGATGGAGCCGGATCTTTTTACGATACTTCTGAACTGGCCAGCGTCGTCCTCCGCTATCGTACGATGCTCCCACGCCCTCGGATTGCTGGCGAATATCTGGAATGTCCCGTAGCGGTGTTCCTCGGCGGTCAAAGCGGAGTTCTGCACTCCTCCAGCTACAGATAGGTGGAAACCCAATCTTATCAATCTATCAGTCCAATTTTAATGCAAAAGTCAATAAGACTGCCGCTAATCAAACATTTTGCGCTGCTTTAAAAAGCTTGCCGCGAAAATGCATTTCCGCTGTTGGGTGTTGAATTGGTAAGGCGTGCCTTCAGTCTTTACGATATAGAGCAATTCCTGAAGGAGGAGGGTGCCGAGCGGGTGAGCGAAAATGCGGTAATCACCCTGGAGAAGGAACTTGAGGATATGCTCGTGGAGCTCGTAAACGAGGCAAGGGTGTACGCCAACTACGCAGGCAGGCAAAATACTATAACGAATTCTGACTTGGCCTTTGTCGCGAAATCAGGAGGCAGACGCCACATCGTGGCAAAGAGCAGTGCCATAAACCACAGAAAAACGAGGAGAAGGCTAAGCGTATATGAGAGATACAGGGGCTTCCCTCTAAAGAATCACAGCACAGCAAGCGCCTTGAGGCCAAGCGCAAGCGCAACGAACGCCGCTTCTATGAGCCACATATAGAGCGACACCTCCCACTCCTTGCATCTCTTGATGTTCATTATGAGATGGCACCAGCTGTAGATTCTCCTTCCATAAGGCGGCTGCATGGTGCCGTCCCGCTTGAGCTTCCCCAGGTCGGTCACATTGAATTTCCTGGAGGCATGCAGCAGGAACTCTATTATGAAAGGTATCGATATTATGACACCGAATGCCTCCATGTTGCCTAGTATCATAGCCGAAACTATTCCAGTCCCAGCGAAATAGGCGAAACTATCGCCGGGCACCATCCTCGCTGGGTAAAGGTTGAACGCCAGCATGACTATCAGAACAGCGAGCAGCAGCGCAGAGAGCAGAAGGCCGGTGTAAGTGCCGAAGAACAGGCTGTATAGGACCATGCCGAATACGAGTATGGTGCCGGTGCCGGTAAGTATGCCGTCGAAGCCGCCAAGTAGGTTGAATGCATTGGCTGCAAATATTACAGCCAATGGTATTATCACCAACGGATAGAATACACCAAAGTTGACGAACCCTATGAAGGGTATTTCAACAGTGGAGACGCCTGCGTTGATGGCCATCAGCGGTATCGCACCCATGAATGTCAGAAGCGGCTTGTACCACTGCTTCAGCCCCTTTCTGGTGTCCATCATGCCAGTGCTCTCCGTGAGCCTTCGCTTGACGTTTATGTCATCGAGCAGCCCGACAACAGATATTAGCATGACTGCAAGCAGCGTGGCAAGCAGGTATTCGAGAGAGGCAACTGGTATGTAGAGCGAGAAGCTTGCGCCGAACACGTACACGAGCGCACCTATCACGAACCCTATCGCTGCGGCAAGTCCGACGCCAGACGGAAGGGTGGGCTTGCCCTTCTTGTTGTGGTCAAGCGTAGTCACCCCGGATTCTGACATGTAGCCCATGAGGAACCGCGTAGCTGCGAGCGCTATCGCGAAGGCGACTATTGCAGGTACGATTATCGTTAGGTATGTGTGAACCATGAGCCCACTAAGCAAGTAATAAGAAACTAATAATTGATAGCTATTAAAGCTTATTGTCGCCCTTGTAGTATAACTTGGATAGAACACGGGCTTGCGGAGCCTGTGATCCGGGTTCAAATCCCGGCAAGGGCGCTCCAGAAATGGCATATCATAGCATAGGCCCTGATACCTGCGATGCAGGCATTGAGAATCCGACCGCAGCATATAATAGCGCATGCATACGATTCATCTTCCGGAAAAAACGCAGGTTGCTGCAATGCAGACTAAGAAGAGCTACGGCCCATCGGACATATGGATAAACAAGGACCTCGAGCTTCCTTCGTATCCCTTCACGAAGGTTTTCAAGGGTTTTGACAGAGTGGAGGCTGTGAGGAGAATATTCGGGACCCGTACCCATCAGGTGCTATCAAGACTTAGGGTGCTGCTCTACTCCAGCAGGTGGGGAGGGTACCTTTGGATTGATGACAAAAAAGGGGCTCTGGTCGTCAACCTACATTATCTAAAAACAGGGAGAAAGAAGTATGTATATCTCGACGTGATACACGAACTGGTCCACATAAAACAGCACATGGACGGCAGGGCGCTGTTTGACGAAAGGTATGGGTATGTTGATCGTCCAACTGAGATAGAGGCGTATAAAGAGGCCGTAAAGGAGGCTGATAAGATAGGCATGAGCAGGAAAGAGATAGTAGATTATTTAAAGGTAGAATGGGTGAATAGTAGCGACTTCAAGCGTCTTCTGAAAGCTGTGGGTTTGAATGGAAAAGATACATGACTACTTATGGGAAATCCCAAAGGAAGGGGACATGGCGGTCCCAGTCAGGGTATATGCAAACAAGGCATTGA
Source organism: Microcaldota archaeon (assembly GCA_021791535.1). Lineage (GTDB taxonomy): Archaea > Micrarchaeota > Micrarchaeia > Micrarchaeales > Micrarchaeaceae > JAJZAB01. The sequence continues at coordinate 22,891 of JAJYWI010000018.1, forward strand.
TAGAGAACATGAAAAAGGATAGAACGCTCATGCAGGCAAGAAACGCCGCCAGGCTTCCCTCTATAACGAAGAACATGCTTGTTATGCCGGATGGCCACGAGGGCTACGGCTCTCCGATAGGCGGCGTCGCAGCGTTTGATGCAAACTCCGGTATCATATCACCGGGCTTTGTGGGTTTTGACATAAATTGCGGCATACGCGTGATAAAAACCAACCTTACAGAGAAGGAAACCCGCCCAGTACTCGGCAGCCTCATGGATGCAATGTTCAGGAATGTGCCAAGCGGCGTGGGCAGCGAAAGCAAGCTCGGTTTCACTCAAAAAGACCTTGACAGGATAGCTACCAATGGTGTAGGATACATACTCGAAAAAGGATACGGCTTTGCAGACGATGCGGAAAGGACAGAGGAGGGAGGCTGCATTGAAGGTGCGATGACTGGCAAGGTGAGCGAGCTTGCAAAACAACGCGGAATAAAGCAGTTAGGCACGCTCGGCGCTGGAAACCACTTCGCCGAGGTGCAGAAGGTCGCAGAGATAAAGGATGAGGGTATAGCAAAAGCTTTCGGCCTCTTCGAGGGCCAGGTGGTCGTGATGCTGCATAGCGGATCAAGGGGCTATGGCCACCAGGTGTGCAGCGACTACCTAAAGGTGCTTGCGGATTACCAGAAAAGGAACGGCATCGTGATGCCGGATCCGGAACTGGCTTATGCGCATGTGGCTTCAAAAGAGGCAGACGATTATCTTGGGGCGATGCGCGCGGCTGTGAATTTCGCTTTCGTGAACAGGCAGATAATGATGCATTTCATAAGGAAAAGCTTTGCCGACACATTCAAGAAAAGCGCCGATGAGCTGGGCATGGAACTGCTTTACGACCTCTCGCACAATATAGCGAAGCTCGAAGAGCACGATGTAGACGGAAAACGGATGAAACTCTATGTACATAGGAAGGGTGCGACAAGGGCTTTCGGCCCTGGCCGGAAGGAGATAACACGCATATATAGGGATTACGGCCAGCCTGTGCTCATACCAGGCAGCATGGGCACAGCAAGCTACGTCCTGGCTGGGAGGGAGGAGAGCATGACAGAGACATTCGGGTCGTCGTGCCACGGGGCAGGGAGGGTTATGTCAAGGCACCAGGCCCTGCGGGAGATACCTTCCTCTAAAACGTTCAGCGCAATGAAGAGCAAGAATATAGAGGTAAGAGTGCGGAGCAGGAAGCTCGTGAGCGAAGAGGCCGAATGGGCGTACAAGAACGTAGATGACGTCGTCGCGACTATAGAGAGCGCGAAAATATCAAAGATTGTCGCGAGGATGGTGCCTATGGGCGTCGCAAAAGGATGATGCCGCCGGTTCAGTGACGTTTTTATATATTAGCACACAAACACTTACTGGATTTATCCTACTTAAACGGTGAAATGGATGGTAACGGCAGACCCGCAGTATGCAATCGCTGCTGCTATTGCGATAGCAGGCGGATTAATCGGAACAGGAATGGCGCAGCAGGGGATAGGAGCTGCCGGAATGGGGATAATAGCAGAGAGGCCGGAGAAGTTCGGACAGGTTCTGTTCTTCTTCGTAATACCAGAGACGCTGTGGATAATCGGATTCGTCCTTGGTCTCATACTGCTATTGCAGATACTCTGATAGTAAGGAAACAGGTTAGCATGGGACTCGACGAGATTATTGGAAAGATTGAAAGCGACACGGAGGCGACGGTACGCCGCATAATGGAGCAGGCGAAGGCCCAGGGCGACAGGGCGGCAAATGATGCGAAGGCTAAAGCACAGGCTAGGCTCTCTCTTGCGAAGTCGAAGGCGGCCGCTGATTCCAAGGTTATAATGACAAGGGAGAGCAGCAGAGCCGCTACTGAGGCGTCGCAGATGTACCAGGAGAGGCTAAATGACGAAGTAAGGAAATCGATAGAATCCATAAAGGCTTCGTTCCAAGCATATACCAAAAGCGACGAATACGCAAAGCTGCTGAAGAAGCTCGCATCCAGGGCTGCTGGCGAGCTTGGCGAGGATTGCACCATATACGTGAAGAGGGACGACGACGTAAAGATAAAGCCTGCTGGGTTCACGATATCGGAATTGCCAGATGGGTCTGCAGGTGGGCTGCGCGCGGTGTCGAAGGATGGCCTGAAGTACGTCGACTACACGCTTGATGCGCTACTCTCAAGCATCAACGATGCGATTGCAGTTGAGATAATGAAGCTTATAAAATGATTTCATGGACTCGACATATACTGGCGCTTATGGGAGGCTCAAGGGCCTTCGGCAGGAGTTCCTTTCTCTGGGCTTCATAGAGCAGCTGGAGCAGAAGGATATCGATGAGTTCGTGAAGGCGCTCAGCGCCACCGGGTACAGGAAGGAGATAGATGAGCTATCTGCGCTATACAAGGAGCCTGACCTTCTTGAGGTCGTAATAAACGCGCACATGATGAGGATGAGCAGGAATTCCGCGTTCGCGATACCGCCTCTGGCGCGCAACATAGTAGCCGCTTTCATAGGCAGGTACGACATAGAGAACATAAAGACAATACTCTCTTCGAAGAAGCTGGGCTACGGGGTGGAACAGACGGAAGCGTTCCTAACGGTGCAGCGCAACGTACCGGTAGGCATATTCGCAGGGCTGATAAGCCGGGAGGACTATACTGGCATCGTGGCGCAGAAGGATATAGAGGGAGTGGTCAACTACATAGTCAGGTTCGGCTACGGCACGCCGTTGCTCAAGCACCTCGACGAGGCCCGCAAGGGTGACATATCAAACATGCTCATGGCGCTTGACCTCTACTACTACACGCGGCTGCTTGACGCATTCAGGTTCTATGTCGGTAACGAGGGCATCCTGCTAAGTTTCATAAAGGGCCTGATAGACATAAGGAATATAATGACGGTCATAAAAGGTATAGAACTTGGTGGCGAAGACGTCAAAGGTTTCATAATAAAGGGCGGGGACATGCAGGAGTCGAGATTGGTAGAGATGTCGCAGAAAAAGGTCGAGGCCCTTGCGCAATACATGCCATTCAAGATCGACGACGCGTTCGAACTCTACAAAGGCGACCAGTTCGCAAGCTACTTCGAGGCGGCGCTGAGGAGGGAGCTCTACAAGAAGTACCTGAAGCTCTTCAACGAGTCAGGCATATCCGCAGCCCAGATAGTTGGATTCATGCTGAGGAGCGAGATAGAGAGGGACGAGCTGAGAAGGATATGGATGGGCAAGTACTACAAGGTTAGCAAGGAGAGGATAGAGCACATGGGTATACTCAAGTATGTGGTATGATGGAATTCGAGAGGATTGCCGTAGTGGGAGAACGCGAACTCGTGCTTGGCTTTAAGCTCATTGGCATCCAGGATGTCTTCATGAGCTCTGGAAGCGCTGCGGTCGCAAAGTTCACCGAGATACTCAACGCAAAGCAGTACAACCTCGTATTGGTGTCGGAAAACCTTAGGGAGCACATGGACAGCAACGCATTGAGGATGGCGGAGACGTCGCTTAAGCCTATCGTGATATTCATTCCGGTGCCAGGGAGCGGCGCTGCACAGGAATCGGTCGAAACGCTGGCTAAGAGGATACTCGGCGTTGACATCAAATCGTTGAAGGGTGCTTAGATGGCAGACAAAGGAAGGATATTCAGGATTTCCGGACCGGTAGTGATAGCGGAGAACCTTAAAGACCCGAAGATGTACAACGTGGTCAAGGTAGGGGAAGAGGAGCTTGTAGGCGAGATAATAAGGCTCAACTCTGGCAGGGCGACCATACAGGTATACGAAGACACCTCAGGGCTGAGGCCAGGCGCGCCTGTAGAGGACACTGGTTCTCAACTGTCGGTAAGCCTGGGTCCTGGCCTGATAGGCTCGATTTACGACGGGATACAGAGGCCGCTCGACAAGATAAAGGCAAAGAGCGGTGACTTCATTGCGAGAGGCGTGAACGTAGACCCGATAGACTTGAAGAAAAAGTGGGAGTTCACTCCAACGGCAAAGAGTGGCGACAAAGTCAAGCCCGGCGACATAATAGGTGAGGTGAAGGAAACTGGTTTGGTCACCAACAGGGTATTGGTGCCAAACGGAATTTCTGGGAGGATAGCGCATATTTCAGGCGGGAAATATAACGTAACCGAGAGCATTGCTTCGGTTAGCGATGGCGGCTCTTCTTTCAATATCACATTGATGCAGAAGTGGCCAGTCAGGGTGGCGCGGCCGGTGATAGATAAGCTGCCGCCAGATGTGCCATTGATAACTGGCCAAAGGATAATCGATACGCTTTTCCCAGTGGCAAAGGGGGGTACTGCTGCCGTCCCTGGGCCATTCGGAAGCGGCAAATGCGTGGACAAAGACACGCTGCTGATGATGGGAAATGGAAGGATAGTGAGTATTGAAGAGGTGTACAATGAGGGCAGAGCGAAGGGCAAACTTGTATATGAGAATGATAATGAGGAGCTATATGACGTGTCAGGCTTGGGAAACCCTAGCGCGCTATCTCTTAACGGCAATAAATTTGACATACGTGAGCCAAAACACGTCTATCGCGGCAAAACCGACTCCACGATAAAAGTGCTCACAAAATCCGGTAAGAGGGTGGAGGTCACGCCGATTCATAGACTCTTCACCCTATCGGATTGCGCGATCGTTGAGAAGGAAGCCGGAACTATACAAAAGGGGGATTATCTTGCATGCCCACGGAAGGTAAGTTTGGAACTTTCGGATCAGAAAATACACTTAATTTCGCTTTTGCATTCCAAAAAGCTTTTCAGCGCAGATGAAAATCTAAACGCGAGATTCGGGGTGCTATTGAAATCGGCCATCAAGAAAGGGAGACTCCCATTAAGATTCAACCAGTACCTAAGGGTTGGGAGACCGGTGCCATTGGAGCTCATCCATATGATCTCTGGAGATTCTTTGCAGGACCCAGACACAATAATTTCTTACCATGGCAAGAGGATAAAAGTGCCCAGAGTTATGAGCCCAGAACTGGCTGAATATCTTGGCTACATTATAGCTGATGGAAACCTGAAAAACGGAAGCTACTCGATAAGGTTCTACAACACATCAAAAGAGATACTGGATAGATATGCATATCTTGCTAGGAGGCTGTTCGGCGTTGAGCCGTATATATACAGACACCCTAAGACGCGCACATCGATGATTGCACAAATTGATTGCAAAGCATTATTTGATTCCCTTGTCTCACTTGGTGTCCCGTATAAAGGCAAGGCGGGCAACGCCAGCATACCAGAGCTGCTTCTGAAGTCCAGCGATGCGTCTCTAACCTCCTTCATCGGATCATATATAGCATGTGATGGAAGCGTGGATGTCGACAACGGCAGGATAGAGATAATATCAAAAAGCCGCAAAATTATAGAGCAGTTCAGCTTTGTGCTTCTGCGCCTTGGTTTGGTGTCATCAATCGGTAAAACGAGGAAAGACGGGACCTCAAGGATATCTGTAAAGGTCGGGGGAGTAAAAGAGGCGTATAAATTGGGTGCGGCTATCCGTGGAGCAAAATCCGCACGGTTCCTAAAAATCGTGGAAGGTCAAAAAACCAGGTACTCTAACAAAGATGCGATACCGGTCCCAGGCACGCTTAAGAGCATTCTTAAGACGAAGGGAACCCAAAACAGACTGATGCGGATTGGCGTGTATCCTGAGCGCTACCTGAAAGACAGCAGTAGGATATGCATTACTACTTTAACTAAGATTATAGAAAGGTTATCACGCTGGATGGAGGTGCCTAAAGAACTGCTTACACTGCGCGAATTGTCTGAAAGTTTATTCTTTGACGAGGTAAAGGCGATTGAGTGGTCAAAAGTGCCAAAAGACGTATTCGACGTAGAGATACCCGAACTCCACAATTTTGTAGGTGGACATGGCCCATTATTGCTGCATAATACAGTTATACAGCATCAGCTAGCCAAATGGTCCGACGCGGATGTTATAGTATACATAGGTTGTGGAGAAAGGTCAAACGAGATGGCTGAAATACTGACCACTTTCCCACAGTTAAAGGATCCAAAAAGCGGATTGCCGCTTATGGATAGGACAATCCTAATCGCTAACACGTCAAATATGCCTGTTGCCGCTAGGGAATCAAGCATATACACAGGAATAACACTAGCAGAGTACTACAGGGATATGGGATACAACGTCGCGCTAATGGCAGACAGCACATCGAGATGGGCCGAGGCTCTCAGAGAGATATCCGGAAGGCTTGAGGAGATGCCTGGCGAGGAGGGATACCCCGCATATCTTGGGAGGAAAATTGCTGAGTTCTACGAGCGTGCTGGCAGGGTGCACGTGCTCAACGGTGCGGTAGGCTCAGTAACAGCAATCGGCGCAGTGTCGCCGCCCGGAGGTGATACCTCGGAGCCTGTTTCGCAAAACACGCTGCGTGTGACTAGAGTGTTCTGGGCTCTCGATGCGTCGCTGGCGAACAGGAGGCACTTCCCGTCGATAAACTGGCTGAACAGCTATTCGCTCTACCTTGACGACCTAGCGAAGTGGTATGACACCAACATAGACAAGGGATGGAACGAGATGCGCTCCAATGCCATGGCAATACTGCAGAAGGAGGCTGAGATAAACGAGGTGGTGCAGCTTGTCGGATATGACGCGCTGCCGGAAAAGGAGAAGGAGGTGCTCGACATAGCGAAGGTGATACGGGAGGACTACCTGCAGCAGAGTGCATACGATGAAGTGGATACATACAGCTCAACGAAGAAGCAGTACCTAATGCTCAAGGCGATTCTGCTGCTTGACGCGGCAGAAAAGAACGCGATAGACAAAGGCGTAACAGTCGATCAGCTGCAGAAGACAGACGCGAAGCAAAAGATCGCAAGGATGAAGTTCGCGAAAGAGGATGACATCCAGGGTTACTTCAATGAGCTCAAAAGGGCAATAGACGGCATAGCTGCGATGGAATCAAAGGCTAAGGAGGGATAAGATGAGTGATGTATTTTACAGGACTGTGAAGCAGATAACAAGCGTTCTGCTGTTCGTTGAGGGAGTGAAGGACGCGGCGTACGGAGAGCTTGTCGACATATCGCTCGACAACGGGAAAAGCGTAACCGGCCAGGTGCTGGACAGCAGGGACGGGCTGGCTATAGTGCAGTCGTTCGGGGAGACGCAGGGGATGAACCTTGAGGGCACAAAGGCCAGGTTCCGCGGCGAAACAGCAAAGCTTTCCGTCAGTTCAGACATGCTCGGCAGGATATTCGACGGTACAGGCAGGCCAAGAGACGGAGGGCCTCCCATATACAGCAACGAGCAGGTCGACATAAACGGGGAGGCGATAAACCCAACTGCGAGGGAGGAGCCGTCTGAGTTCATCCAAACAGGGATATCAACGATAGACTGCATGAATACTTTGGTAAGGGGGCAGAAGCTGCCAATATTCTCGGGGTCAGGGCTTCCCCACAACAGGATAGCCGCGCAGATAGCAAGGCAGGCAAAGATACTCGGGGCTGGCGAGGAGTTCTCGGTGGTGTTCGGCGGGATAGGGATAAACAGCGAGGAGGCCAACTTCTTCAGGAGGGAGCTTGAGGAGACAGGTGCACTTGGGAGGTCGGTTGTGTTCTTGAACCTGTCATCAGAGCCGTCTATGGAGAGGATAATACTGCCGAGGCTGGCCCTCACCACAGCCGAATTTTTGGCGTATAAGCAGGACATGCATGTGCTCGTTATATTAACTGACATGACGAACTATGCGGAATCGCTCAGGGAGGTATCGGCTGCGCGCGAAGAGGTTCCTGGAAGAAGAGGCTACCCCGGTTACATGTACACAGACCTGTCGACAATATACGAGAGGGCTGGGAAGATAAATAACAGGAAGGGGTCGATAACCCAGATCCCAATATTGACAATGCCTGGCGATGACATAACGCATCCGATTCCTGACCTGACTGGCTACATAACCGAGGGGCAGGTGGTCCTCAGCAGGGACCTGCACAGGCGCGGCATCTATCCGAACATAGATGTACTGGTTTCCCTGTCTAGGCTTATGAATCAGGGCATAGGCAAGGGCCGGACGAGGGAGGACCACAGGGGGGTATCCGACCAGCTATATTCTGCATACGCATCTGGCAAGGACCTCAGAAGCCTTACAGAGATAGTGGGGGAGGAGGCCCTGAGCGAGAGCGACAAAAAGTCGCTCAGGTTCGCCGACCTATTCGAGAATAAATTCGTAAACCAGGGCTACTACGAGGACAGGAGCATAGAGCAGAGCCTGGACCTCGGCTGGGATCTATTCAGCAACCTGGACAAGGGCGAAATGAAGCGCGTGAAGGACGAGTTCGTAAAGAAGTACGGCAAGTGGAAGGATTAGATGGCCATAGGGACAATAAAGACAACGAGGATCGAGCTGATAAGGACGAAGGCTAGGGTAAAGGTAGCTACGAAGGGGTTGTCGCTGCTGAAGATGAAAAGGGCAAGCCTCGTCCTAGAGTTCTTCAGCCTGGCGAGGCAGATAGAGCTGCTCAGGGCCAATCTTGGCAGTAGCGTGCAGACAGCGATGGACAGCACAAAGATAGCGGACATACAGGCCGGCAGGATCAACGTAGAGAGGATAGCCGCGGAGCAGGCGACCATGCTTGTCGGAGTGAACGCAAGGAACGTGATGGGCGTCAGGATACCGAACCTGAGCATAGAGTCAGGGGCGCAGTTCGGCCTTGGCTATGAGCTGATATCGGTGCCGACCGCAGTCGAGGATGCGAGGAAGAGCTACAGGTCGCTGTTCAGCCTTCTGGTGGAGATAGCCGAGAAGGAGAACTCGCTCAGGAAGCTGCTATATGAGATAGAGAAACTAAACAGGCGGGCGAATGCGATAGAGAATGTAGTGATACCTGGCATGCATGCCAGGATATCGTACATAAGGCAGAGGCTTGAGGACCTTGAGAGGGACCAGATCGTCTCGCTGAAGTTCATAAAGAGGAAGATGGATGGCTGATAACAGGAGGTTGATGGAATTCATGACCATATGGGCTCTATTCATGGTGGTCAACATAGCGCTGGCTATAGCGCTCATAGCGCTGATATTCGTGGTGTTTTCATGAAGGGCGACCTCGAAGCGCTTGAGAAGATAAAGAAAGCCGAAGAGAGCGCAGCCAGGAGGGTAGAGAGGGCAGAGAAGGAGTCAAAAGAGCTTGTAGAGAAAGCAAACGATGAGGCGCGGCGCATAGCCGAGGAGGCGGAAGCCGAGGCGCAGAGATTGTACGAAGAGGAGATGGAGCGCGCAAGCATTGCGGCGCAGGAGGGGCGTGAGAGGATACTCGATGAGGCGAAATCGAAGGCAGGTAGCATAAAGGGCGTGGACAGCAAAACCGCTTATGGGATCTTCAGGAGGCTTATGGCAAAGAGGTTCGGAGTGGGATAATGCTAAGGCCGTCGAAGATGACGAAGATAAGGCTCGTAGTCTCTAGGGAGTTCTACAACGAGGTGCTGTCCGCGCTCCATGACCTTGGCGTCATGCAGATAGACGTCACGAGCGAGGAGGCGATGAAGCTAATCGGAGGCGGCGAGGTCGCGAGCTACAAGGAGATATCGGATATGGCGCAGAGGTTCAGGAGCCTTGGCGGCTTGCTCTACCCAGTGCATGACGACAAGAGATTCGTCTTCGAGAGCATGCAGCAGCTCTTCAGCGAATGTGAATCAGTCAAGATAGACAACAGGGTTAGCGCGATAAAGAGGGAGCTGGACTCCATCGCTGCGCAGATGAAGGAGTGCGACACCGAGCTTAGGCTGGCTGGCAAGCTGAACGGATTTAGCAAGGACCTGAGCGTGCTGCATTCGAGCAACATAAGGTCATTTGTAGTGACCGGAAAGGAGCTCAGGCAGCTCTGCGCAGCAGTAAAGCGCGAGATAGGGGATTCTTTCATAGTGGAGCTAGATGAATCGGCTATCGTCAGCACAAGCAGGGAGCTTGAGAAGGATTTCGGGCTCCTCGCGGAGAGATACAAGGTGGAGCTTGAGGCTGTGCCTGAGCTGCATGGCAAGGTAGATGCACTGGCAGATGGAGCGAAGCGCAGGCTGGAACGCCTGCATGCGAGAAAGAAGGCGCATGAGGATGAGCTGCACGTGATATCCGAGAGGTGGTACCCTCTGGTGAGCGCGATAAGGGAGCAGCTCGACATAGAGATGGAGAAGCAGGAGATTACCAACAGGATAGGCGTCGGCAAGGACGTGATAATAATGGAGGGATGGACTCCTCACTCGGAGATGCCCAGGATAAGGCACGCTGCGGACAGAATGTCCGGCGGCCACTTCATTCTGGAAACAATACGCACAAAGGAGCTGCCGCCGACAAGATTGGATAATCCTGTGATAACCAGGTTCTTCGAATTCTTCATACGCTTCTACTCGCTGCCGAGGAGCGATGAGATAGACCCAACTATGATATTCGTTGTCGTTTTCCCGATATTCTTCGGGTTTATGGTCGGGGATTTCGGCTATGGCCTGGTGATGCTGCTTGGCTCGCTCTGGCTCATCCACAGGCTCAAGCACCCGGTTAAGAGGAGCAGGCTGCCGAAGCCGCTGACCAGGTTCGTCACGATGATAGTCGGGCCGGACGGGCTTATGACCATAGCGAAGGCGATAATACCAGGCTCGGTTATCGCGATGGTGCTGGGCGTGCTGTTCAACGAATACATGGGATTCCAGCTGCCGTACACCGCGCCGTTCAATGTCCTTATCGGGCTTCCAACGCTGCTTGTGATAGCAGGCTATATGGGGGTGGCGATGGTCGAGTTCGGGTTCATGCTAGGGTTCATAAACAAGATAGCGCATCACGAGAAGAAGCACGCGATAGCAAAGCTGGGCTGGTTCTTCGCCGCCCTCGGAGTCGTGATATTCGGGCTATCTGTACTCCACAAGGCGCCATTGGGAGTGTCGAACCCGCTGGTGATCGCAGCGTATGCGATGCTGGCCGGCGGAATCGGGACGGTCTTGTACGGCGAGGGGTTCGGCTCCCTGATGGAGCTGCCATCGATAGTGAGCCACATACTCTCTTACGTCAGGCTTGTCGGGATATTGCTGACGTCCGTCATACTAGCAGGCATAATAGACCTCATATTCCTGCACGGAGTGACGCACTCGCTGCTTCTTGCCGTAGTCGGTATAATCATACTTATCGTGGGCCAGATCTTCAACCTCATAATAGCGCTGTTCGAAGCTGGTATACAAGGCGCAAGGCTCATCTACGTGGAGTTCTTCTCGAAGTTCTACACAGGCAACGGTGTCCCCTTCAGGCCGTTCAAGAGCTCCAGGAAGAGGACGCTGAGCAGATTCAAACTTGAATGATTATATCGGGCACGTAGCACCAGCCCATTTGAGCGTGACGCTGCCGCCGCCTCCACCAGCTGAATCTATGCCAGCCTGCCCAGTGCCGCCGTCGGCCGCTCCGCCTGCCAGGCCGTTGCCGCTGACGCCACCCGCCCCTCCGTTACCACCATATCCCCCTCCACCGCCTCCTCCCCCTCCAAAGGAGGTGCTACTAGAGCCACCAGAACCACCACCGCTGCCGCTGCCTCCGGTACCTCCTGTGCCATACGTACCAAACCCACCACTGCCGCCTGCAGTGAAACTTCCCGTATTGCTACCAGAGCATGTGCCTTCACCGGCACCAGAGCCTCCAGAGGTGCTTCCACCTCCGCCGCCACAGCCTTCTGTAAGAGTTGGTGCTTGCGTGCCTCCTTGCCCGCCATTTGCATACTGTATCAGTACTCCATTTACTAGTATCGCTGAGCTTCCTCCACCTCCACCCCCTCCAGGCTCTCCATTCCCGCCGCCCCCTCCGCCGTAATATCCGCTGCCACCGCCTCCACCGCCATCACAGTTGCCACCACAACCACTGCCGGAGCCGCCTCCTCCGCCACCGCCTCCAGCGTAGATTGTTAGGGCATCGTTAGCGTCTATGATAAAGTTGCCTGTTACTGTACTGCCAGACAGCCCATTCCCAGATGAGACACCCCCGCCTCCTCCGCCACCATACATCGTATAATTTATAACTGCATCATTCGGTACAGTCTCCGAGAGATAGCTCGTGACCGTAATTGCGTTGTTTGTGCCAGAGCCCTGCCCGCATAATGTGAAGATTGTCGTAGTGGAGAGTGATGAAACTAGGGTAGTGGAAGAGACCGACGTGGAGGAGATAGATGTGGAGTAGACTGTGGTGGAGGAGACCGAGGTTGAAGCAGTTGTGGAAAATAGCGTAGTGCTGAATTGTATTGCAGTCGAGACCTTAAGAAGAACGCTTCCAGTGGCAGTGTGAGACAAGCCGGTCGACATGTCAGTATAATTCATTATTAGATAGCCACGGTAGATAGAACCTATGGATCCGCTGAAAACAGAAGGCCCTACGTAGCATTGTATTAAGTTGAATGTATGGCTACCTCCTGAAGGTATACTCACCTGTGGGCTTTCTTGTTGCATGTTTGCAGTTGTCACGTTTGTGTTACATCCGATAGCAGTTACGTTTATTGATGATGTTGTACCCTGCTCAATGCTAAGGCTGAGATAGCCGTATGTAGTCAGCACAGTTCCGCTGCAGGTGAATCCAATCGGCATCGTGCAGGTGTCACCTACAAGCGCGCCGGAGTTGAATACGCCCATTAAATAAAGCGCGGAGAGAGCTATTGCGACTATCAGTATCATCCACCCGTAGGTAAGCATGTACTCCATTGCTGATTGCGCTTTTCTGGCTCCCATCCAATCACGTTCAGTGCAGCGTGGCCACGATCCCATCTATTATTCCGTTGACGCCTATGCCGCCTGTCGCCCTCGCCACTATCCTGTGGCTGAGCACAGGCCTCGCCAGGTACTTCACGTCATCGATTGTTATGCCATTCCTGCCCTCTATCAGCGCCTTCGCTTTCGCGCACTTCATGAAGCTTATCTCAGCCCTCGGGCTCCCGCCCATTACGGTGTGTATCTCGGTCCTTGTCGCGTCGACCAGCTTAGTTATGTACTCTTCGACGTCATCTGGCATCTTTACTCCGTTTACCATCGACTGCATCTGCAGCACATCATCCTTGCTAAGGACCCTCTTCGCAACCGTCTTTTCCTCGCTCTCCTTCAGCCGCAGCATCTCCTCCTCCTCGCTCATGCTCGGGTATGTCACCTCTATCCTCATGAGGAACCTGTCCGCGAGCACCTTTGGCAGCGGCGATGTGCCCTCTATATTAAGCGGGTTCTGCGTCGCCAGGGCCATGAACGGCTTTTCGAGCTGCATTGTCTTGTCTGATACTGTCACCTGCCTCTCCTCCAGGGCTTCGAGGAGCGCGGTGGTTGTCTTCGGCGGCGCCCTGTTCAGCTCGTCTATGAGCAGTACGTTGTTGAATATTGGCCCTTTCTTCAGCACTACGTTCCTGTTCTCGTCTATGTACGTGAAACCTATTATGTCCTTTATGTCGAGGTCCGGCATCCCCTGGATCCTGCCGAAGCTCGCGTCTATGGTGTCTGCGATCGTCTTCGTCATCGTCGTCTTCGCCACCCCTGGCACGCCTTCGAGGAGCACGTGGCCGTTCGCGACCATGGCCATGAAGATTAGTTTTATGGTATCCTCCTTTCCGGCTATATGCTTCTTCACCTCCCCGTATACGGCTTCGTAGGCAGCTTTGGGATCCATGGACAAACCTTTTTATACCCGACCAGAGGAATAATTACTATCTGGTATGTATCTGTATAAATTACTAAATACTTAGTGCTGTGGTGGGTATGATAGGCAAAGAGTCGAAGAATACAGGACGAGTTTCTCTCAGCGAGGCGTTGGAGATACTGGAAGCGCGGAAGAAGGAGCGCGAGCTTACCTATGAGCAGCAGATAGCCCTGGAGCATGCGTCGAAATTCGCGGCCTCGAAGGGCTCAGAGCAGAAGATAAAGAAGGCGCTGGAGGAGCTCGGCATGCTGTCGCAGCAGACGGTGCTTGCGATACTGAACACTATGCCGAAGAGCGAGATGCTGCTCAAGCAGATACTTGCAGGTGAGAAGAAAGCCTTCACTGATGCAGAGATAAAGAAAATCGCAGCTATAGTGAATCCGAAGTAGGTTTGAATGGGAGGGGTAATGCCGATATGCAAGAGGAGAGGCGTGAGGAGTATGCGTATGTGCTTGACTTCATGTCTACTGGGAAGTCTTTTTCTACAAGGTCTGAGCCGATAGCCCAGCTTGTCGGCGAGGAGTGGTTCACCCTGCTGGAGGTCACCCCTAAGCCGGGAGTGGCCATGTCACTAGGCGAGAGGGTCTATATAGGGAGGGAGGAGCGCGAAAAGGTCGCGCTGATAAAGGCGAGGATATCGTATGGCGATCTTACGCAGACGGCGAAAAACGGCCTGCAGAAGACCATACTGCAGATAATAGACGCGAACGAGAAAAGGTTTGTAGATGTCTTCAACAACGCCGGGCCGCTGAACATAAGGCAGCATTCGCTCGAGCTGCTTCCTGGCGTAGGGAAAAAGCACCTGACTGCGATACTTAAGGCCAGGGAGGAGAAAAGGTTCGAAAACTTCGACGACATAAACAAGCGGGTCTCGCTGCTGCAGGAACCAAGGAAGCTGATAACAGAGCGCGTAATGCTGGAGCTTCAGGGCAACGAGCGCTTCTACATGTTCACGAAGCCTTATGTGAAGAGAGAGGGCAGATACTAGGCCTTGTCCAAGTGCAGAGACGGCACTATGAGCGTGCGTTCCGCGCCCATTATCCTGACCTTTACTACATAGGCCGATCCCCTTTTCTCGACTACAGTGCCGGTCCTCCCCTTGTACCTCGGATGAGGTATGTTATGCATGCCGCCCTTCGGCACTATGCACACCTTATCGCCTATTGAGAACTGCTTTATTATGTCGTTTGTGTTAAGCGTCGATGGCTTGTGGTGCCTTGCCAGGTGCCTTGTCTTTCCTACAAGGAGCCCCTGAGATCTCTTTGACATAGACTCACATCTAGGCTCATTTGCCGTGAACGTATTTATACCTTTAGATAGAAGTTATTCTGCGTTACATGCCCGGACATGCATCAAAAAGGCCAGTCGTGCTCAAGCCCACCTACACTATAGTCAACATAGTGGCGAACACTGCGTTGAATACGGATTTGGACCTGTACGGGCTGGCGAAGCTCTCGAGGGACGTCGACTACGAGCCTGAGCAGTTCCCTGGCGCTATCCTCAAGGTGCACGACCCAAAGGCCGCACTGCTCCTCTTCAAGAACGGCAAGATCATATGCACCGGAGCGAGGACGACATCGGATGTCAGGAAGGCGATTAACCATGCAATTGACCTCATAAAGAGGTACAAGAATGGCGCAAGGGGAAGGTAGCCCTTTATAGAAGATGCGCCAGGCTACGTCATTTATCTAAATAAATGGTACAAACCGCAAGCTTTAAATATGCTGCTGAGCGAATACACTACATCTTGTTTCGGACGATATACATTATGCGTATTCTGCAACAACCCTATTCTCATCCACCCGTGGCGTATGCATTGCATACGCCCGACCTTTAACCCTTGAGCGCGAGCTCATCCCATGGAACAAACAGCCTACTTCTGCGCAAAAACAAGATATCCGGTGTGCCATACCCCTTTTGTTGACGGCCTCACCCCCTGCTCCCGGACTAGTATGTCGCGCACTATGGCCTCTATAGTAAGTATGTTGCGGAACTTGAGCTTCTCTAGCGTCTCGACGAACCT
>JAJYWI010000007.1 GCA_021791535.1 Microcaldota archaeon
GCGATGCGGCTTTAGGGCCAGGGGCCAGTTGCAGCCAAGATAAAGCCGCGAAGATCGAAGGATAAAGTCGGCAACCGTGGTCACGCCAATAAAAGATAAATAGCTATACTGCTTTTAGTTTAACGTTCAAGGGGCTCTTGGCTCAGTAGTAGAGCGTCCGCTTTGCAAGCGGAAGGTTGCGGGTGCGACTCCTGACGAGTCCACTTAACCCGGTAATTGCATTAAGATATGGAACGGCTTCTCTGCGATTCCCTGCCTTCTATGAACTTGGCCAATTCCCTCGCTGCTCTCTCAATCCGGAAGGCCCTCTTTCCTAGGATAGACTTAGACAGATCACTCTCGATCCTGATTGTGGGCAACCCTCCGAAATAAGCTTTATAGTCGCCAGCACGATCCAACGCGCTGTATAGTAATCTGAGGCGCTCAAGCTTTTTCTCCATGGCGTCTACCCGCATTCCCGGAAGGCTGTAGCTCAGGGGGTTAGGCGCTGCTACACCTTTAAGGTCCATGGCTCCGGGCAGTTTATCCAACTGGCGCTCAAGGTAGTCCAGCGCTGCAACGGCTGCCAGTATGGCTTCCGACTCTGTCCTTGTCTCCGTGGTCTCCGCGTCTCCCATATAGAATTATTACTCCTTAAGATATTTATTCCTGTTCATGGCCAAACCCGCGCTACACTGTAAGACGTCGCGCCACTCTGGTCCCGTGGGGCGACAAATTAGCACGGCTAATAAATATATGATATCCTATATTTTTAAATACCTTCTGCGGCATAATTGTGCCCTATAAGAGTGGAATCAATGGAGTGGAACAAGTTGGTTAGTGAGGATGTGCTGAGCGCAACGATAAAGACGCTCAATGCAAACGGCATATCAACAATTGTCGTGGAGAATGGTGAAGAGGCGAAAAGGAAAGCGCTGGAGTTGATACCGGAAAAGGCAGAGGTATTCACTGTCACATCCACAACTGTCAACGACATAGGCCTCGCGAAGGAAATCAATGAATCCGGCAAGTATGTGTCTGTGCGCGACATGCTCAATGACATGGACAGGCGGACGCAGGGAAGGGAGATGGCAAGGATCGGCGCCGCTCCTGACTGGGTGGTCGGCAGCGTCCATGCGGTCACTGAGAGCGGCAACGTAATCATAGCGTCGCAGACAGGCAGCCAGCTCTCGGCTTACGCGCACGGCGCCCAGCACGTCATCTGGATTGTAGGGACGCAGAAGATAGTCAAGGACCTCGATGAAGGGATGAAGCGCATATACGAGCACTCGTTGCCGTTGGAGAGCGAGAGAGCGAAAAAGGCGTACGGTGCACCAGGCAGTGCGGTGAACAAGCTGCTCATCGTTAACAAGGAAGTGGTCCCTAACAGGACTACGATGATACTCGTGAAGGAGAGGCTGGGCTTCTAGCCCAGAAAGGAGTATAAACATTCTCTACGATGTGTTACTTGGTGGGCATATGAGAAAAGAGGACATGAAAGGGCTACTGGATGAGTTCTACGAATCTGTAGGCAAATGGCAGAAGGACAGCCCTGCGCAGATAGGCAAGTTCATGGAGCTTCTAGAGGCGATAGAGAAGCCAGGCGCGCTGGACAAGAAGACAAAGGAGCTGATAGCCGTTGCGCTCTCGATAACAGGCCACTGCGAATGGTGCATAGCCTATCACGTAAAGGCGGCTTTCGATGCTGGTGCAAAGGACACAGAGATCCGCGAGGCAGGGTGGGTCGGAGTGCTGATGGGTGGCGGACCAGCTCTGTCATACAGCCAGCTAGTTGAAGACGCAATAGAGGATTTCAAAAAGTAGAGGACACGCGCTAACGCTCCCTCCACACTGTGGCATATCTTGCAAGGAGGAATAGGATTACGGTCTCGGCTATGAGTATGTAGAGCATGTACCAGAGCGTTGGCGCAAGCCCGAAGAATCCCTGCTCCAGCACTGCAGCAGGCGTCGTCGGCGATATTGTAAGGATGAGCAGTATTGGATGCGGCAGGTACGTGTATGGGTAGAATGTCGGAGGGAATATCATCATCACAAGGGAGAGCATCCCTGTAATCGCCCAGACAAACCTCTGGTGCTTCACAAGGCTAGTTAGCACGAACCCGAGAGACGCGGTGGATAGGAGGACTAGCGACGCAACGATTAGCGTCATCACGAACGCATACGGCGTAAGTATGTGGAAGATCATGTCGAGTATGAAATAGAGCACTATGCTCGGTATGGACCAGAAGAAGTCGGCAAGCATCACGCCGAACATGTAGTCCATCGGCGATGTCCTTGTCGATACTATCAGGTCCTTGAACATGTACTCGAACTTGAACATGCCCAGATCCGCCATGGTGAATATGCCGTTAGTCGCGACTATCGAGATCAGCCCGCCAGCAAGCGCGTACGGAAGAAAAGCCCCTTTTGAAAGGACACCGACAACGAACAGCAGCGACAGCGGGAAACCCATCCCTGTTATCATGTATAGCCAGTTGGACCTGAGCGCCGCTCCGCCTGTGAGCCATGCGTGCGCGCTTACGAACTTAAGATTCAAGGTTGACACCCCGTTTTATGAAAAGGTCATCGAGCGTTACTGGCTTGATCACATCCCCTTTGCCAACCATTGACTTTGCCCTGCCCTTCTTGACATAGGATATCCAGGTGCTCCCCACCCTGTACGCGCGCCGGTTCCTCCTCTGGCTCTCCACCCTAACAAGGCCATCGAATGGCCTTAGCAGCCTGTCCACCGTGTTGTGGGCGAATATCTTCCCTGCCTCCATCATGAGGACGTCATCAGAGAGCGCCTGCGCCTCCTCCATGTAATGCGTGGTTAGTATAACCTGGCCCTTTATCGCCCTTATTGCGGACCAGACCTCGACCCTGGAGAAAGGGTCCAGCCCTGTGGTCGGTTCGTCGAGGAATATTATGTCCGCATCAGAGGCTATCGCCATCGCTACAAACACCTTCCTCTTCATTCCGCCTGAGAGCTCGTAAGCGAGCTTGCGCATGTCGTTGCCGAGCCCTACCGTGCGGAGCGCCTTCTCAGCCCTGGCTGTTGCCTCCTTGCGCCCGAATCCCCTGGCAGCGAGGTAGAGCTTCACGCAGTCCATAGCCGGCATGTAGTCAATCGGCTTCGCCTCCTGCGGTATGCTCACCGCCATCTTCCTTATCCTGTTCGGTTCGCCTATCACGTCAATGCCGTTTATCCTCGCGGTCCCGGATGTCGGCATTATCTGGGTTGAGAGTATCCGCATAAGCGTGGTCTTCCCGGCGCCGTTCCTGCCTATTATCGCGCTTATCTTCTTGTCGAGCCTGAAGCTGACGTTGTTGAGCGCTACCGTGCCATCGTGGTAGCGCTTGCTCAGTGCCTTTACCTCTATCATACAAACGAAGGAATAGGCGTCTCTGTTTTATTAATGTTTATGGCGCCCTTACGCAAGCCTCTTTATTATGTGTAAAAAGAAATTTGGTATGCAAGCTGTGAAGATGCTTAACTTGCTGTTCTCCCGCTATATTTTTGTAACAGAAGCTCTGCATCTGCGGCAAGTTCGCTTTCTCTTTCAACAATGAGTTCCGATTTTTTCATTGTAGCACGTAAGTCAGCACGTACCCCTACAGCATCTAAATCCACTTTTGGCGGTTCCCTCATGTTTCCTATAGCAGCTGTAGCAAGAGTTGTAATAAAGTTAGACCAGCTTCTTGCATCTCTATCTCTCGCTTTCTTGGCAGCCCTATACTCTTCATCGAAAGCCTGGCTGCGGGCTTGTGTGTATCTATCAACATATGACTCTATGAGCTCCTTTTTCTCTTTCCCCAACGCTTCCCTCAACGCGTTGAACTGTAGTGGGTCGTTCAGAACAGCTTTAACAAAGTCCGCCATAGGCATACCGGTCTCGAGTAATGCTTTGCAAATTGCGATTTGCGGGGTAAAATACATCATATCCTGTACAAAGAGGCCAGGCGATGTTGCATCGAGTAGGCGCTCCATTCTTGTCGTAGTTGCAACGAGCTTCGGGCTATTTGCTTGCAACGCCTTTTCTGCAGCCGCAAGATAACCTTTAACAGAGTCTGAACAGTACCTTGCAGTTGTGGCAGTTTTGGATAACACAGCTAACGCCGCATCTCGCTCTGGGTTAACCGAGCCCGCTTCCTGTTTTAGAACATAATTTCCTATAAGCTCAGCCAGGCTCTCCCTGAGCATCTTTACTCTTGCGAGTTCGTTCATGCCTTGCGTGTTTGAAGAAGGTCCAAACACTTTAGCATCAAAGATATGCGAAAGTTCATGAGCAATATCCCGTTCAAATGTTGACTTATGTCCATCTCTATGCAATTTGTATTTGTCGAATAGATGTGCATCGTAGAATATTACAACATATCCTCCCTTGTCGTCCACGGCAAATTCTCCCACCAATCCTTCGGGGTCCTTTTCACTGTTGGTTTTAAAGGTACACCGTGGCTCCGGCAAATCTTCACCAAAAACGGCCATCCCCAACACATTGATACGCTGGAAAAAACGGTGGGCACTCTCCTCAACAGCGGTTCTATATTGCTGGAATGCGATTGTATCACTGCTGCGCAACACTTCCTCCCTTTTTTCAAGCGTTGATTTAAGCATTGGCAGGGTGCCTTCCGAAGCTCTTTCTAATCCAACCATGCCTTCATGCTGAACTGTTTTCACTTCCGCCATCACTACATCTCCTCTCCTTCTTTTTCTAGTAACTTTTATCTTATACTGTTTGTATTTTCTGCCAAGTTTCTTGGCTTTTAGAAAGCCAATCTTGTTCAGTTCATTAAACAAAGCAGAAATGTCTGTGTCGTCATTTACATTTAATATAATATTTTTTGATGATATGCCTGTGAAGAATGCACTCAATTTTGAGTTTACACTTTCTATCGCTTTGGCGTTATTTTTAAGTGCTTCGATAGTCCCTATGTGGTAATTAAGCTGCTCTTTAAGCTCACCCAGTTCCATATCGCCACCTACCACTTCGCCCATGATATATTCTCTTTTTCATGATATTTAAGACTATTCCTGCTTTAAAAAGCTCTTAAGTCTGCCTGCAAAAAGTAGCTCGGTTTATGTAGGATTTTCAAGTGATAGCCGAACTAAGCCAGTCTGCGGATGATGTGATAGCCGAATTGCGTCCTTATCACTGGCGAAACCTGCCCAACTTCGAGCGCAAAGGCTGCCTGCTCGAATTCCCTCACCATCTCGCCGTGGCCAAAGAAGCCGAGGTCTCCGCCCCTTTTTCTTGTTCCGTCGATTGAGTATTGTTCAGCGAGCTTGGCGAAGCTCTCCCCCTTGATTATCCTATCGTGTAGCTCGTCCGCCAAAGACATCTTCCCAACGAGTATGTTGCGCACCTTATCTTGTTTGCCATGGCCATCACTGCTTTGAGTAGCGTTTCGCGTACGGACCTATGACAGGTATCACTATGTCCTGCCCCGTATAGGCGATTACGCCTATTATCACTCCGAGTATCCACAACGCGACAGCCACTATATCAACTATCGGTATGAACGCCAGTACGAATATGACTATGCCAAGGAATATCGACTGCAGGGCGTGGAACTTTGCGCGCTTGTCCGACTGGCCTTCTGTCACGTATACTATTATGCCGGAAAGCCATATGAAAAGGTACGAGACTATGTAGACTATCCCGCCTGTGCTGTCTTGCTTGGGTTGCTGCGTAGCCACGGTATCAATACTCAAACAAAGCCAAAAGCTAAAAGAATATCGAAGAGCTTCGGCGAGGCCTTCAGGCGCTTCCTTTTATGCCAGCCATTCCCCCCGTCAGACTGTATCCCCGTATGCCCCTGCTTTCAAGCTCCTTCACAAGCTCATAGGAGCTTATCCCGTGCTCGCAGACGAATATCGGCCTATCGTACCTCTTTAGCTCTTCGGGGTACTCCTTCTCATCGAGTATCAGCTTGAAAGGGCTCTCGTTGATGATCATCCTGTCGTCTATACCAAGGAGCTCTGCAAGCGGCGTGGTCGTCCATCCGCCAATCCATACGAAAATGGATCTTCCAGATTTTACAAGCTCGAGCGCCTCGCCCAGCTCTATCTCGCCGTCCATGCTCTCCGCAATTGTATATATTGGCAGGAAGTCTTTTTATACATCTGGGAGAGCGCCGCTTAGTAGTCAGAGCCTGCGTAAGGAAGCCTCCTGACCGTTTCTGTGGATAATATAGATGGTCTGAGTAAGCTGAGCCCTGGCTGCCTTTCGGTATCTATTTTAGTCTGCCTTGGCGCTGAAACTTCCTTGCTCGAAGGAAGATGCGCACTTGTAGTTGCCATAATGCCACTTGTGAGCCCACACACCGCATGTTTAAAAAGACGTTGTAGCATACGGCGATTGACGCGCAGTGTTTTAGTCCGAAAGCCCTCCTTATCGCTAATCATTGCTGCCGAGCTTTGCAAGCGCAGCCTTCTTCAGCTCTTCGACTATAAGGAATCCGACTATCTGCTTCCCGTCAGGCAGCGTCAGGTGCGGTTGCCCTTCGCCGGGTTGGTAGCTTATCTTGACGTCAAGCCCTTTTATATTCGCGCGCAACGATGTTTCGATTGCTCTTCCAACCATCATCATGCCCGGATCGCATGTTATCTCTACAGACCCACTTCTCAGCATTTCCGTTAGCCCCTTTTTGGTGCCCTCAACGGTGTTTACTGGAGCCATTGTTACCACGGTAAGTACTCAAAATATTCACATATTAATATCTTTTGCCAAACCCGAATAAGCAGCCAAGCAGATGTCACCGCAGGGCCGCCAGCACCTCGTCAGTGCTGCGCACCCTGCCGATCCTCTTTAGCGCTATGCTTATCGCTGCGTTGTGCATGTCCGCAGACATTGATGACATTGCATCCTCTACGAACACCTGGTTGAATCCATACTCGTAAGCAAATCTTGCGGTGCTCTCCACGCCGTGGTTCGTAGATACGCCGCAAAGGACTATCGTGCTTATCCCCCTTCTCCTGAGCTGAAGCTCCAGGTCTGTCCCGTAGAAGGCGCCCCACTGCCTCTTGGTTATTATTATGTCGCCTTCCTTTGGTCCGAGCTCAGGCACGAGGTCCGCCCAGTCCTTAGGCATCTGTGCGTTGCCCCAGCCCTGATCGTCCGCAATCACGTTCAGCCTGTCCGGCCCTGAGGACATCACATGGACAAGGAAGACCGGCATCCCAGCCCTCCTGAAAGCATCTGCTATCCTTGCCGCATTGTCTATGACCTCCCTTGCGCTGTGCGGTGCAAGCTGCCTGTCCGCAGAAGCTATGCCCCTCTGCAAGTCTATTACAACCAAGGCTGCGCTTTTCTTGTCTATGTCAAGCCCCATCGAATCACTTAGCGTCACTCACTTCCTGCCTTTCTCAACCTGCCAGTTCTCCAGCTTTATCGCCCTGTTCATCAGGTCTGAAAACCGCTTGTCCGCCTCCTTGAAGTTAATCTTCGTTATATGCTCGCTCCTCGTGTGTATTATGTTGAATGGCGGCACCTTGTATGCCACCTTGTCGTCCATCAGTATGCGCTCGTGCTGCACCACCGTGTCATTCTGGTCCATGAGACGCACGTCAAGCTCTATGCCCGCGCCTGTGAGCTCCGTCCTGAAGTCGTTTATCTCCTGGGAGAAGCTTCCGCCCAGCATCTCCCTAGATGTCAGTATGGTAATCTTGGTGAAGTTGCCAGTGTCCTTCTCTATCAGCCTGTAGAAGTTCTGCAACGCAGTTGAATTGAAGTGCTTGTCTATCACGCGTATGTGTCCCACCATCTTGGAGAATAGCTGCTCCTGCAGCGACATCATGTTCGAGAAGGGCTTCGCCGGGTTCAGCGCCATAGCCGTCCTCCCCCTGGCCGGTATCCTGTGCTGCTTCGCCCTTATCACATACTCTATGTATGAGATGCTGCCTATGCAGAGGATGAAGCCGAAGTACGGCACCATCTCGTATGTGCTGTTGTATCCCAATGGTATGCTCGATGATGCTAGGAAGAACAGCAATATGTAGACTATGCTCAGGATTGCGCCCATGAACGTGTACCTGCTGGTTGATTTCGACGGCAGGTCACGCCTGCTTAGGAGGAGTATGAAAGATGCGGCTCCCATTGCCAGCGCGACTACAAATGCCACGAACGATTCCAGTATACCGCCACCTATGTCAGAGTTGCTGAGCACCAGCGCAGCAACGCTTGAGGTGACCGATTTGTTGTAGGCCAGGCTCTGAGTGGCAGCGCCTATCCCTATTCCGTAAAACAATGATAGCTTGTAAACTATGTAAAGCGATCCGAAAAGCAGCATCAGCGCGCCTATGCTGAGTATGATGTAAGCATACGCCACATTCCTCTTGAGAGCTGCGTTTTCCTCCACAATACTGAATGGCAAGTAAGTTATTTAACTATGCTATTTAACGAAGCCTGGGCAAAACATAAATATCTGGAAAATCCACGTTGTGCGTGGTTGGTTGGCTAATTCATATGTGCGCAGGGCGCCTGTGCACCATGCGAAGACGATAAATGAACACTATATCCTGCAGAGCGCGAATTTTAGCGACGAGCAGCTGGAGGAGAGACGCAACTATTCTCCTCAAACCCCAGCATACAGGTTCCTGAATGCCAAGCTTGAGGAGCTGGACATATCGGAAGACCCCAAATGGGTCGCAGAGGAGTTAGTGGAAGAAATAGAGAAGAAGCCGAGGAGATCCGGCGCCGAGATTATCACATCCGGAAGAGGGGCCTTTCTTAGAGTTGAGAGGGCAACCCTGCGCGGGGTAGGGGATTTTAACACGTTTGCAAACCTCCAGCTTAAGTATGCGGGGCTCACCCGTGACATGGTGGCAGACATGAGCGCAAAACTCAATGCACAACAGCAGCCGCGTGGGGTGCGCACGACGCAGGATGCGATTGAAGGAGATGAGATCCTGAGCGGCCTGCTTAGCTTTGTAAACGAATGCGACGATGCGATAGCTGAAATGATGAAACTTAAAAGTAAGGAGCATCCTATCGTGCTTGCCATCGTCTCCATACTCGCGGAACAGAGGGCCAAAACACTTGCGCATGCCAGGCAGCGCTCCCCAAATGAGCCCGAGGGCACGCATCCACCGGCTGGCCTGCCTAGCGTAACAGATGCGATTAGGCCTGCTTTCGATGAGGCGCGCAGCTGGCTCAGCGTTATTTCCGATGAGATGCTTCGCGCCTTCGCAATGAAAAAGGCGCTGCTGTACGGCACCGTGCGCGACGAGAGAGAATACAACTTTGTGCTCGCCATGCTGGATTCGCAGGCGACAATGTAGGACGAATACCTTTTATAAATTCTGATTGAATTAGTGTCATGCCCAAACCAGAGTGGCTCGCGATAAGGCCGGCTTCCACGAAGAAATACGACGATGTAAAGAACAGAATAAAGGAGCTTGGGCTGCATACTGTGTGCGTAGAGGCGCACTGCCCGAACATCACGGAATGCTGGAGCTCAGGTACGGCAACCTTCATGGTGCTTGGCGACGTCTGCACCAGGGGATGCCACTTCTGCGCGGTGCGGAAGGCTCAAAACGGCATAAATGCCGACAGGATGGAGCCGGAAAAGCTGGCGCAGCTGATAAGCGAGTGGAAGCTTGACTACGTCGTGATAACCTCTGTGTGCAGGGATGACCTTGAGGACCAAGGGTCATCGCACTTTGCCGAGTGCATACTTGCTATAAAGAGAGCTGCGCCTTCAACGCTGGTTGAGGTGCTGATACCTGATTTCAGGAATGACGACGTAGCGCTAGGCAGGATAGCAGAAGCCATGCCTGATGTCATAGGCCACAACATAGAGACCGTAAGGCGGCTAAGTCCTATTATAAGGGACAGGAGGGCGTCATACGACCAGTCGCTTTCGGTGCTCGGCAAGGTCAAGGCGATGGATAAGCGGATATATACGAAATCCTCGATAATGCTTGGCTTAGGAGAGACCAACGATGAGATAATGGAAGCCATGGAAGACCTGAGAGACAACGATGTGGACTTCCTAGCCATAGGCCAGTACCTTAGGCCGCTCTCGAACGGCTTCTATGCCGAGGTAAAGGAGTACGTGACCCCGGAAAGGTTCGAGGCGTTGAGGAAACTCGCGATCGAGCTCGGCTTCAAATACTGCGCAGCCGGCCCGTTCGTAAGGAGCTCATACAGGGCTGGCGAGCATTTCGTAAAGGCGATGGTGCAGGAAAAGTAGAGTGCCAATCTACTTTTTGTACTGGTAGTAGCTGACAATCTTCCCGTATTTGCGCGCAACGTTGCGCTCTATGTATTTCGTGACATCCCTGGGCTCCTCATCCTTCTGGAAGTGCGCCTTGACTATATAGCCTATATCGCCGTCTGTTATGTAGACCTCATCTACAGGGCCAAGCGAGAGGAGGCGTTCAGCGAAGCGGCCTGCGTCTGTGTCCTCCTTTGGAGGTATGAGATAAAACCTGTACATGGTGCCCTTTCTTGCGTTTTTGTTGCCTTTCATTCAAGAACCCAGCAGGTCTCTGCTACTGAAGATCGCCGCCTTTACAGAGAAATTCCTTGGCTGTGGGGAATTGGTGGGATTGGGGACCAGGAAAAAGAGCCATCTTAGGGTTATCCTTACATTTTGGGTAGATCCGTTTTTCGTTATGGGGTAGAGGAACGAATCCTTATAGGTAATAAGGCGATGAGAGTCAGGCCCGGCTGCTTTCTTGGAACAACCATTCGCTGGCTTCACCCAATCACACCTGTAAGGTATTATGAATGAAGTCTTATATATGGGTGAACATATTATTTGAGCATACATATTTAACTTTAGATGGATTAGGATAGAATTATCTCTATATTTTATAATTAACCATAAGTATATTAGTTCAAATTAACTATAATATTTAAATAATGCTAATAGAAAGATTTATATATTATAGATACAAAATCGTGATTAATGATACAATTACCGGAGCAAATAGCAAGGACTTTGACAGAGTTGAAGAAGAGATATAAGTATACTGTGAGTATTAAACTAATCAAAGGCGGATACTACGCATACGAAGAGTTCACGAAGTGGGATAAAATAATAAAGAAAAGAAGGACATATTCTGTTTATCTAGGTAAAATAGAACAGGACGGGACGCTGATTTCACCACACAGGAAAAAAGTCAGAACAGAGACAAGAAGTATCGGCGGTTACTTAAAGAACATAAGCGAAGAAAAGAAAGAAAAGAAAGCAAAAGAGTTAGAGCTTTACGAGGAGGCAATAATAAAGGCTCTTAGTACTAATGCGAGAGCGTCGGTAGAAGAATTGAGCAGAACTGTTAACCTTTCTCCTTCAACGCTAAATTATCAAATGAAGAGATTAGAAAGTAAATATGGTATAACGTACACAATAGACACCTACACTGCTTATAATTTTGGATTTTATAGATTTATAATTACTGTAAGGTTTAAAGATAGGAAACCACCTATAGATTCAATAAAACAAATTCTAGGTAAAGATCCGCACGTGCAATTAGTGATGCTGACAAAAGGTTACTTTGATTTATTCATCTATTTGCTTTTCGAAAACACAGTAAGTCTCGAAAACTGGATTTATGACTTGAGAAAGAGTAATGTGTTTGCCTCATGCAGAGCAGAGTGGAACGTATCTTATTTTCTGATAGGCCATGGCATTATACCATTTAGAGATGAATTTTTTGATTTAATAAAAGGAAAGATATGGCACAGAACCTCAGATACACCTAGAAAATTATCTGGGCAGATTTTTAATAGAGAATATGCTGTTTTAAAAGCGTTGAATAAAAATGGGTTAACAAAATTTAGAGATATAGATAAAGATTACGGACTTAATCCTGGAAGCGCCCAGTACACTTATCATGAACTGGTAAAAAGCGGAGTAATAAGAAGAGTTACCATATCGATGAGTAAGCTGCCAATTCGATACAGAGTAATAGTAATAATGAAGCAGATTAATATCCAACAGTACGCTAGTACTAGAAATAGATATTTCTCCTACACCCTGCAGGATGAAGGGCTATTAACCAATAAGTTATCTTTAATGGGGGACCTAGGATCACCATATGGGCAGATACTTATTTTGCCGATGTATAGCGATACAAATCCAGATAAAATAGAAGAGGAATTAAGAAAGGTTATCAAAGGGGTTAAATTACAGACAACCGTTATAACTGATATAGTCCTAGGCTCAATATGTGATAATAAAATAGAGAAAGAGAGTACATTCATGTATGATAAATTAGACAAACAAGACCAATACCTTAAGGAAACCTAGTCATATCTTAGACTAAGAATAAGATTTTAATTTTATGCTCCTCCGCCGTCTCCGTTCATCTGTTTCACCATCTCAAATAAGCTTTTCTAGGAAGCCTTAAATACCTTTCTATGCGTTTTTTTTACCTAGTTTCGTGTGGCCATCTTTGACCAAATTGCAAGACTACCTACTGAAGTTCCAGGAATCGCTCGAGTATTCAATTGTTTGGCATCATCCTTACTACCGGTTTCACCGCATTGCCACCGCTTCCGTTGCCCATCATCCTTACTACCGGTTTCACTGCATTGCCACCGCTTCCATTGCCCATCGTCATTATGTTCATTGTCTCACTGTGAATACCATTTCTGATAATACTTAAATACCCTTCTATGTTTTTTTTGACCCAGTTTCCGCGACCTTTCGCCAAACACGCAAGACTACCTACTGAAGTTCCAGGAGTCGCTCGAGTAAACGCTTTTCTCCAATTCCCTTGCCCTTTCAGTCTCATTCCCATTCAAGCTGTCAAACTGGTATTCCTTGCCTTCGGTAAACCCTTTCAGTAGCGCCTCGTAAAGGCCCTCCTGCGTGGTGCCTGCATGGTCAACAACCCTTGTCACTCTCTCTTCTGCGCTCTTGATCATCTTGTCCGATATCTTCTCGTTGCTGACCTTCAGCACGCTGAACATCCTCTTTATGTTGGTGCTGTAGAGTACCGTGCCGTGCTGGAGCAGAACACTGTCGCTCCTAGCCTGCGCATTTCCTGATATCTTTTTGCCATTGACTGTTATGTCGTTTATAGGAGCGAACTCTGCCTCTATGCCTAGCTCCGCCAATCCTGATATCACCCAGCCGCATATCAGCTTGTAGCTCTCTATTATGTTCTTCGGGAACTCCCGCTCCGGGGCTATTACGCTGTAGGTTATCTCACCGTCGCTGTCGTGGTATACAGCGCCGCCGCCGGTTATCCTCCTTACGTAAGAGATGTTAAGCTCCCTGCATTTTTCCACATTGACCTCGTCGTTCATGCTCTGGAACCGGCCTATCGATACTGCGCTAGGCATCCACCTGTAGAACCTTATTGTTGGAGCAGAGCTCCCGGCCCTGATGCCCTCCATTATTGCGTTGTCTACAGCCATGTTCGAGTACGCATTTCTGGTCTCAAGCCTTATTACTCTCCATTCCATCGCTCATCGCCCTCTTCACTACGCTTGCTATCGCTTCCGGGGTTACCCCAACAAGAGTCACGTTGTTCCGCCTTGTGAATTCAGATACCCTCTTTGCAATCTCGCCCTCTTCTGCGTCTGCGCCAAGCCCTTCAAGCGTCTCCTCTATGCCGTTAAGCCCGCTGTCCGGGTAAACGAAGAAGTCGCCAAGCAGCTGCACTCTCTTTATCGTGCTGCCGTACTCCAGCTTCGCCTCCACCATCTTGCCGTTCGGCACCTTCATCTTGGCGGAACCGTGCAATGAATCACATTGTATCTGTTGGAACAGAATCTTAAACCTCTCATACTACCTACATTATCAATGTAAAATTCAACAGCCTAAAATATGCAACATAAACTTTTATTAATCTGAACAAGCATATGTTAGAGTGGCTGATTATTTTGGTGTGGAACCCAAACATTTACGTCCGGCTAAGGAGCTAGGCATGACAACAATTCTTGTTGGGACTAGTACACCAGTACATACCGGCATAGATTCTTATGTAGAAAGAGTGCATGACATCCTCCCATATGTAAAGTGCAAAACAGATTGGTGAACTGACATGCTACAACCCCATTTAAAGATAAAAAAGATAGCTAAGAATGTCATAGTTGTGGGTGACCCGGCTAGGGTCAAGCGCGTAATAAGTCATCTCAAAAATGTGAAGGAGATAGGCTTGAATAGAGGGTATCGTAGCTGTGAAGGTGAGTACAAAGGAGTAAAAATTGCAGCTGTTTCGCACGGCATAGGCTCTCCCTCGGCCGCTATTGTTGTAGAGGAATTGGCTAAGGCGGGTGCCGAAAATGTAATAAGGGTTGGCACATGCGGTGGGCTTCTCAAAGAGATGCAACCCGGTGATTTGGTAATACCTAACGTTGCTATGTGCTTTGATGGCACTACAAAAGAATATGACCCGAAAATAAAAAAAGTGGAGGCTGACAAAAGAATTGTTGCTGCGTTAATCGGTGCTGCAGAGAAAGAAGGAGCAAGATACTTCGTAGGCACAAATAGGACGCATGATGCATTCTATGAACCTACAGAGAACTTCATAAAGCTCTCTGGCAAGAACTATATAAGCTCAGAGATGGAATGTTCTGCAATATTTCTTGTATCGAAACTCAGGAAGATGCAAGCGGGCGCCATACTGGTTGTAGTTACTCCGGAGCCTCCAGAGGAGATAATGAAGAACCCCAATATGGTATACGCTTTGGTAGACGAGAAAAGGGTCAGAGATGGCATAGAGTTAGCTATAAAAATAGCATTGCAAGCACTGCATACGATAAAAAGGAGTGATGATGGTCGAAAGAACTTTGTGGAAAACCACTGATGCAAAAGAGATAGCGCTTGACTTTGTGGTTGGGGCGTTCCAACCCATTTTAGCAGAAATAGAACTGATATTCAGATTGCTGAGATAAGGCGGCGTAGCCCCAATGTTCAATTTGAAAACCCACCACCGTAACTTATAAGTAGAAAGAAGTAATCAATATCACGGTGCATCTGTGCTGCTTAAGAGCCTGATGGAGCGCTTCTTCGGGTGGAAGGTCCTCATAGAGATACCTGAAAGCAAGATAACTGTGGTGAAAAGGAAAGACGACAGGATCCTCCTATACTCAAACGTAATCTACTCAAAGCTGAGCGACAATTCCATATACACGCACAGCTACTGGGACTACCTCACCGCGCTTGCGGCGCCGCACAATGTCACCAGGGTCCTTGTGCTCGGCCTTGCCGGAGGTACAGTCCCGTACCAGATAAACAAACTGTTTGATGGGAAGGCAAGCATAGACGCTGTGGATGTTGATAGGAACATGGTGAAAGCCATGCGTGTGTTCCTCCCGGAAAGGCTGAAAGCCAAGGTTATTGTAGAGGACGGCTACGATTACGTTAAGAGGTCGAGTGGGATGTACGACCTTGTGATATTCGACATGTTCAAGGACCTCGACATACCAAAGAAATTCATGAGCCAGGATTTCATAGACAGGGTTTACGCGATGCTAAGCGACGACGGAGTTCTGGCAGTCAACTATGTGTTCAAGCATTCCGGGATGCGCCAGTACGGATTCAAGCGCAGGCTGGGGAAACGTTTCATTATGTACACGATAAGCGAGCCTAGGCTTTTCGGCAACAGGATATTCGTGTGCTCGAAAAGGCTCAGCAAGGAGATGATAATTGAACGGATGAAGCAGGGCCTGCCAGAAGGCAAGGACAATGAGCACATATACGACGGGTACAGGAAAATGCGCTAGGACGCAAATGAATATATTGCTTTGTTGCGTATGCGTCTTGTGGTGGGTCTGTGATAAAGGAGGCATTCAGCACTTCGATAAACTACATGCAGGTCATGGACGAGCAGGGCAACATCGACCAGCAGCTGCTTCCCAAGGATGTAGACGATAGCAAGATACTGGAGATGTACAAGTGGATGTCCTTCGCAAGGCAGCTGGATGCGAAGGCGCTCAGCCTGCAGAGGCAGGGGCGTGCAGTCACGTACGCGCCGCTTGTTGGAGAGGAGGCCACACAGATAGGGAGCGCGATGGCCATGGGGCAGAACGATTTCTTCGTCCCGAACTTCAGGCAGCATGGCGTTTTCCTGGTCAGGCGGCTGCCCCTCTACGCCATCTTCCTGTACTGGAAGGGCTTTGAGGAAGGCAGCGTGGTCGGCAAGGACGTGAACGCATTGCCTTACATAGTGCCTGTCAGCACGCAGCTGCCGCACGCAACAGGCATCGCACTTGCCCAGAAGTACAGGAAAACTGGCGGTGCTGTCGTGACATATGTCGGGGATGGAGGCACATCTGAGGGCAACTTCTACGAGGCTATAAATTTTGCAGGCATAATGAAAGCGCCTCTTGTGATGATAATAGAGAACAATGGATGGGCGATATCCGAGCCGAGGAGTGAGCAGACTGCCGCGCAGACGCTGGCGCAGAAGGCCGTCGCGGCAGGCATCCCATCCATACAGGTGGACGGCAACGATGTGATTTCGGTCTACAAGGCGACAAAGGACGCCATATCAAAAGCGGCTGACGGGCCAATTGTGATAGAGTGCATCACCTACAGGATGAGCATGCACACGACGGCCGACGACCCGTCAAAGTATAGGCCTCAAGCGGATGTTGAAGCGTGGAAGCCGAAAGACCCGCTTCTCAGGGTTAGGAATTACCTCGCTAAGAAGGGGCTCTGGGATGACGCCAAGGAGTCAACTTTATCAGAAGAGCACCTCAAGGAAATAGACGCGGCGGTGGACGAGGCAGAGAAGTTCAAGGCTGATCCAAAGAGCATGTTCCAGAACCTTTATAGCTTCATACCGGATACTTTGAAGGAGGAGATGGACGCCGCGGCAGCGGCGAACTTCTGGCAGTGATATCATGATGCAGAATATGGTGGGCGCACTGAACAGCGCGCTAGACTCGATACTGCATGACGATGACAGGGCCGTGATACTCGGCGAGGATGTAGCGAAGGATGGCGGAGTGTTCAGGGTCACAGACGGGCTGCTTGATAAGTACGGGCCACAGAGGGTCATAGACACACCGCTATCAGAGGCAGGTATAATAGGAACATCGATAGGGATGGCGCTTGGCGGGCTGCATCCATTCCCTGAAATACAGTTTGCAGGCTTCATGTACCTGGCTTTCGACCAGTTGATAAACCATGCCGCGAGGTACAGGAGCAGGACAAGATCCACGAAAAGCGTGCCGATGGTCGTCAGGACCCCAGTAAGCGGCGGGGTTAGGACATTGGAGCACCACTCCGACAGCCCAGAGCAGTACTACTCCCATGGGGGCGGGCTGATAGTCGTCGAGCCGTCAAACCCTTACGATGCAAAGGGGCTGCTGATCAGGGCCGCGCACATGGACGACCCGGTGATATTCCTTGAGCCGACAAAGCTGTACAGGCTGTTCAAGCAGGAGGTGCCTGACAACCAGTACGAGGTGCCGATAGGCAAAGCAAACGTCGTGAGGCAGGGTGGAGACCTGACCATAGTCACGTGGGGAACGATGGTGCCAGTGGTGAAGAACGCTGTTGAGAAGAAGGGCACCGATGCAGAGATAATAGACCTCAGGACTATCAACCCGCTAGATGAGGATACGATAATAAGCAGCGTCAAGAAGACAGGCAAAGCAATGATAGTGCACGAGGCACAGCTCTCGTTCGGGCCAGGGGCAGAGATAGCAGCCAGGATAGCCGAGAAGGCGATATTCGAGCTCGATGCGCCTGTGATGAGGGTCGCGTCAGCGAGCCTGCCGTATCCATACCCTGGCTACGAGCAGTACTACATACCGAACGAGGCGAAGGTCTCGCAGTACATAGACAAGATGATGTCGGAATGATGCCATGAAAGACATAAGATTCGTTGATGTAGGAGAAGGTATCACAGAGGGCAAGATACAGAAGTGGCTTGTCAAGGATGGCGACCAGGTCAAGGAGGACCAGTCCGTAGCGCAGGTCGAGACCGACAAGGCTGTCGTCAACGTGCCATCCCCAATAACCGGCACCATAAGGATAAACATGAAGGAGGGCTCGACGCTGCACATCGGCGATACGCTCGCTTCCGTAGGAGCGCCGGATGAGCTGAAGGCTGCTACGGCTGTGCAGCCGACCCAGCAGCCGGCTGCGAAGCAGGCGCAGCCCGCGCCTGCGCAGAAGGCAGCGCAGCAGCAGAAGGAAGCGATAGCTACGCCATCTGTCAGAAAGCTTGCTGAGCAGCTTGGAGTCGACATCGGCGTAGTCACTGGCACAGGGCCTAACGGACGCATACTTGAGAATGACGTCAGGGCGGCAGCCTCGCATGGCGCGCAGAAAAGTGCGCCGCAGCAGAAATATTCTGAGGTGCTCGAAGAGGCGCACAAGGATAGGGTAGAGCGCGTGCCGATGTCGATGACCAGGAAGGCCATCGCAAGGAACATGGAGGAATCCTGGAAGACGCCCAGGGCTACCCACATGGACCTGATAAACGCTACTGAGCTATGGAACCTGGTGGGCAAGGAGAAGGAGAAGATGAAGAAGGAGCAGGTGCATCTCACGTTCCTCCCATTCATAGTAAAGGCGCTTGTCAAGGCGCTCCAGGAGAACCCTCACTTCAACGCCAGCTACGACAGGGACACGCAGGAGATAATAGTCAAGAAGTACTACAACATAGGCATTTCGGCCGAGGCTGACGATGGACTGAAGGTGCTTGTCGTGAAGGACGCGGACAAGATGAGCATCGAGCAGATCGCCAAGAAGATAACCGAACTTGCAGACAAGGCGAGAAACAAGACCATAACCATAGATGAGATGCGCGACACATCAATAACCATAACTAGCATAGGCAGCCTGGGAGGCGGCTTCCTTGCTGTGCCGATGATAAACCCACCAGATGTGGCGATAATCGGCGTCCTTGAGATACGCGACTGGAACTTCGTGCAGGATGGCAAGAGCGTTGTTGGCAAGGTGATGCCGTTCACGGTGACTTTCGATCATAGGGTTGTGGACGGTGCTGAGGCTGTGAAACTCGGAAATGCGTTCAAGGGTTATATAGAGGATCCGGAGTTTCTTGAGATGTTGTGATGTATAACAAGACGGCTATAGTAACAGGCGGCAGCAGGGGAATTGGAAGGGCTATTGCCGAGGAATTAGCGAGCATAGGCTACGACCTTGTGGTGCTTTCTAAAAACAAAGCCAAGTTGGAAGAAACCAGCAAAGAAATCGCCTCAAAATACAAAAGAAAAGTGACTCCGTTCCCTTGTGACCTTTCAGATATGAAAGCGATAGACAAGTTTGAAAAGTTCTGTATGACCAACAGGGTAATCCCTGATGTGCTTGTCAATAATGCAGGCATATGGGCTCCGGCAAGCACCGGTGAGTCAAGCTCTGAAAGATACGATGAAATAATGACCACAAACACGAAAGGAATGTTTTACCTTACGCAAAGACTTTTACCCCTTTTGAAGAAAGGCAGCGCTAAAAGAATTGTCATTATTTCATCTACATGGGCGCAAGATCTCAGTTTGGCTGAAGGGAAATCAGAAAGTACCGTTTACGCAATGTCTAAATGGGCGCTGCGTGGATGGGGCCACATGCTTAGAGAAGAAGTGAGAAAAGAAGGCATTTCGGTTACGATAGTTTACCCTGGAGCCGTTTTTACCGATGAATGGAGGGGTACCAAAGAGCCTAAAGAAAAGTTCATAAAACCTGAGGATATTGGCAAAGTTGTACGCGCGGCAGTGGAAATAGGTCCTAGCAGTTGTATTGATGAAGTTATAGTGAACACAAGAGTTGGAGCACTTTCGTATGATTGATTTAATGATGGATCTTGAAAGTTTTGATTGGAAAAAGTACGTTCTTGAATGTTTAAATTCAACTTTTTTTTGTACACTTGCAACATGGGAGGAAAAGAGCGTATGGTCGAATCCAGTTTATTTTGCATGGGACTCTAACTACTGCCTCTATTTTATCTCTCCGCCAAAATCAAGGCACATGTCTAACATAAGAATTAACCAGAATGTTTCTCTATCAATATACAGCACGCAGCAGTCTCCAGACGGGGATGTTTGTGGGCTTTATATTGAAGGGAAAGCCACGATTGTGCCAGATGACGAGGTAGAGAATGCATATTCTGTTTACTATAAAAGACGTTTTCCAGATACGGGTAAAAGTGATACTCCCATATCTGCTCATATGGGTGAATCAGCAGCATGGAAATTTGTAAAGATAGTGCCAGTCCACATCTATTATTTTGACACTAGATTCTTTGATGAAGTAAGGCAAGAGGTACCAATTTCAAAACTTAAGAGTTAATGGGGATGCACTATGGTAATGGGATCGCTTCCTGAGCAGGTCGATGTCGCAGTGATAGGCGGCGGCGTAGGCGGCTACGTAGCAGCTATACGTGCGGCGCAGCTTGGCAAGAGTGTGGCTCTTGTGGAGAAGGAGAAGCTGGGCGGCCATTGCCTGAACTATGCCTGCATACCATCGAAGACGCTCATACACATCTCCGACATATTCTATCAGGCCCAGCACTCGCAGAAATTCGGAATAAACGTGCAAGGTGCGTCCATCGACGCCAAGAAGATGCTAGATTGGCGCATGTCTGTCTCGAAGAAGCTAGAGGACGGCGTGGCATTCCTCTGCAAGTCCAACGGCATAGACGTGCTCAAGGGAACCGGCACCTTCCTATCGTCAAGCAGCATACAGCTTACAGATGGCGTCACCCTTGAGTTCAAGAAGGCGATAATAGCCACAGGGTCAAATCCGACCGCGCTGAAGGGTTTTGAGTTCGGCGACGGCATAATAGACTACAAGCAGGCCCTCATGCTGGACCACATACCAAAGACGATGCTGATAATAGGGGCTGGCTATGTAGCAGTGGAGATAGGGACGCTCTATGCAAAGCTAGGCACCCAGGTCACCGTGCTCGCGAGATCAGATGTCCTCTCGCACTTCGACAGGGATGCCGTCGAGCTGGTCAAGGGCAGGATGGTGGAGCTCGGCGTGAAAATAGCCACTGGCGTGACTCCAACATCGAGGAACGGCAGCGCAGTGTCGCTGAGCGACGGGAGCAAGGTAGATGCGGAGACGATAGTGGTCGCCACAGGCCTTTCGCCGTATACTAAGGAGCTTGGCCTCGAGAACACGAAGGTCAAGCTTGACGATAAAGGGTTCATAACCGTCGACAAGGCGCTGCAGACATCGGATCCGAACATACTTGCTGTTGGGGATGTGATAGGCGAGCCGCTGCTCGCCCACAAGGCGATACGCCAGGGCGTTATAGCTGGGGAGGTGGCAGCAGGCCAGCACTCCGCCTACGAGAATCTAGTAGTGCCAGCGGTGATATTCTCAGACCCTGAGATAGCGATAGCCGGCAGCGTCGAGGAATCGGAAGGCATCAAGGTTACAAAGTTCCCGCTTACAGCGCTCGGTAGGTCTATCGCGCTAGGCTCCACAAACGGCTTCGTCAAGATCGCATACGAGGACGACGGGCTTGTCAAGGGCGTGGAGATAGTCTCCCCGGACGCGAACTCGATGATAGCCGAGGCGGCGCTGGCGATAGAGATGGGTGCGACCATAGAGGACATAGCCGACACGATACACCCCCACCCGACGTACAGCGAGGCCATACAGGAGGCTGCGGAGGCCGCTCTGGGCAGGCCTGTGCATTTCTTCTACGGCAAGCCAAGCGGGTAGTGTCGAATGGACTATGAGATGTTTGAGGACGGCTTCTCACACACATCGCTCGGTGCAATACACTTCAAGCATCACCCAGGCACAGGCGAGAAGCTGATATTCCTTCACGGGCTCGGCGGGACAACACTAGTGTGGAAAAGGCTGATGGAGGAGATGCCTGACGACCTTGACATATACCTGATAGACCTGCTCGGCCACGGAGAATCAGATGCGCCTGACATAGACTATACCGTCAGTGCGCAGTTCCAGGCCCTGAGGGAGTTCATATCCCTAAACAACAACGGCAACAGCTATCTGTTCGGCCACTCCTACGGCGCATGGGTGGCAGCTTATTACGCGACGCAGCCGTATACGTGCAACGGCCTTATACTTGAGGACTCGGCAGGGGTTAAGGAGGAGTTTGAGGACGCCGCCTCTAGCGGCACCCTTGACTCTAGCAGGGCCGCGCTGATGAAGGCAGCGCTGGAGTTTGGAGCGAACGAGCGCGTGCTAAGGAGCATACTCTATTCAAACTACATTGAGGACGCGCTGGACCGCAGCATGCTGTCAAACATAAAGCAGAGAACGATGTTGCTCTGGGGTGCAAACGACAGCGTTGTGCCACTGAAGTATGGAATGATACTCAACAGCGAGATAAAGGGCAGCGCTCTCGAGATAATACCTGATGCAGGCCACGAGCCGCACTACGAGAAACCGAAGGAGGTGGCCGATGCCGTCTTAAGGTTCGTCTCTAAAGCCTAATCCTGCCGCTTTTTATGCCAAGAAGCAGCTCATGCATCAGGCTTATCGGCCTTGGTTTTGGCCTTGTTGCGCGCATCCCCAGTGAGATCCGCCTTATGTAAAGCATTACCGCCCTCCTGTCTTTATCGTCCATCACTTCATACACCTCATTTGCCTTATTCCTTGCCCTTATCCCGCAGTAATCGAGCGCCTCAGCCAGTAGGTTTTCTATCGTCTTTTCCATGTCATACTTCCTAATAGCGAAGACCTTCATCAGCCTCGACAGCCTTGCCCTTGTCACCACGCATACATCGTATCGAATCCCCATCTCAGGTATGAGGTGCCCCACAACTATCGTTGTACCCCTCCTGTGCTTCAGCTCATCCTTAAGCCTCTTTTCCAGTTGGGCCATCCTGACGATCTTTGACCCGTGCGAATCTATTCTTGAATAAAGGTGGTGCTGCGCTACGATATCATTTATCTCTATCAGGCTCGCCCCTGGCACCAGTTTCGCAAGTTCGGCTGCAAACCTGCTCTTTCCTGTCCCGGGCGTGCCGGTCACCGCTACGAGCAGGCGCCTTCCGGCCACTCTAACCCCTCAGGGATGCGCTAGCTGCGTCGAAAAGGTCGTTCAGCTCCTGCCTGCTGAGCTCCATGTTTATCGCATCGTTCGGCTCTATCCTGACCATAAGCACGTAGTTCTTTCCCTCCCTGCCGAACAGCCACGATCCTATCGTTGTATTCTTGTAATCTGTTGTGAAATCAGCGACCATAATGGCACCGTCGGTAAGCCTTTCAGCGAGCCTGAGCACCTGGTCGTCAACCCTGTCAACCTCTATGGTCTCCTCATTTGCTGTGTTCCTGGCAACATTGAACGGCTTTATCAGCGGCACATTGTGCTGCCTAGTCTGCATCGATATGTTCTGGGCTAGCTGCCTAGTGATCTCATTCGCCTTCGCCAGGCTCTCCTCCATCGCCTTCACCTGCTCAGGCATCCCTTTCAGCGCATCGTCTATGTACCTGTTGACGTCCTCGCGCATGTTGCCAACAACCGTCTGTATGTTCTGCCTGCTTGCGTATTTCTGCACGTTGGAAAGCAGATCCGCTATCCCTATCTTGTACTTGTCGCCTATGCCCCTGTCTATCTCCTTTATCAGAGCGTCTGTATAGTCGCTCCACAGATCCGCCATTGAAACACGATATGTATTAAAGCCGAACTTATAAATAGCATATGATTTGATGGAGGATGAAGACAATAACGGCATACGCAAGAGGATCGAGAAGGACATAGCCTCTTTCTATCCTAGCGTTGAGAGCGCGAAAACCGACGGAGCGGCAAGCAAAGTGATCGAGATGGCAAGGATGTACGCCAGCGACGCGAAAAGCTACTTTGAGAAAGGAGACCTATACACGGCATTTTCATGCATATCGTACGCTCACGGCATGCTCGACGCTGTAAAGGAAATGGGTGGTTAGATCTACATTGAGGGCATGGCGAGGATAAGCCAGGGCAGGGCGTTCCTCAACCCAAAAGCGAAGTTCTTGCGCGACATAAGCGTAGCCTTCGTTGCGGCCAGGGCGAAGCGGAATTCAAGCGTACTCGACGCCACCGCAGGCACAGGCATACGCGGCATAAGGTATTTTTTGGAGGGCGGAGCTAGGAACCTGACCATGCTCGACATGAACAGGAGCGCATTCGCATCAGCTAAGAGGAATGCCGCATCTAACAGCACGAAGGCGGAGGTGCTAAACAAGAGCATACAGGAGTTCGCCAACACTACCGATGATAGGTTTGATTTCATAGACGTTGACCCTTTCGGCGGCATCACGCCCTACATCTATGACGTCATGAAGGTTGCAAAGGATGGGACATACCTCATGCTGACCGCGACAGATACGGCGGTGCTGTGCGGCGCGCACGCAGCGGCGTGCATCCGCCTTTACGGCTCAAAGCCGTTGCACAACGAGCTCTGCCACGAGACAGGCATTAGGATAATGATAAACTACGCCGTAGGCGTCGCCGCCCAGCTCAACTTCGGCGTAGAGGCAATCCTGTCGGTGTATTACGCGCACTACCTGAGGGCAGTGCTTAGGCTGGCGCATGGCAGCGCGAAGGCATCATCGTCGATATCCAACACAGGCTATGTCCACTACTGCAATGCGTGCGGCTTCTGGGAAGCAGAAAAGGGGATTATACCCCATCAGAGAGCATGCAGGGGCTGCGGCGCCACGATGCCCACGTACGGCCGGATGTGGCTAGGCCAACTGTACGAGAGGAAGGCGCTTGCAGATGTCGCAGGCAGGAGCAGCGCAATGGGGATGGGAGCTGTAGAAGAAAGGCACGTGGAGACGATGCTAAACGAGTACGATACGCCTCTCTTCTATTCCATACCGAGGATGACAAAGCGGATGCACATCGCGTCAGTAGGGCCGTCAGGCGTAATAGAAAGGCTGAAGGCCAAAGGCCATGTGGCGACAAGGACCCAGTTCGATGACAGCGGGATAAAGACCAACGCCGATGCTGCTGCGCTCATCGCAGCTATAACCGGCCGCGGCACAAGGACGCGAACGCCAGCTTTGGCTGATGCCTAGCCAGTTTAGATGGCTCACTTCCGCTTTTGCTAAGAATCAAAAAGGTATAAATATCTCAACCCCGTAATTTTGGTTAAGGAAGGGGGTAGACGCCTGGGTGGAGGGGTCTAAGAGAGTTGTTGGTGTGGGGGTTGGCAGGAACGAATGGGTTTGATGGGATAGAGGAAAAATGCAGTAGATGCGGCACAGCAATATATCCTTTCTCTTCAAGAACGGCGATGAGCGACATGCAGAGATACTGCATAAGCTGTGCTGAGAAGCTGGACGCGGTCTACCTGCACAAGAACAGCTGCTCGCTGTGCGGCAGGCTCTTCAGGAAACACGAGGTGAAATTCGTGCTGCCTTCGTCAGTGTACGGAGAGGCAGCCATGCCTCTGCAGGAGAGGCTTGCATGCAACCAGTGCTACAGGAAGAGCCAGAGGAGGAGCAGGCTAAGGATGGTGCGCACAGACGCAGATGCAGGGAGAGGTAGGGGCAGCTTCAGCAATCAGATAATAAAGCAGCTGATAGGCCGCTAGCTTAGTTTGCGCGTTTGCAGAAACAGGGCCGCCGCAGACCTAGGAATCTATTTCCTTTTCGCATCGACCGTAATCATGTGGAACTCGCTCTCGTAGCCGAGCGCCGCCTTGAATGCATCAGGCTCCATAGTAACGGTGCTGTCAGAATACGGGTCATTTATGTAGAATGTGTCCTTGTCGTAGCCCTTGACAACCACCCAGTGCGGAGAGGACTCAAGGTACGGGTTTATCGCATTCGCATTTACAAGCACAATCGGTATCTTGCGGCTGTTAAGCGCCTTCTTTATAGTCCCTACGCTAGCACCGCTGTGGCTCTCCTTTATGTTCATGCTGCGTGCCTTGTCGCGTATCTCCTTGAACGACGCCGCCAGCGCATCGAGATTCACGCCCTCATACACAGCCAGCTTCTTCTCGTAGCCCTCGTCCTTCACATTGCTTGTTATCTGCGGCTTCGCACCCCTCTTTGCAAGCGCATACGCAAGTCCGTACCTCGATCCATGCCAGACGCTGCCGTTTACGGCCTGCTGCCATATCTCGAACTCATTCTCCTTCTTGAGCTGCGTCCTCTTGTTGACGTATTTGAGAACCATGAGCGCGCATGCTGCCGAGCTTGTGAACTGCTCCGTCTGCGCATAGTTCGGTATATCAAACATTTTGGCTGCGCTAGGCCTGCGTGCGCTTTTCCTGCTCTTGTGCCTGTTTTTCTTCGCCATAGCCATCACCACATGAAATATGCAGGGAGGGAGATTTGTTCACGTGTTTTGAACTCCCGCAGGCCTAAGCCAACGGATCTTGAGTCCGCCGCGTTTGACCGAGCTCCGCCATCCCTGC
This sequence comes from Microcaldota archaeon, assembly GCA_021791535.1. Lineage (GTDB taxonomy): Archaea > Micrarchaeota > Micrarchaeia > Micrarchaeales > Micrarchaeaceae > JAJZAB01. Next base: position 26,253 of record JAJYWI010000007.1, read on the forward strand.
ACCTTCCATTTTTGTCGATTATAGATATAATTGTTTGCTTGCAATCTCGTTGGTCGCAACAAATGAGATTACAGTGACCTGATATATATACTTTGTTATGCTGCGCGGCGTCTCATTTATAAGCCTTTCTGTGGCTTCAGCTTTGCCATAACTTATATTCTGCACATAAAATCTGGTTCCTGCACATAAATTAATATGCTTCTTTCGTAGTTATCTTATGCCTACTCCTTGCCATATCATGCAACACCATTAAAAACGGAGCGCAGAATAATACTTGTCGGTGAATAAGTGAGCGAAGCGAAAAGGAAGATGTACATAATAGGTATAGACTCGGCGCCGCTCTGGATACTCAAGGATTATGCCAAGAAGCGCAGGTTAGAGGGCTTCGCCAGGATCATGAAGGAAGGTGTACTTACCAATCTTGAGTCGACCATACCGCCAATGACCGGGCCTTCGTGGCCAAGCATATACACCGGGTTCAGGCCAGGCGACCACGGAGTGCCAGAATTCTTCAAGCTCGAGCCCTCATACACGAAGACGCTTGTCTTCTACGACCCTAAGATAAAAGCGCCGTTCTGGGAAAAGCTAGCGAGGAGAGGGCTGAAGAGCCTTGTGGTCACCCCGCCGATGCTGATCAGGCCAACAGAGGCTAGGAACGTAGACATGATAACAGGATATCCGATGCCGGCTAAGTTCAGCTCGAAAAAGGTGAAGGATGCGGCAGACAGGCAAGGATTCACAGGAGAGCCGGAGCTGGAGGGCAAGATGAGGAGCGGCGAGCTCTCCCTAAAGGAGTGTTCAGACGGGTACTTGCAGGGCATAGAGGCGCGCAGCGCTGTCAGCAAGGACCTGATAGAGGAGAACGACTATGACCTTGCATTTGTATGCTTTACAGAGCAGGACCGGGTGCAGCACTTTTCGCTCAACCTTCCGGAGTGGAAGGATTACGTGATGCAGCTCTACGAAGGGATATCGGATTTCCTTACATGGGTGGAGAGGCGCGCAGAGCGCGAGGAAGCAACAGTGATGGTCGTGTCAGACCACGGCGCGCAGCCGGTGAAGGAGAAATTCCTGATCAACGGATGGCTGATCAACAACGGGTTTGCTGTACTTAAGCCGCACATAACCGAGGAGGGTGCGTCGAGCTCGTTGAAGTATAATCTTAGGGAGAAGATGATATCAAGCAGCATGCGCAAGAAGATATACTACAAATTGCCGAAATCTGTCAGGGAGACCGTGAAGAGCGCCTTCGAGAAGAGCCTTGCCGGAACATCCGCAGGGGACCTTACGCTGATACACGATTTCGATTATGACATGAAACGCACCAGGGCTTTCGCAAGCCTGTCAAAATGCCCGATGACGATGATATTCATAAACGACGAGAGGTTCGACACCCCGGCTGTAAATGCCGGCGAGAAGGCCGCACTCAAGAGGAAGCTGATGGCCGACCTCAGGAAGATAACCGATGAGAAGGGAAGGAAGATAATTACAAGGGTGTTCGACCCGTCGGATTACTACGATGGCACGAAGCTCTTCATAACGCCTGACATAATAGCCGAGATAAAGGACGGGTACATACTCGATCCGGGAAGCTACCTCAAGAGCGGCGGGCTGATGACCAAGCCGGAGGTGGCGAAGAGAGGAGACCACATCCAGCAAGGCGTATTCGGCGTGATAAGCTACGGCCGGAAGCTGGAATACAGCGCTATAGCAAGGAAGCATCTCTACGTATACAACATAGAGCCTACTGTTATGCGCTATTTCGGGTATCCACCTGAGAACGACAAACGCTACAAATATATATTTTAGTGACTGAATGAGGGTGCTCATATTAGATACGAGCGGAAAAGAGGGAATCGCACTAGGCGGCGCGTCAATAGTTGCAGCTAACCTGTTCAACGAACTTGGGAAGCGCGGCATAGAGACGTATTATCTTGGCTACAGCAACGGCAGGATAGGCAAGAGCCCTAGAGCGTTCGTGCTAAGAGGCGGAAGAGCACAGGCGACAGCAAGGAGGATGGCGCGTTCCGGTGTGTTGAATGACCTCGCTGAGAGCAAGTTCGCTAGGGTCATGTATTATATTGCTCACTCAGCCTTCGGTGTGGCCCTTGGCAGCGCAGCCGGCTGGGTCGAGCAGGTCAAGCCTGACGTAGTGATAGCGAGCTCTATCCAGGACTACGTAGCCCTCAAAAAGCTGAGAAGGCGTCTAAGAGGAGCAAAGCTTGTGTATATAGAGCACGCTAACGCGTCTGGAAACTACAAGGGCGCGCTAGACTACAACATCATCGGGCTTACGTTCGGCACAGGCGGTTATGCAGGCCTGGAAGGCGCGCGTCGAAGGTTCTTCTCGTTCTTCGACTCTATAATCGCGCTCAACACAGAGCAGTACAGGAACATATCGCGATACAACAGGGACGTCACCATAATACATAGCGCCGCGAACATAGCGCTGAAGAGGCCTTCAGCTGCGCAGGTTGCTGCTGCGAGAAGCAGTGCTGGAGTAAGGCCGCGTGACAGGATCGTAATGTACCTTGGCAGGCTGCAGGATGAGCAAAAGAACGTGAGCGCGCTGATATTGGCTGTCAAGGCTATAAGGTCAGACTCGATGAAGCTGCTGATAATAGGGAACGGCAGGTCGGAATCCTTGTACAAGGATATGTCGAAGGGCGACCAGCGCATCAGGATAATCCCGGGCGGCATGACCGACATGGAGGTGGCAGCATATTATTCGATAGCGGACCTGTATGTGCTCCCATCTTTGTGGGAGTCGTTCAACGCTACGATAATAGAGGCCGCCCATTTCGGCACAGGGCTGCTCCTCTCTTCGAAGGCGGTGAACGAGGACATGAAGAACAGGTTCGGCAGAGCGCTTTACACGTTCGAGCCAGGCGACGTAAGCGAGCTGAAGAGGAAGATAGAGAGATACTTCTCTGACGGGACGCTCAGGGCAAGGCTGAGGAAGCTCTCAAGCGAGATAGACAGGGAATACGGCAGGAAGAGGCAGATGGACGCATATGCGGATGCGTTGGAGAGGCTGTACAGGACAGGGAGGATATCCGGCCAGTCTACTTCCTGAACGCCTCCATCAGGTCACCAGTCCGTAACAGCTCCTCCCTGACAGGCGTGAGGATCCTGTCAAGCGATGCCGCTACGGCAGATTTAAGGTCTGCGGGATGGAGCTTGCCAGAGGCGAAATCCGCCTCAAGCTCCCGGTATGACGAGTAGGTGCGATCGCCGCCGTGCTCCCTCTTTCGCTCCACCAACAGATTGTTTTCTATAGGCAGTATCGCATACCTGCAGAGAAGCAGCACAGGGTTGCCCTCTACAACTTTGGCTTCGCACCAAGCAGCGTTTATCGTTTTCCTTATCTCATCTGCCGTTGCTACGGCAGGTATGAAGGAGCCTGGCTTCGACTTGCTCATCTTCATCTCAGCCACCCTCTCCTCCTTGCTCTCCCCCTCCTTGAACTTGAGCTGCGATGTCATAGCAGGCATAAGGTGGTGGTGCAGAGGAACGATGGTGCCGAACTTCAAGTCCTTGAACAGCTCCTTCGCGAGGACGTGGACCCTGCGCTGGTCCATCCCTGCATGCGGTATGTCGACTCCAAGGGCGCGTATGTCCATCGCCTGCATTATCGGGTAGATGTACTGCGATACGTGGAGCGTATCAGTCTGGCTCCTTCCCTCTATTATGAGCGTCCTGGTGGCGCGCGCCATCGTCGTCCTTACAGCAGCGTTCATCAGCTCTTTCCAGTATTCGTCATTGTTGTGGTAAAGGTCCGAGCCAAGCACCACATCTGTCCCAGGGCAGAAGACATTGAACATTTTCCTGTAAAAATCTGAAGCCTTCCTTATCCTGTTCCAATCGGAGTCCATCTTCCTGTTAGCCACGGTGTGCCAGTCAGCAAGCAGTATCTGCGTCTTGGCGCCTATCCTCCTGAGATCATTTATCTTTTTGCCCCCGAAAAGAAGGTGGCCTATGTGCGGCATGCCGCTTATCTCGAGGCCAAGATAGTGCGTTGGTCTTTCCTTCGTCTCGAGGAGGGTCCTAAGCTCTGCGTCAGTTATCGCCTCTTCGAAAGGCTCAGATCTAATGATCTCAAGTTTTGTATCTACGTCCATTCACGCACGTTCACTATTCTATAGATTGCTCTTTATTCCTTGTGTTTGACAAACGTCCATCACCAGTAAACATTTAAGTATCTCCTAAGCCATAATATACATTACGGTTATAAGGGGTGGGGGAACGAGACAAAAACAAAGCGTTAGCGTGCGGCGTATCCCGAGAAGCGAGCAGGTCCTTGGCGTAAGCAAGTACGAGGCGATAGAGGCGATACTTCGCGGCGTATGCGCCGTATCAGACAAGATAATAATGAGGAGCTTGTCCAAGGTGCTGAAGGACAGGGAGGTCGACGAGCTGATAAGACACGGGATGCTGCCATACGTCTATGCCGCCGGGTTCCTGAGCTTCGCAGGCAGGAGTATAAGCCGGAACAACATGGCGAGCATTGTCCAGTCAATAGGGATAATTCCGGACGCCCGGATAATAACCCTGTTCCTCAACTCCGGGGTGAGAAGCCACCTGATATACCTTTACTCGTTCTACTTCCTTCTTGCGAACGGGGTAGAGCCGAGCAGGGATAAGATAGCCGCTGCAGTCAGGTCTTTGGGAATAGATGTAGATGCGATTGCGCTAGACGACGTTCTGAGTTTCCTAAGGAGGAACAGCGAGTTCACGCATATCTGATTAGGTTATCCAGACGATGGATTCAGGCCCCAAACCTTCTGCTTTTACAGTTCCTTGATCCAGCCTGGGCTCAGTAGAATGTTGAGTTTATGCTTCTTTTTGTTTTTGCTTTAAGCGCCAAGTACTCCTCTTTGGTGCATGTTGTATAATCCCCAGTGATATCCGCCCTTATCTAAGCATTCCAACATTCCAAACTGCCCATCAGGGAAGCCCAAAGAGGGAATTGAACCCCCGACCTTCTGCTCTACAGGTTCTTGATCAAACATCTTTCAAGAAGCTTACCATGCAGACGCTCTACCACTGAGCTACTTGGGCGCAAGTTCCATCACAATCTGTAAACTTCGCTGTTGCGGGCCACCTTCCTGTCAACCTTTATGCCAACGGAATCGCCTTGGCCTGCTTCGCTCACGTCGCGCCTGTCTATCTGCATGCTCTCGACTCTCTGGCGCAAAGTATCGGTTCCGTTCACTATCTCTATGGTGTCACCAGCTCTAAGGGTCCCGGTGAGCACTATGGCCGCAACGCCCGCCTTGTCGAAGTAGTGGTCGACCTTCCCTATGGCTACCCTGCTTTCATCGCCAGGCGGACTGTTCCCGACAGAGCGCTCCCTTTCCTCGATGTTGCTCATCGCATCCTCAAGCCCTTCGTTCTTTGCCATGCACCATACTCTCAAGAAAACTATATAGAGCTTATCTATGGAACGTTGGTGATGGAGCCGAAGCTGGCCGAAGGCTCAATGCCGTTCGGCGGATAGGTACGGGTGCGGAGCCAGTCTATCTTGGCTAATTGCGAAGCGGAATACAGACCAACATAATAACCGCCCGATGGAAGGTCGGATGTAAATGATTGAGCATCTGCGTAATTTATTTCGTCTGTCTGAGTTGATAGGCTTGGGACTTCTACCGTGAATATGCTTTCTGTTGTGGTGTATGATGTTACCTCGTTGCCAAACGTGCCTTGATATATAACATAGAAACCGGCATTGCCGTTATTATTGCTTATCCCGGAATAATCAGATACTGATGATGCGGAGTATAATAGGTCTGTCGAATAAGTAGTGGAAGGCGAGGCCGGATATGCCATATAGCTATCTACTATGAACGGAGTTGATATTGGAGTGGAGTAATAGGCGAATGACCCTACTGCTTCGCTACCGCTCCAAGTAGATGGGAGGGTGCTTGTGCTTAGCTGTGCGCCGTTCCAGTAGTTGTTGAACACATTCGCACCATTGTCGTATTCGGCGTAGACAGGGCTGAGCTGCGGTGCCTCGCCAGCGTGCACGCCATCGTAGTTCACGCTCATAGGCAGGAAATACGCCTGCAGGTCGATTGCGCTGCCCGCAGGTATAGACCTGTCTAGCTTGACAAAGAAAATGGTGTTCGAGCTGGTGTTGCTGCAGCCGCTCTCGCACCAGCTATACAATTCGATTGCCCCGTCATAGAACCTTATGTTGCCCAAGTTGCTGTTCGCATGCGCCGCGTAGCTGCTCGCCGAGAACGATACCGGCACCTGGAGCCCAGCCTTTGACTGCACAATCTGGCCGTTCGTCATCGTGATCGGCAGGTAAACAGCGACGGTGTTAGCGCCTATCGGCAGGGACGACGCCTGGACCTGCATGTTGCCCTTGTAAGAGTAGTTGCTGTCAGCTGCGCAGCTGTAGCTGTACAGCTGCATGCCATGCGGGCAGTAGCCGGCCGATATGTTGAACGATCCGGTATAAAGCGTCCCGGCAAGCGCAGCAGAGCTGAAGTCCGCAGTGCAGTATATGCTTTGGCCTGCAGTCGCCACGTTAGGCGTGCACTGCCCGGACGTGCTCGCTGCCGAGCCTATCAGCGCGTTGAACGAACTCACGTTGACTATGCCCGGTTGAGTGTCTGTGGCTATCAGCAGGAGCTGCGCCGCGACAGAATTGCTGCCTGTGCTGGATGTATATACTACAAAGCTGCAGGTGAATCCTCCGAAGAAGCTGCACTGTGCTGGGACCAAGGACCTGCCTGCGTTCGCGAATATAATGACAAAGGCGATGGCCACGGTTATTATCGTTATAACTATCGAATACGTGAAAATGAACTCCATGGCGTTCTGACCTTTCATTGCCATGGTCTGGTTGCTCAATGCAGGTTTAAATAACATGGAGAAAAAAGCTCGTTCATGGACGAATCCCAGTACAGGGGAGTGATAGACTCCATGAGGCCGCACAAGCGCCTCGGGCAGAGCTTCCTTGTCAAAAGGTACGTGGCGGTCGCAGAAGCGGATTACTGCAGGGGCAAGCGCGTGATAGAGCTCGGCCCTGGGCTCGGGATACTGACGGAAGAGCTGTGCAAAGTGGCAAGGCATGTCACCTCAATAGAGATAGACAGGAACATCTATGCTTTCCTGGTCTCGAATGTTATGCATGAAAACTGCACCATAATAAACTCTGATTTCTTTTCGATGAAGGATTACAGGAGGGCAGATATGATGGCGTCAAATGTCCCATATAACCTGTCGAGCAGGACGCTGATGTGGCTTGTGGAGCGCAGGATGCCTGCCGTGCTCTGCCTGCAGAAGGAGTTCGTAGACAGGATGACCGCGAAGGCTGGTACTGGCAACTATTCCAAACTCAGTGTATTCTGCTCGCTGCAGTTCGATGTCGAAAGGGTCATGAAGGTGCCTGCCGATTCATTCTATCCTACGCCAAAGGTCGATTCAGCCGTGGTCGTGCTCAAGCCTAAGAAATTCAGGATAAACAAGGAAGAGATGCGTATCATAACCCTGATGATGGAGCACAAAAACAAGAAGGTGAGGAATGCGATAGAGGATTCATCAAGATATCTCGGGATCCGGAAGGACGACGCGAGGAAGAGGGCAGACGGCATAGCCCACCATTCCGACAGGGTGACAAAGCTGGAGCCAAAAGTCCTTGTGCAAGTCGCAAGGGAAATGCTCAAATCACTGGAATGAGTATGTCGGTTCCGCTATCTCCTTCATTATGAGTGCGCTCTTCAGCCCGTTTTTGAACTTCTCCTCAGCTATCATCGACCCCTGCCTGCCTAGCAGGTTCTTGTAGTGCATCGGCACTGTCGACTTCGCGTCTATCTCCCGCCCGGCATCTATCGCCTCCTCTACGGTCATCACGTAGGTCCCGCCTATCGGGAGCAGTGCGGCGTCCAGCCCCTTGAGGTCTCTCATCTCCTTTATGAAATCAGTGTCCCCGGCATGGTAGATCCTTGTCCCGTTTATGTCAAGCACATAGCCTACCCAGTTGTTTGCCTTTGGATGGTAGTTCAACCGCTCTTCGACTATGTTGTATGCTGGCACCGCCTCGATATGTATGCCCTTGAAATCGTGCTTGAAGCCTGGCTTCGACGTTATCACATCCCTGTAGCCTTTCTCCTCCAGGCAGCCTTGTGAAGATATCATGACGGTATCCTTCTTCACCACCTTCTCTATGTCGTCTTTGTTGCAGTGGTCGAAATGCGCATGCGTTATCAGCAGCAGGTCGGCCTTCTCATTGAGCTGCGCAGGCACCCTGAACGGGTCTATGAATATGTTGAGGCCATTTGCCTTCACATAGAAGCAGGCGTGCCCAACCCAGAACAGTATGTCGTTAAGCTCCACTCAATCCCTGAATTAGGTATTCTGAGGAAAAGTATTAATATAGTTTAGCGTTGCTTGTTAAAGCAAGGGGTCGCATGGGCTACAATCTCCGCAACACCGCCATTCCACTCTATGTGTTCTTGATATCGCTAGCGCTCATCCTCGCCCTGTTGCCGGCAGCATATGCAGCTACTACCACATTGGGCGGCGGAGGCAAGTGCACCGCCGGGGTTTACAGCGAAACCTGCACAAGCTCACTCACCTTCAACACTCCTTTCCCTGCCGGAGGCGGCGGCACTTTCGTGCCAAGCCAGGAGGCCAACGGCATAGTTCCCCTAACAAGCAACGTCATCTCCTATGACAACTCATACAACCAATGGCTGATAACCTGCCCGAACGCGCCGAACCAGCAGGACGAGCTCGAGTACATAATCTTCGAGGGCGCGGTCAGCCCCACAGAAGGCGGCATAGGCGGAAACGCCTGCCAGGCGCAGAGCTCCAACATGGTGACAACGGCTACGCTGTCTATGGACATAGGCTGGGGTGCGAACTCCCCCGCCAGCGCCAGCACGTCGCTCGCCATAGCCGGCGCCGGCGAGCTGAACGTGAACAACCTCGCTTATTCCGGAGAGGCCTACAACTCTAGCAGTGGCATAGGCTCAGCCAACGTATCAAGCGGATACAACTCAAAATCTAATGTTTTCGATGGTGTGCCACCGTCGTCGCAGGGCGGCATCTGGACATGGAATGCGCGAGTGGCAGACCTTTCGCCAATATCTGGGCTTGCTGTGGCGTCAGGTCCGCTGAGCCTGAGCTATACCACGCTGCCGCAGACAGACGCCAACGGCAAGGTCTTCACATGCACGTACAGCTATACATTCACAGGCTCCGCGCAGATAACCGGCATCAGCAACTCCAACGTCGTGGTCCCTGCTAGGCAGCTTCCGGCAGACAACTACATCTCATTCAACAACCAGAGCTACAACGGCGTGGTGACAAACAGCGAGCCGCCCGGGCTGCCTGGCGGCGTGACAGCCGATGCAGCTGCAATGTCAGAGTGCTACATGCCAAACTTCTGGGGCGGATGGCACCTTTCCGGCACAAACGGGATATACGTCAGCAGCTCCGACAGCCGGTATACCGGCCTTTGCATCTACCAGTACGCAGACACGCCATACTACGTCACAGGGTATCCAAAGGGGTCGAAGTCGGCGCAGCTGGCTTACGTGCCGTCTACGCAGTCTACTTACGAGAGCGCATACCTGCTCCCGGTGCTCTACTACAACACCACCATACCGTCGGCGTACAGCGCGCTATCGTCACAGCTCTCATTCTACAACAGCTCGTACTATATATACAGCCAGCACAACCTCCAGTCGCCTGGCAACTACATAGAGCCTGTCACGCTCAACGGGAGCTCAGGCATATTCCTGAACGACAACGGGATACTAGCCGACCTCTCTTCAAGCTCCTTCTGGGGAGGGAGCAACTACACAACAAGCACGAGCCCGCCAGGGCTCAACCTGCAGTCGGATTATGTGCTGGCGTCCAGCCCCACAGGGCTCTCTGATGTGCAGCAGGTGAACGGCTACTACGTTGGCATGATAACAAACGTCATGTACATGTCAGAATCCGCAAACAACAACCTGTTCGTGGTTGCAAACGACGGCGGCAGCTACTACCTGTACAGGATACAGCTCATGCCGCAAGGGCAGCTGAACCTGACTGCCAACCCGCCCAGCAGCATAGTTGGCGAATCTGGGAGCGCCCAGCAGGCGTACTGGAACGCAGTCGAGAATCTGCAGTCCTACCCTATGTACTTAGATGCTGTCACGCCGCTGCCTGTGGTAAGCAGCAGCGGGCCAAGCACTCCTGGAAACGGTCCGCCGCTTGCGCTAGCATCCGACTATGCCGGCGATGCGTTCGTGGTGAGTGCTAACTACACATGCACGGACGCAGGGTACTGCAGCAAACTGGGTGGCCTGGGTTTCGTGCTGACGTACGTATCCGCCAACGGAATAACCAATACGCAGTGGGTCACCAGCGCTCCCTCCAGCCTCGGCTCTGACATCGGCGGCTACGGCTGCAGCCAAACGGACCCGTCAGCGCTTTGCTATCCTGTGCAGTACTGCTCCGGTGGTGTCTGCCAGTTCCCGCCCTCCCTGGCCGTCTCGCCGACAGGCCAATACCTCTATATATCGGATCCAAACATGCCGGATGTTTACATATACAGCATCTCATCCAATTCGGTAGGCGTGTCTGCCGATTACCTCTCCGCGATAAACCTCTCGTATTCAACCAGCCAGTACAACATGAGCATAGCGCAATACCTCCTTGATGGGGGGCCGTTCGGCTCTAACGCCATATCAAACTGGGTGACGAACAATGGCGATACAAATTGCAAACGCGCTCCGGCCCCGTACTACAACTACTACAACGACACGCCTGTGCCGTTGAACACATTCTCGGCTGGCTCAGGGTGCTTTGACGGCGGTGTATACCATGTTCCGCTGGGCATAGCGGTATCAGGCAGCACCCTCTACGTCCTTGACAACTGGCTTTTCGCCCCTCCATTCCCAAGCAGCGTCCGCTCGGCGGCCTCGATCCTGATGCTGCGCGCGTTCTTGCTCAATGGCACAGAGATACCGATACACGCATCTACAGTGCAGGACATCGTGCCGAAGACCAGCGGCGCATCGCTCACCACAGGATACGTGGCAGACAAGCTGTACCCGCCATACGGATGGCCCATATCAGCAAACTTCACGCTGTACACCGGCTCCGGTTTCAGCTACCTGAGCTATTGCGCCTACTACTGCAACAACACCCCGAGCGCAAGCGGCTCCCTGACTAACAATTTTGCATTCCCGTCAACCTCATACGAGTATGGAGGGTATCCGCCAGTAGGGCCTGCAGTGGCTGCTGACAGCCCTGGCTTCTTCGGCCCTGAGAGTGGCATCTCAGGGAAACCTTACTTCAACCCTTCCCCGATATCCGTACTCTCTGACTTTAACAACACGCTGTATCTGGATGGCTGGTCGCTATCCGTGCCGCAAGGGACGCAGTGCAAGGCGTCAGGCAGCGGCCCTCAATCGGGTGGCATAGACGTGGGGGACTACTACTACGCATGCGACCTCTACACAGAACTGTTGGCCATACACATGAACGTTGACAACTACACAAAGATGTCAAACGCATCGGCATCGCCTCAGTATGGCTGCTACTATGTGCTTGGGTCCGGAGTTGCGTGCCCGAGTAGCAGTGCCGCCACAACCGGCTACCTAAACAGCAACTACCTGGCCAACAACGGCATAGCCCAGCTCCCTTCCTCGTATATGTGTTACATAGGCGTGAACACGACAACCTGGTCAGAGCTTAATCCAGGGAAAACGTACCCTGGCGGGGCAGCATACTCTTATGGAGCATTCCCTTACGGATCTCCGTACGGCAGCCCGTGCTCGTTCGGAAGCGTGGCGACAATAAGCACAATGACTCTCCATGGCGCTATGGTTACAAAGATTGTAAACCTTAGCCTGCAGCGCCCTCCGTTCATAGGCATGCCGAACCCATTCGCGTTCTCTGAGAGCCTGGGCAGCCCTGTCAACTATTTGGTCATACCAAGCCTCGCTAGCCAGTATGTCGGCTCTGCTGGTGATCCTCCGGATCCACCTGGCCTCTCTGCTGGCGCCATAACCCCGCAGAACCCAGTGATAGAATCAGGCCAGAGTGTAATACTCACCGCAAACCCATCCGGAGGCACGCCACCGTACAGCTACCAGTGGTAC
>JAJYWI010000013.1 GCA_021791535.1 Microcaldota archaeon
AAGCATACAGCAATGGCAAATCCGATGCAAGGCTGGAAGAAATGCTCCTTGACCTATTGGAAAGGCATGGCGGGATGCGCAGGCTAATGGGTCAGAACTCAATTTACAGGGATATGTTCGGCCCGTATCTGCCACCGCGCACGGCCGACGCGATCGGCAAGATAATGAGGGAGGCTGGAGATTCAAAGATTGGAAAATGGCTGAATGACAATCATGAACTTTTCGAATGGGCATCGCATAACCTATGGTGGCATGGCAGATTAAGGAGATAATGCGCGCATAACCGGACTGCAATGCTGTGAATGCCCCTCCATGCCCGTACTGCTGCCTGAATGAAACCCACCTGGCAGCCAGCTTCTAAGGGAATGGAGAGCGGAAGTTTGCGATAGATTATTATGTGAGCGGCATAATATCCTGTATGGCTGCATAAGCACGAGTGATTTCATGGACAACGAGTTCACCAGGAGCATAAAGGAGTACATGGACAAGAACCTGGACATAGCCAAGATGATGACTGAGCAGGTGCCGAAGATAGCTGAGATAGCGGAGGCGGTAGATGCTGCAAGGAACAACGGGAAGCTCATCTTCGTGATGGGCAATGGAGGAAGCGCATCGACAGCGTCGCACCTGGCCCAGGACCTTAACAAGGCTGCAACTCGCGAAGGAAAGAAAAGGTTCAAATCTATCGCGCTTAACGACAATGTCCCGATATTGCTCGCTATAGCCAACGATGACGCATACGAGAATGTCTTCGTAGAGCAGCTCAAGAACCTCATGTCAGACGGCGATATCGTGATAGGGCTGAGCGGAAGCGGCAACTCCAAGAACGTGCTTAATGCTATTGAATATGCCAACCAGCATGGCGGCATAACAATAGGATGGACTGGTTTCGGCGGCGGCAGACTTGCCAAAATGGCAAAGTACTCGATAGTTGTGCCAGACAGCAGCGTCAAGGCAGACCCACCAGTACCTGACGGAGGGCTAGATGACCGCATGCAGACATCCGAGAACTTCCACTTGGTGCTCACCCACGCCCTGATAGTCACTTTCAGAAGGAGCGATGACGCCAGCCACACCGCTTAACAGCGTGAACGGTAAACGTGAATGCCGGCAGTATGCCAAAACAGGGACGATGCGGATAGGACTTGCGCGCAAAGGAGCTCTTAGGGGTTGCGTGCCTGGCCGGAACGGTGAGCCCCTGCACTTGAAGGAGAGGCCACTACAAGCCCTCTAAACCAAAGGATCCCGGTTATAGAAAGAGAGGTGCAATAGAAAGGTTCTTCTCGTTATTAAAAATGAAGATGAATCTGCTGAACGTGAGGGTGAAAGGCATTCAGAAGGTGACAGCAGACGTTTTCAATTGCATGGTGGGTTACCTATTCAGGTACGTTCTGTGATAGAAATACTGTCCTTGGATGCGCCATTTGTTACGCCAGTTGCGTGCCAGGCACTCATTTTCCGTATAAAATGTTCCGAAAACTCGCTGCTTCTGTATTTAGAAATGTCACGCATCGGATCAGCAAGAATCGGGATTTCGGCTGTTCGAGGAGAAATGTCTAGATATTCAACATCCATGACGATATGTGGCTAGTGGCTGGTTATTTATATCCAATGTGGCTATATCCCAATATGCTGCCTTTTGCTGCCCTGTTAGGGTCATCCCTCAGCCTTGCCGCCCTGAAGATAAATCTTTACAACCCCCAGAATATTGGTATATACTCTGCAATTGTCATAGCCCTGCTTCTAGGTTTTGTGCATGGTATAACTCCGGATGAGCATACATGGCCCATAACTTTTTCTTATGCAGTGGGCAGCTACAGCACCAAGGGCGGGGCCAAGGCAGGTATGATATTCTCCGCAGGCTTCACCCTACAGCGGGCCATACTCTCTGAGGTGGCGTATTTTGCGCTTGCAGGGATATTTATGACTTCGGCAGCCTTCGGAATCACATACATATTCGTGGGCATAGCAATGTTCGCTGCAGGCATATATATCAAGAACAAGAGCATATACCCGCATTGGCACTGGCTAGAGGAGAGACTGTCTTACGCCTTCGGCCTGCATAAGAAGAACAGCAAAAGCCACGAGCTCGAGGAGGAGCACAAGCTGAATCCGCTTGCCACAACTGACGCGTCGCCCGCGCTTAAGGCCGTTCCTTCTAAACTGGCATTCCTGCACGGCATCATTGCCGGATTTGGCTTCGGCGCATTTGCACTCATAATATATACAGTGCTTTCCCCAGCAATGCCGAACGCATGGGTCGGCTGGATCCCGGGCTTCATGTTTGGTATAGGAACAATGATGATGCAGATTCTGTTCGGTGCAGGCTTCGGCAAATGGCTTTCTGGAGTGAAGAGACTCACGCAGCGAGGCATAGCCTTCGTTGCGAGGACCATAAGCTCCGACGTGCTCTATTATGGCGGGCTTGCATTCTCTGTTGCTGGCATAGCCATACTCGCGTACCCGCAGATCCTGACTTATGGAATCTCAACAGGTATAAAGATACATAATTTAGGCAATCTCGGGGTGGGATTTTTCATAGTCATATTTGCAGTCGTGATAATAGGTTTTATATCTTACTTCAGAGCCATACGCATTGCCAGCAGATCCAGAGGGTTGTACACTCCGCCCGAATCAGTACGCCATTAATGCGTTTATAAGCAGGATTCTGCAGCAGGGCAGTATATGCGGGCCTGCAGACGCAATGCCGGATAGTCCTTGCTCGCAAAGGAGCTCTTAGGGGTTGCGTGCCTGGCCGGAATAATGACGCATCACTAAAGTGTAAAGCTTCCTGCTTTCCATAGACGAACGCTCCGCTTTTTGTGCTTAAAGCGTTCTGTCCAAGGCGCTTGCCTACAATTCCCTCAATGCGTCTATCGGCTGCAACCTAGACGCTTTCCATGCCGGATAGGCTCCTGCCATCACGCTTACGATTATAGCAACGAGCATGGCCACGAGCACGGTCTCTACCGATATGACTGGAGCGAAAGAGAACGATGCTGAGCTGGGTGCGCCCCCGCCTCCTCCGATGAACACTGCACCACCGCCTGCAGCTGGCGTGCCGCCTCCCCTGAAGCCTGACGGCGCAGCTGCTGTCGGGGCCCCGGTACTTGAAGAAGAGGCCCTGCTTACAACTGCCCCGAGCAGATACGCGCCGCCGCCACCAGCCGCTATTCCGGCAATCCCGCCAAAAATGCCTATTATCAATGCCTGTATTATGAATATCGTCAATATGTCCCTGTTCTTGAATCCAACAGATTTCATTATGCCTATCTCATGGATGCGCTCATACACAGATATCAGCATTATGTTCATTATCCCTATTGCTGCCACTAGCAGCGATATCCCTGCTATGAGCACCAGTAAGGTGCTTATCGAGCTGATGATCGACGCTGCGGTCTGCGCCAGCTGCTGTGTGGTCAGCACCCTGGCGCTGCTCCCATATATCGCAGTTATGGTGTTGGCGACGCCGGATACGGTGCTGGTGTTCGTAGCTTTTACCAATATAGTAGTGTATGAGGTCCTGTGAAGCAGTGTCTCCGCCGCTGAGAGTGACATCACTACCGCAGAGTCTACCGAGATTATCGACGCGCCGTATGCCTGAAATATCCCCACAACGGGGACTGTCACGCTGCTGCCTCCGCTGCCGGTAACCGTTAGTTCAACAGGCTGCCCTACGAGGAGGTCTTGGGCACCTCCTGAAGACGAGGGGAAAGCCAGGTCGTACCCTACGACAGATTCCGGCGATACGCTGTCAGGGTAGACCGACCCCTGGTAGAGGTTCACCGTGCCGAGGAACGCCGCAAGGTCCTGGGGGGATATGCCTATTATCGTTGCGGTTGTGTTCTCGCTCCCTGAGCGCAGCGTTGCGGCACCCTCGACCAGCGGAATGGTGGTGTTGACATTGGGCAGCGACTGCATCTCTGCAGCTGTAGCCGCGGTGAAGCCGGATGACGGCCCCGTCGATGTCACAAGTATCGATGTCGGGCCAAGCGCTGACAGCTCCTTAGATATGCTCGCGCCTATGCCAGCGGTCAGCGACACCAGCGCGACTATGGCAGCAACTCCTATTACCACCATAACTATTGTGAGGGCTGTCCTGACCTTCTTCTCCTTAAGGTCCTTGAAGCTGAGCATAAGCACATCTTGGATGTTCATCAGGCTGCACCAGCATCAATGGCAGGGTTCACTCTCTCTCCTTCCTTTCGGTATGCCTCCTGCCCCTTTTTCTCTCTTTGATAAACAGATATGACATCGTTATGAGAGCCAGGGCGAGTATCGCAGTTATAACAGCAAGCGCGGAGGAGCCGCCAGCCGCAGGTGCGCGAACAGCAGCCTCCTTGCCTCCGGCGGCGAACGTCCCGCCTTGCCCAACTGTGATGACTACATTGCTTGTTGATGTGATGTTCTGCCTCAGGCTATTGAGATAATTTATCTTCAGCGGAATGTTGTATGTCCCTGGCTTTACTGTGTTGGATAGCTCAAGCGAGATCGTCACAGGCGACTGGCTGTCGGCGCTTACATCACCCACATAGACTGGGTTGGACCCGAAGGAGGTGAATCCGGGCGGAGCAGCTGCGCCGACACTGATGGCCGACGCCCCCGAAGTCCCTATGTCAGTCAGCACGAACGATATGGAGACTATGCCGCCAGGCAGTGCAACTGTTGGTGAAATGGTCAGCCCCGACAAGGAAAGGTCTATAGAGCCTATAGGTATCAAGGATGTGCTGTTCGAGACCTGCTCCAGGCTGTTCATGTTGTAGAATGTGGCGCTAAGATTGAGCGGGAACGACTCGATTGAAGCGTTCCTTGACACGAACAGGCTGACATTCAGCCTGTCGGACTTGCCAATGCCTAGCGAGCCGAGCTCTGCCTGCGTGCTGCCGACCACCGCGCCATCTATCCCGGGCACGGAATAATGCACGTAGAGGTCCTTGAGCGTGGCATTGCCGGTGTTGGTGAAGTTTATTGACAGGTTCTGTATCTCGCCAGATGTGACGGTCTTCGGGTTGACGCTGACGCCAAGCGGGCTGCCGCACGATATAACCTCAAAGGTAAGGTTCCTAGTCTCGCTGTCGGTATAGAATACATCGTAGCTATAGACTATCTGCATGCCTATACCGGTTATCAACGATGCGTTGGATGATACAAAGAGCGGCAGGTTCGTAGTGCTGCTGCTGTTTGCCTTTATTATCCCTATATATATAGTGCCGGTGCTTTCTGGGAGAATGTCCTTTGTTGGGGAGATTGAGAGCTCTATCTGGTCCATAGCCGTACCTGTAAGGTTTGACACGCCTATGCTCGGATAGCTGGCGCCTGCGGGCCCGCCGTCAGTGACAGTTATCGGCACATAGTTTGTTTCTCCCTTGCAGAGCACAAGCACGTTGCTGGTTATGGAGAACGCGGGTGGGCTAGGTATGGGGGACGGCCCGCTCGTCGCCGCGCCCGCCACACCGACGATCGCAGTCGCAGCTACCAAAGCAATTATCCACACTATTGTTTTCGTTTTCATATTACATTACCCGGTCCTTTTCAAGCCTCCCGTCCTTTATGTGGAGTATCCGATCGCAGTGCTTCGTAAGGTCGGTGTTGTGCGTGACCATGACTACGGTTACATCATCTTCCTTGCTTATCTTACCCAATATCTTTATCACTTCAACGCTCTGATGCGATGCAAGGTTGCCTGTCGGCTCGTCTGCAAGCAGCAGCGGCGGCCTGTTGGCAAGCGCCCTCGCCACGGCAACCCTCTGCTGCTCCCCGCCGCTGAGCTGTTGCGGCCTGTTCTTCAGCCTGTGGCCGAGGCCGAACTGCGCAAGGAGCTCGTCTGCACGTTTCTTCCTTTCGGAACTTGGCATGCTTGTCGCCATCATCGGTAGCTCCACGTTGGCTTCTGCGTCCATCCCATTTATCAGGTTGAACGCCTGGAAGACGAAGCCAAGCTTTTTGTTCCTGAAGTCGGCAAGCTGGTCCCCGTTCATTTTCGAAGTCGCAACTCCATCTATGTATATTTCTCCGCTTGTCGGCTTGTCTATCGTGCCAAGCATGTTCATGAGGGTGGATTTCCCGCTGCCTGAAGGGCCGACTATCGCTGCGAACTCCCCTTTTTTCAGGGAGAACGAGACGTGGTCGAGCGCCTTCACCTCTATATCGCCAGACCTGTAGACCTTGCTTACATCCTCAACGCCGAGCACGTATCTTGCCATGCTATTATACCTTAACCTGTTTGGCATAATCCGCTATATATACTTTACTATATGTTTCGCCTCTGTTTCTGAAAACGGGCCGCAGTTCTTCACTAAATCTATAACGGTTTTAATCAGTTGAATAGCCGTTTCTGCCGCTGTGTTTATTGCACGTTTGACCACTAGAAAATTATAGAAATATCTAGCCACGAAGCTCCATCCCCACGCCCCACCAGATCCCTAGCAAGCCTAGAAGGGCGGGAGGGGGAGATGGACTAAGAGGATGCTTTAACAGCGATATCAAAACAAGATTTGCACTCCCAACTCTCTACGTACTTTGGTATTGTTGCCTTGACATAGTTAGGATTTTCTACTTTTTTGGTTTTAAACCATCCGTACTTGTTATATAGGAACTTTCCTTTTGCGTTTGTAAGGACCTTATAGTAATACTTATCGTGCTTGTCTGAATTGATCATTACTTTACCGAAGTATACCCAATTTCTATTCTTAATTTTCTTTCCTCTAAGGACTTCTATATCATCTTTCCTGCCGCAAATGCTACAAGTTACTTTATGCATCGTAATATCATTACCTGTCCTTATAACCAAAGATTTTATTGTACTTTTTATGGTCAATAATATCAAGCACGTCAAGCCATATGGCCAGAATATCAACTTCTGGATTATCGCGTTGAGGCTGTCTTAAGGTGTATATCATTCTCCAATACCCTGATAAGTCTACCCTGAATAAGTTAGTGACGCTGTAATCACGCATATATTTTGTCCTTAATACTATTTTTCTAGGAATCTGATCCCCATAATCACATTTGGTTTTAAGAATTGCAATTTTATCATTAATTGATCTGAATAAGGTTTGATTGAAGGAGCTGGCAGTGCCATTGGCTTTTTCTTCTTTAACTTTCTTCTCTAATTCTAGATAGGCTTCTTTAGCCTCGCCTACCAGCTTTATTGCCACCCTTCTCTCTGCCATAGGCTGTCACAGCTCTAGTCCTTCCATTTCTGCCTTCTCAAGCTTCTTGTTTGGGTTAAAGGTCCAGATGAAACCATCGCTCGTCTCAAGCACCAAACCCCTCTTTTCCATGTAAATCAGAGCAAGG
>JAJYWI010000015.1 GCA_021791535.1 Microcaldota archaeon
AACTTGTCTGATGTTACTGAAGCTACACTGGCGCCGAACCCGGCCAATGCGGCTATCCCGACGTTGCTCGCGCCGCCGAGCATAGCTGCGAAGAAGACGAAAGAGAAGACAAGGGGACCGACACCGTTTGACAGCACATTAGCGACGCTCCTGCTCTTTTCATACACGCCTAACGCATGCTTCCTGCCCATCCCCGCATTTGTTACCATGGCCGAAAGCAGCAGGAAGTAGAGCATGAAGGCAACGAAGAGGACATTCAGGTGCCCGAAAAACAGCATAAGGAAACCTAGCGCTAGCGCAGCTACTATGCCCTTAAGATCAAGCGTAAGGAAGGCCATAATATTTCATTTTTATGAAATTATATTCCGCTATTAATTCTTCTAAGAAAGCTTTTTAGAACTATCCTCCTCTAGATTATTACGGGTTCTCTACTGTAGGAAGGTCGTGAAGAACTGGTCGCCTTGCCAGCGTGGAAACACGCTGGCACTATTTCTTCTTCTCTTCAGATGCAGCGGAGCTCTGCAAATCATTAACAGCTAGACAGGCACTTTCAGTATTAAATACTTATTTGTCGATAATATATTGTCGTGTTCTGATGCCAAAGGAAAAGACGCCACGCGAACTTGAGGACCTGCCTGGCATAGGCCCAACATCCGCTGAGAAGCTTAGAGCAGCTGGCATAGACACTATCGAAAAGGTGGCAGCGTCATTCCCCGCAAACCTATCGGATACGTGTGGCATAAGCCAGGATGCAGCGAAGAAGGCCATAGAGGCAGCAAGGGAGGCCACAACCATCAACTACGAGACAGCCAAGTCCATACTGAAGAGAAGAGAGGACATAGGCAGGATATCGACCGGATCAAAGGATCTTGACGAGCTGATAGGCGGTGGCATAGAGACAGATGCTGTGACGGAGGTCTACGGCAGGTTTGCGAGCGGCAAGACCCAGCTAGGTTTCCAGCTTGCCGTAAATGTGCAACTCCAGAGGAAGGAGGGCGGCTTGGGGGGCGCTGCACTGTTCCTGGACACAGAGGGCACATTCAGGCCAGAAAGGATAGTATCAATAGCGAAAAGCGCAGGCATAGACCCGGATACGGCAGTGGAGAACATAGTGGTCGTAAGGGCGCAGAACACAGACCAGCAGGTGCTCACAATAGAGAGGGTTGACAAGCTTATCCAGGAAAAGAACATAAAGCTGATAATAGTGGATTCACTGACATCGCTATTCAGGGCAGAGTTCCTTGGCAGGGGGGCGCTGAACGAGAGGCAGCAGAAGCTCAACGCCCACATACACAGGCTGGCGCTCCTGGCTAACAAGCACAACCTCGCCGTTTTCGTAACGAACCAGGTGATGGACAACCCTGGCATGCTATTCGGGGACCCGACTACGCCAATAGGCGGCAACGTGCTTGCACACGCGGCGACTACGATGCTGTACCTAAGGAAGGGCAAGGAGGACAAGAGGATAGTCAGGCTTGTCGACTCGCCGAATATGCCGGAAGGGGAGTGCATCATAAAGATAACAACCGACGGCATAAGGTGATTAGGATGCTCCTTCTGGTAGGGACAGGGGTGTCCTACAACGACATATCCATGCGCGCTGCCGAAGCGTGCAGGTCGTGCGACGTGTACATCGAGAAGTACACTAGCCTGGTGAGTGCGCAGCGCATAGAGTACTTAGAAAGAATCATTGGAAAGCGCATCGGAACGCTGACAAGGGAGGCCCTTGAGGAAAAGGCAAGGGAAACGGTCTCCGGCGCGGCATCAAAAGACATTGCTATACTTGTAGGTGGGGACCCGCTCACCGCTACGACCCACAAGATACTATTGACAGAGGCAAGGAAGCTTGGCATAACTGTGAAAATATTCCACTCAAGCTCCATAGCCACGGCGGCGATAGGGGAGAGCGGACTGGACTTCTACAGGTTCGGCCAGGTTTGCACGATACCAAGGTGGTCAAACAACTACAAACCGGTCTCATTCTATGAGACCATAGAAAGGAACGCCTCTAGAGGGCTTCACTCATTGGTGCTGCTTGATTATTTTCCAGAAAAGGAGAGCACCCTGCCGGTCAAAGATGCGGTAGCAGAGCTGAAGGAGGCCGAGGCCTCGTACAAGAAAGGCATAATATCCGATTCAACTGTAATATTTCTTATGCAGGACATTGGCACCGACAACCAGGCGGTTACGGCAACGACCATAGCGAGAGCGCCTGACGATGCAAAAGGAAGGGCAATTACTATGATACTGCCTGCGAAGATGTCAGAAATAGAGGAGGAGACTGTAAGAGGCATAGTGGTTTGATGCTTTCGATAAGATACGGCGCAAAGGAAGGCGTGTATGCAACCGATCAGTCGACGGTCGATACGCTGAGGGAGGGCAGTTTCGGCAACTTCAGGGAAGGCAAGCTCTATCTAGAGCCCGAGGAAGCGCTATACATCATGGATGTGAGGAACGCGCAGTGCAAATCCGCAGACGGCAATGACATGACATTCAACGAGCTGGCGACAAGGCTGATGAGCAACAGGAGGCTAATGGTGCGGTACTTCACCTACAAGGACTGGAGGGACCGCGGCCTTATAGCGAAGAGCCAGGATTTCAAGGCAAGGCAGAACGCCAAGACGCCGATAAAGAGGTATCCTGCGTCGCAGGCAAGCCTGAGCGGGTACAAGATGTCTGGGGTGTTCTTCCCGGAGGATATGACAACCGTAGCAGATGAATCCGAGGACAGCAAGCAGATATACCATGATCTGTGGTTTGGCCAGTACGGCACCTATAAGCTTGGCGAACACGGTGTCCTGAACAAGCTAGACGTATACGAGACCGTGTATCTATTGGACAACAGCATCCTTGATGTGCGGAGCCATACCAGAAGTGAGATATTCAACATAGCGTCAAAGAGAAGAGCGGACTTCCCGAAGCTTTACCAAGTGTACTCCGATTGGCGAAGCAAGGGCTATGTAGTCAAGACCGGCTTCAAGTTCGGCACACACTTCAGGATATACTTCCCTGGGGCGAAGCCTGTGCGTGAGAGCCCGTCCTGGGTGCACTCCAAGCATGTAGTCCATGTTTTCCCTAGGGACATGAAGCTGCTCATATCGGAGTGGGCGAGGGCCATAAGGGTGGCGCACAGCGTAAGGAAGACATTCATACTTGCCATACCTGGAAAGAGCAGGAAGAAGAGAATGCAGATAGATATGCTGCTGTATCACAGGAAGGGCGCAGGCGCAGAGAATCCGAAGGATGATGCACCAAGGTACGCCATGCTCTCGATAAGCGAGGATGAATACATAGGTGGAGCAGAGCTATCCGCGATAATAAACGAGGCGAAGCAGAGGAAGCTGGAGCTTATAATATCGATAGCCGACAGGGAGACGGCAGTGACGTACTACAAGGTGAGGAGGATAGACCTGCCAAGGAGCGAATACG
Source organism: Microcaldota archaeon (assembly GCA_021791535.1). Taxonomy (GTDB): domain Archaea; phylum Micrarchaeota; class Micrarchaeia; order Micrarchaeales; family Micrarchaeaceae; genus JAJZAB01. Next base: position 3,430 of record JAJYWI010000015.1, read on the forward strand.
AATATTATGAGATAGACTGGATGCAGCCCTAGCTAAAAGGATTGCAAGCCTGAGAAAATTAGAATAAAGAGGAACGCAAATATTGGAAAAGGGAAAAGCAGCCAGCGCTGTAGCACAAAATAGACCTAAGATATGCCCTATTTTACCCTAACCCTCTTCTTACCGTGACGTAGGCAATGCAGAATATATAAGCGGGTCCAGGGGGATTTGGACCCCCGGCCTACTGGTTAAGAGCCAGCCGCTCTACCAGGCTGAGCTATGGACCCTTGCTAGAATAAGGCAACATTTCTATTAAGGCTTTCGCATGAAGAACAGGGCAAGCGAGACCGCTATAATCACGTCAAGTGCGCTGCAGAAGATGCAGATCTTCCCTATCATGTGCATTGCAAATACCGAATAGATAATTCCTCCTATGCCGATGAGCATCCATATGTCAGCTGCAAGTTTGAACTTCCCGTATCGCGTGAATAGCAGCGCGACAACAAACCAAACAACCGCATATGCAGCAAGTGGTATACCGAAGATTACCGAGTAGACGCTTGTAAGGACGGTCACGCAGCTTATTATGCCTGTGTTTGGGCATATCAGCGCACTAGGAACATAATGCACATAGATGAGATACGCTGACACAACTGCGCCAATTCCAAATAGGGCCTCCAATATGATTAATGTAATGTTGCGATTCATTTTCTCACACCATGCCTCTTGACGAATTCGTCGAGGGCGAGGTCCAGCCCCCTGCCCTTGGGCTTAAGCTCGTAATAGACCTGTACGAACGGCTTGTTTATGTTCAATATGCTTCTGAGGTTGGTGGGGGTTGCAGATATTACTATGTCGCACTCTGCCCTGTTTATCGTAGCCTGCATGTCTCTCACCTGCTTCGGGCTATAGCCCATTGCCGGAAGCTCCATATCCAGCTTCGGGTACTTTATGAACGTATCCTTTATGGCCCCCACAGCATATTTCTTCGCGTTTACGATTTTCCCAACCTTGTAGAGCTTTGCTGCAACTGTGCCTGCGCCGAACGGCATGCCACCGTGCGTTATGGTCGGGCCGTCTTCTATAATTAGCGCGCTCGCTCCCCTGATCAACCTCGGGTTGTCGGGGGTCACTATGGACTCACCCAATAGGATCTTTGCTCTTTTATTGACAGTCTTTGCCTCGATAACAGCACGCTCAACGTTCTTCTTTGGAGCGGAATTCACTTTATTCACAAGGAAGATGTCAGCGGTCCTTGCGATAGACTCGCTCGGATAGTATGAAAGTTGGTCAACCGGCCTGAATGGATCGAGGACCATTATGAGCAGGTCCGGTTTTATGAAACTTGCATCATTATTTCCGCCGTCCCATAGCACTACATCGGCTTCTTTCTCAGCTGCTCTTAGTATTTTCTCGTAGTCAACACCGGAATAGAGCACGAAGCCGTTTCTTATGTGCGGCTCGTAATCCTCCCTTTCCTCTATCGTGCACTTATACCTGTCCAGGTCCTTCAGCGTCGAGTATCTCTGCACTATCTGGTCCTTCAGCAGCCCATAAGGCATCGGATGCCTTATCACCACCACGCGTAGCCCCTTGGATCTCAGGTACCTCGCAATGTACCTTGATGTCTGGCTTTTCCCCGAGCCGGTCCTTGCCGCGCAGACCGCTATCACCGGCTTTTTTGATTTCAGCATTGTCGCGCTTGGTGCGACCAGCCAGAAATCCGCTCCCGCGGCATTCACTATGCTGGCCTTATGCATCACTGTATCGTAAGGCAGGTCACTATACGCAAGTATGCATATATCAACATCGAACCTCTTTATCAGCTGCGGTAGCCGCGACTCGTCGAATATCGGTATGCCTTTGGGGTAAAGCCTTCCGCTAAGCTCTTTAGGGTACGTTCTGTTTGCTATGAACGGGATTTGTGCAGCTGTAAAGGCCACTACTTCGTATTCTGGATTGTGCCTGAAGAGGAAATTGTACAGGTGGAAGTCACGCCCAGCCGCCCCCATTATTATGATTCTTCTGCGCGCCATTGTTATCGTTAAGGTTTACGCAAATAAATAGCTAACTGTCAGTAGATGACCCTTATGCCCTCGTACCTGAACTTTCTTGGCGCGGGCCCGACTATGGGTATCTTGTGTCCGCACTTTTTGCACTTCATATCCTTGTCTAGGTTCCATCCGGTCACATAATGGCCGTTCCTCTCCACAACAACGCTGTCGCACTCCGGGCAGTACGTGTTCTCGTAGGGATTCCCAGCCAGGTTGCCAACGTAAACGTAATTGAGCCCGTTCCTCTTAGCGACGCCGTAATGCCGCTTAAGTTTCTCAAAGCTCGTTAGCGGATAATCCAGCATCTTGTAATCGGGATGGAACTGAGTGAACTGTATTGGCGTGTCTGGTCCCAAGCTATCATGCACCCATCTGGTGAGCCTGTCGCACGCCTCCAACGAATCACCAACGCCAGGTATTATCAGGTCTGTGAGCTCGACATGTATCCCCGCCCGTTTCAGTTCTATGAGCGCCTCCTTTATCGGCTCGTTAGATACAACTACCTCGTACTTGTTGGCGAACTTTTCCTCGCCGTTGCCCTTGAAGTCGACAACTGCAGCGTCAATCAACCCTTTCATCTTTGCTACTGTATCTTTCGTCATGTAGCCGTTCGTCACGAAGAGTGTCTTTAGCCCGGCTCTGTGCGCTAGCCTCGCCACGTCAAGCGCGTACTCTATGAATATCGTAGGCTCGTTGTACGTGAAGGCTATGGATTCAGTATTGTTTTCTACGGCAAGCCCGACAAGCCTTTCCGGAGTTATCTCAACGCCGGTTATTTCCTTGTCCTTCGATATGTTGTGGTTCTGGCAGAACTGGCACCCCCAATTGCAGCTTGAAGTGCCAACACCAAATACATATGTTCCAGGCATGAAGTGGTTGAAAGGCTTCTTCTCTATGGGGTCTATCTGCATCGCTGAAAGTACACCATAATTCATCAGATAAAGTTTTCCGCCAAGGTTCTTCCTGACCCAGCAGAACCCGTTCGACCCCTCAGGAATCTTGCATCGCCTGGCGCACGCTACGCATTCGACCTTCTTGCCTTGCATGGCGTTCCACAGGATCGCTTCCTTCTCCACCATTCCACCATATAACAATCTCACAACTGATATTTATCACTTTCTTGCGTGAACAATGTGCCAAAAAGCCAAGCTGAAACGGAAGCCACCAATAGCCTTTTAAATCTGAAAAACCAACCATTAAGAGGATAAAAAATAGGGCGATCTGTCGTCGTAAAATTGACCGGTGATTAGCGTGAGTGATAGCGAGTATTCTGCGAAGGACATAGTGGTGCTTTCGGGCACCCAGGGGGTCAGAAAACGACCGGCAATGTACATAGGCTCCACTGCCAGCCCCGGCTTCATCCACCTGCTTTACGAGGTGCTAGACAACGCCATAGATGAGGCGATTGCAGGCTACGCAAAGAACGTTACAGTAAGGCTGATGAGCGAAGAGGGCACGGACGTGGCCGAAATAAGCGACGACGGCAGGGGCATACCTGTTGACGTGATACCAAAGGTTGGCAAGCCGGCGCTGGAGGTCATACTAACATCGTTGCACGCAGGCGCAAAGTTCGACAACAAGGCGTATAAGGTATCCGGTGGCCTGCACGGAGTCGGGCTCACTGTCGTAAATTCCCTTTCCGAATACACGGAGGTGACGGTGAGGAAAGACGGAAAGACATACCGCCAGAGATTCAGCAGGGGCGTGGTGGCATCGCCGCTCGAGGAAATAGGAGTATCGAATCCGAACGAAAGCGGCACCACGATAAAATTCAAGCCTGACAAGGAGATATTCTCGGTCAGCAGCTTCGACACCATAGAGCTGACCGAACGGCTGAGGGACCTGTCGTACCTTAACCCAGGGCTGAAAATAAAGCTGGTTGACGAGAGGGAGCAGACGCCCAAGGAGGTCGTTTACCTATCGAAGAACGGCCTGCCTGATTTCCTGGAGCGCCTCCGCGGCGACACGCAACCGCTCAGCAAGCCGATACAGATAAGCAAAAGCAGCGACCATACCAAGATGGAACTGATAATGCAGTACGAGAGCACCTACTCCGAAGAAGTCGTATCGTTTGTCAACAAGATAAAGACGACGCAGGGCGGAACGCATGTCACCGGTCTCAGGGGCGCCCTCACAAGGGCGATAACGACATATGGCCAGAAGAACGGCCGCAGCAGGAAAAGCGTGTCGATAGAGGGCGATGACACCAGGGAAGGGCTAATAGTGATAATATCGATAATGATGCAGAGCCCCGAGTTCGAGGGCCAGACGAAGGAGAAGCTGGGCAACAGCTCAGTGAAGTCATTCGTTGAGAACGCAGTCTACACCGAACTTTCCAAATATCTCGAGGAGAACCCGGCAGAAGCAGCTAAGATACTTGACAAGGTGTACACTGCGGCAGAGGCACGCGAGTCAGCAAGAAGGGCCAGGGAGCTCGCTCGGAAGAAGGGGCTTTTCGAGGGTGCGGTCCTGCCGGGAAAGCTTGCTGATTGCACCGAAACCGATCCGACCAAGTGTGAGATATTCATAGTGGAGGGGGAGAGCGCTGCCGGGTCCAGCAAAGAGGCGCGCGACAGATTCTACCAGGCTATACTGCCGCTCAGGGGCAAAGTGCTTAACGTAGAGAAGGCAGCCGAAGAGAGGATATTCGCGAATGCAGAGCTTCACACTATGGTCACAGCCCTGGGAACTGGCATCAAGGAATCATTCAACCCGGACGGCGCAAGGTACAGGAAGATAATCCTGCTTACTGATGCTGATGTTGACGGAAGCCACATAAGAACGCTCCTTCTAACATTCCTCTACAGATACATGAAGCCGCTAATAGAGCGTGGCTATGTCTTCATAGGGCAGCCGCCGCTCTACAAGGTTTCAAAGGGGCACGAGGTCAAGTACGCATACACGGACCAGCAGCTAAATGCAATAATGAAGGAGTTTGATGGGAAAGGGGCAGTGCAAAGGTACAAAGGACTCGGCGAAATGAACCCCGAGCAGCTGTGGGAGACAACGATGGACCCGAATAGCAGGCTGCTGAAGAGAGTGACCATAGGCGATGCAGAGCTTGCTAACACAATGTTCACAATACTTATGGGACTTGACGTTGAGCAGAGGCGTCGCTTCTTAGAGGAGCACGCCAGCGAAGTTAAATTCCTAGATGTGTGATCGTGTGGCGGAGAACGAGTACGTAGAGACGCTTATTGAAAAAGAGATGCAATCCAGCTATCTTGATTACGCGATGAGCGTGATAATAGGCAGAGCCCTGCCTGACGCAAGGGACGGCCTGAAGCCTGCGCAACGAAGGACTCTTTATGCAATGTACAAATTAGGAAATACTCATGACAAGCCTACAAAAAAGAGTGCTAGGATCGTGGGATCCGTTATTGGTTTGTATCATCCACACGGAGATCTTGCCGCATACGCGACGCTTGTGAGGATGGCGCAACCGTTCTCGATGAATCATACGCTTGTTGAAGGACAAGGCAACATGGGCTGTTTTACGGCCGACACCAAAATAAGACTCGTAGATGGTAGGGATGTTAGTTTCAGTGAGCTTATAGATGAGCAAGCAAAAGGGAAAAGACACTGGACGTATTCTATCAATCCAGATACTCATCTAATAGAAATAGCAGAGATTAAGAACCCTAGGCAAACGCGTAAAAACGCCACTCTCGTTGAGGTCACATTGGATAATGGCGAAAAGATAAAGTGTACACCGGATCACAGGTTCTTAACACGTTACGGAATATACAAACAAGCGAAAGATTTAGCACCAGAAGACTCTTTAATACCTCTATATACAAAAATTTATGACGGCGCAGATGATAAGAACCTCAAAGGCTACGAAGTTTTATTACAACCGTATAACAATAACTGGCAGTTCACCCATCGCCTTTCAGATGCATGGAACATAAGAGAGGGAGTTTACGCAAAATCTAGAGGAAAGATCAGGCACCATATCGATTTCAATAAAAAGAATAATAATCCAGATAATATAACAAGGTTGAACTGGAAAGAGCATTGGGAAGTTCATTATAACGCTACGGCTTGGCGGCACAAACACGATCCAGAATACGTCAGAAAATTGGCGGAAGGTCGAAGAAAATTCATAGAAGAAAACCCAACTATCTTTTCCAAGCGTCTATCTGAAAGAAATAAGAGAAATTGGAAGGATCCAGCATACAGGAAACGCATGACGGAAATGTTCAAGGCACTATGGGACGACGATGCGTACAAAGAAGGAAGAAGAAAACTTTCTAGCACGCATCTAAAAAACCTATGGAAAACCAAAGAGTTCCAAGAATTAATGAGCGGACTTGCATCAGAACGACTTAAAGAGCTATGGAAAGACCCGGCTTATAGAGAACGACAGAGAAAGCGAACAAAAGAGATTTCAGATAGACTTTGGAGCAACCCAGAACACCGCAAATATATCTCAGAAAGCATGAAAAGGATCGCAAAGGACCCGACTTGGATTGCCAGACAAAGCAAAATTGCAAAGGCATTATGGAACGATCCGATATACCGCGGCAAGTTCAGTACAGACCGTTTCAAAGAGATGAGCAAAAAACTATGGGCCGATGAGGCGTTCAGAGGAAAGATGAGGATGAAGGCTATCGAGCAGTGGAAGGATCCCTACTTCAGAGGAAAAATGTCCTCTCTCACAAGAGAACGCGGCTTAAAAAGATCAAAAGAAAACCCACAGCTTATGAAAGCACTGGCACAGCTCTCCAAGCAATCGCTACATAAAAAATGGCGAGACCCGCAGTACAAACAAAGGGTAATAAAAAGCAAGATATTAGGGCATACCTCCAAACTACTTAAAAAATATAAAATTATAACACCGGAAATATATGACTCTGAAAGGAAAAACAATGGGGTCCCAAGAGCCACAAACGCACTGAAATATTTTTCTGATTTTGAACAGATTGTTCAGGAAGCGAGAACATATAACCACAAAGTGGTAAGCGTTCAATTACTTAACGAACGCGCAGATGTTTTTGATATCACAATAGAGAAACTGAACAACTTCGCACTTTCCGCAGGGGTATTTGTACACAATTCGATCGACGGTGATCCTCCAGCTGCACAAAGATACACAGAGGTCAGGCTGAACAGCCTTGCTGAGGAGATGCTCGCCGACATAGAGAAGAAGTCTGTACCATTCATCCCGAACTTCGATAACACAGAGGAGGAACCACTAATACTCCCTTCGAAAGTTCCGAATCTTTTGCTGAACGGCGCCGCAGGCATTGCTGTAGGGGTGGCTACCAACATATTACCCCACAACTTAAGAGAGATATGCGATGCCATAATTGCATACATCGGCAACCTGCAGATAACAGCACAAGAGCTTCTTCAATATGTGAATGGGCCGGATTTCCCGACAGGAGGCACCGTCTTCTACAATAGCACCCTTGCAGCATCGTACCTGAACGGAAGGGGATCGTGCACGATAAGGGGCAAGACGGCAACAGAGGAGCACAAGGGCAGGCAGTCGATAGTCGTTACGGAGATACCTTACACTGTGAACAAGGCGTCGCTCGTGCAGAAGATAGCGGAGCTTGTCCGGGACAGGAAGGTGCAAGGGATAAGCGACCTCAGGGACGAGAGCGGCAAGGAGGGAATAAGGATAGTCATCGAGCTGAAGAGGGACGCAAATCCGGACGCGATACTCAATACGCTCTACAAGCATACGCAGCTGCAGATCACCATTCCGGTGATGAACGTCGCAGTGATAAAGAACAACCTTGTCACGCTGAACCTCATCCAGATGATAAAAATCTTTATCGACCACCGTATAGAGGTAATAAAGAACCGCACCCAGTACGACCTGAGCGTAGCGTCAGACAGGCTGCACATAGTGGAAGGCCTCCTCATTGCTATATCGAACATAGATGAGGTCGTCGCAGCGATAAAGAAGAGCGCCGACTCGAAGGAGGCGCGCACAGGCCTAATGGAGAGGTACGGGATGACTGAGAAGCAGGCGAACGCCGTGCTCGACATGAAGCTAAGCAAGCTCACAGGGCTTGAGGGCGCCGCGCTGCAGGGCGAAAGGTCTGACCTAGAGGCGAGCATAAAGGACTACAATGACATACTCGCCAACGAGAGCAGGATCCTCCAGATAATAAAGGACGAGACGAAGGAACTCAAGGAGAAGTACGGCAGGGACAGGCGCACCTTCATAGACAAAGAGACGAGCATAGGCGAGATAGAGAGCGAGGATCTCATCGTTGATGAGGACACAACTGTAATACTCACAAAGAACAACTACATGAAGAGGATGCCAAGCAGCGTGTACAAGTCACAAGGCAGGGGCGGCAGGGGGGTAATCGCGATAGAACTCAGGGAAGGGGACTTCGTTAAGCAAATATCATATTGCAAGTCTAAGGACTACCTGCTTGTGCTCACAAGCAAGGGCAGGGCGTACTGGCTCAAGGCTTACCAGGTGCCGGAAGCGAACAGGTACAGCATCGGCAAGGCCGCAGTTAACCTCGTAAAGCTATCTGAAGGGGAGAGCGTCGAGCTGATGGTCAACACGAGGGAGTTTACCAGCCGCTTCCTTACCTTCATAACCAAGAGAGGTACGATAAAGAGAGTAAGAGCAGAGAGCTTCTCCAAGCCGCGTTCGTCCGGCATACTGGCTATACCTCTCAACCAGGGAGACTCGCTTGCAGATGCATGCGTATCCGACGGCAAGGCAAACCTCTTTATCGCCACGAAGAAGGGCAAGGCGCTAAGGTTCAACGAGAGCGACATACGGCCTATGGGCAGGAACGCTCACGGCGTCAGGGGCATAAGGCTCTCGCAGGGCGACGAGGTAGTGAAACTTCTGCAAGCCGGCGAGAGCGACTTAATCACCACAATCACCGAGAACGGCTTCGGCAAGGTCACAAAGCTCGATGAGTACAGGCTGCAGAGGCGCGGCGGGAAGGGAGTGATAAACCTGAAGGCCAAGGAGAAGACCGGCAGCATAGTCAAGTCCCTAAAGACGCCGGAGATCTCAAGTATATTGCTCATAAGCTCCAAAGGGATCTCGATACAGTTCCCGGTGTCTGCCATACGCGTGACAGGGCGCAGCGCCTCTGGCGTTAGGCTGATGAGGCTTGACAGGGGCTCTGCCGTGGTTGACGCGCAGGTAATATAAGGTAATCAGATAAATACGCGCCACAGCAAACTTATTAAGAGCACAGCACCGCATATAAAAAGACTGGTCAGCCATGGGTGAGAGGGTTGATATCCGTGCTTGTAGTTGGTAGGTCCAGCTACGAAGACAAGATTTCATTATGTATGGTAGCCAGGGCATTCGGCGCTTCAAACATTACGTTCTATCCCTCAGACAGTGGGGTGAAGGGCAAGCTTGCAAGGAAGTGCCGCGCTCTCAACAGGGATTGGGGAGGGACGTTCGGGTTTGCATTCACAGATGACTGGAAGGGATATGTAAGCGAGAAAAAGAACTACCTGAAGGTTTACCTCACAAGATACGGGCTGCCAATCGGGAAGATAGGATACAGGGTAAGGACCTACAAGAACGTGCTTCTGATAGTGAGCGAGAACGAGTCGACGAAGCAGCTGTATAAGGCCGCCGACTTCAACATCAGCATAACCACGCAGCCGCACTCATGCGCCTCTTCTGTAGCTGTATTCCTGCACGATTTCTACCAAGGAAGGGAGCTGGCCATGCATTTCGAGAACGCGATGTACAAAATCAACCCAGAGCAGCACGGAATGAGGGTTGAGATGGAGAGGTCACACTGACCAGTATTTCTTGGTGCGTATGAACTGCTTCTGCGCCTCTATCAGGTCCTTGTAGAAGAGCATCGGATCCTTCCTATGCATCAGCAACGCCCTCGCAGCGCTCGTAGGGCCTATGCCATATGTCGAAAGCGCAAGCGCAGCCTTTCCGCCGTATGAGCTGAACAGGCTTGTCTCCCTCATTATCTCCCCGAGGACCTGCCTGTCCTCTTTTAAGAGCCTCTTACCCGATATGCGCTTTTTGACTACATGTGAATGCGCGTCAGAATACCTGCATAGCATCACGCTGCTGCACGAAGGGCACTTTATATTGCTGAGATCTTTCAGCTCGTCAAGGCTCCGCGTAAAAGAAAAACCGCAATACGTGCACAGCAGGCGTATCTCTTTCTTGAGAAGGAAGGAGGAGAACGACTCCAATAGCGCCTTGCTCGGCGCGACCGGGGACATCAGCTCCCTCGTGTAGTATGCAGCATTGAGTATCTCGTCAGCAAGCGGAGATATGCCGCTTTCGAAGAGCTCGACCACCTTTATCTTCCCGCTTTGGACCCCTCTTATGAGCTCCTTCAGGTTTTCAAGGTCGAAGCTTGCCATTATATCGTTTATCGTCTCCCTGTACACTGGCGTGTCCCTAAGGACCTTCACTATGCGCTTAGCTAGCGACTTGGTCACTGACGCGCCCCTGTCAACCACGCCAAAAAGCTTTGCCACGTTCACAAACCTGTACCTGAACAGCTCGGTGTCTTTTACCGCTTCTTCAAGGCTTTGCTCTATCGCATTCACGTTTATCCTCATCATCAGCTCGGCAACCTTCAGGCTGGACGGCGCGTCCATCATCACGAAATACGGCGACGACCTAACATTCACGCTGCGCCAGTGGAAGGCAGCGACCAAGTGCGCGAGCAGGCGCGAGAGCGCCTCATTAGCCATGGTGCCAAGCCAGGTGTTTATTATAACGTAATCCTCCGCCCTCTCGACCACGAGCCTATTCCTCTCGTGCGTCCCGAACTTCTGCTGCGACTTCGCGAATTCAGATACCTCGATGATTGCCTGGCCTGACAGGCATCCAGTCCCCTTCAACGCATCGATGTCACCAACAAGCGACATGACCTCCCTGGCTACCGCATGGCTCACAGGTATGTCCTCTCCGGCCCAATCAGGTATGGCGGCATCAAGGTGCTCGCTAGGCTCGACGCTCAGCCTATCCTCATCTATGCTTATGACCTTCCAAGGGAGCCCTTTCACTATGAATACGGAGCCCTCTTCGATGTTCGCAGCTACAAACCTCTCATCTAGAGAGGATATCACGTGGTTGTCGGCTACACTCTTCACCACAAATCTCTTAGTGTCCGGTATCACGCTGAGATGCTCATAGTAGTACATGCGCGTCTTAGGTGATGGAATAACAATGTGCCCGTCAAAGGCAACCAGGCGCTGCCTATTCATGAACGACAGCAGCGATTCGAGGTCGCTTCTCTTTAGATTGGCGTAAGGTCTCGCTCTTGTGATAATGCCGAATATCGCGTCTATGTCTGTTTCCTTCTTGTCTAGCGCAATGCCGCACACCTGATTGCAAAGCACGTCAAGCGCATTCTCCCTCACCTGATAGCTCTCCACCAGTCCGGCTCTGGCGTTCTTGTATATCGCAGCTGACTCTACGGCGTCTATGTTGCTGGTAGCTATTATAATCCCTTTGGATGTGCCAGTTTCTGTATGGCCGCTCCTGCCTATCCTCTGAAGAAGCCTGAGCGCCTGCCTTGGCGAGCCATACTGTATCACCAGGTCTATATTGCCTATGTCTATGCCTAGTTCTAGCGAGCTAGTCGCTATCAGGCAACGCAGCTTGCCCTCCTTGAACCTGTCCTCCATCCTTATTCTTTCATCGCGGTCAAGCGATCCATGGTGCACACCTATGCCTCCGAAGCTGTGCAGCCTGTCGAGGAACATCAGCCTGCTGCCAAGCGCTTCGACAACCTGCCTTGTGTTGGCGAAGATCAGCGAAGACCTGGATTTGGCGACGCTCTCAGCTATCGCGCCAAGCCTGGCTACTGATTTGTCATCAAGGCCGAACGTGTCACCAACCTCTTTCAGCTCGCTGCTGTATCCGGAAGGCATCTCGACAGCGATCTCGACTTTCTTGTCAGGCTTCGTCACAGCTACCCTGAACTGCCTCTTGCCGCAAACGAACGCTCCAATGGCTTCAGGGTCGGAAACAGTGGCACTGATGCCTATGCGCCTAAAACCAGGCGCCATCTCCTCTAGCCTCTCCAGGCCGAGCGATAACTGCGCCCCCCTTTTGTTCGAGTATAGCTCATGCACCTCGTCGATTACTACATACTCGACGTTCTTCAGGTGACGCGCAAACGACTTTGAAGGCAGTATGCTTTGCAGCGTTTCCGGGGTTGTGATTAGGAATATTGGCGCAACTTTTGCCTGCTTCCTGCGCTCGCTCTGCAGCGTGTCCCCGTGCCTGACAGATATGCTTATCCCTAGCCTCTCGCATATCCAGGTCATCCTTTTTATCATGTCCCTGTTTAGTGCCCTTAGCGGCGTTATGTAGATCACCTTTATTCCAGCCAATCCGGCTGCGTCCCCAAGCCTCTTTATTATCGGGAGCACAACAGCCTCTGTTTTTCCAGATCCTGTAGGAGCAACCACCATGCAGTTGTTCCCTCCTTCAATGAGCGGGATTGCGGCCTTCTGTATGGCTGTGAAGCCCTTGTACTTGGAAAGGAAGATGTCGTAGACGTCCATCAGACCATCGGATTAGCTTTGGGATTGCAGTCTTCTGTAGCGCCTCCTGTGGAATACCTCATAGAGGAGCATGACGGCAATCACGGCTATTATCGGGGCAGCGTCGATCGGGGTTATGAACGTGAGCGCGACTTGGTTGCCTGCGGCGACACTGAACGGCTCTTGCAACTGGCCGTATCTCATGTACCCGCTTACGTTGCCGAACGGGACATCCAGCAGCATGGCAGAGCCGGTAGGCCCAAGGTAAATCGTGTAGCTAGTGCCGTTTTGGAAGGTGAGATGCGCACTTGCATTAAGCGGAGCTTTGAATAGGCTTTGCGCTGACATGCGCACGCTATATACTGGAAGCTTTACCGGTATTGTCCCAGAAGATGAGATGTTTGCCGTTATGTCTGTTGTTACAAGCACGCCCTTGTAATACGCCCCTGTAATAGAATACGGAACCCCGTCGAAAAGCATGGTGCTGGAAGGGGTATCCCTCCCATCCACAACGAAGTACGTGGCGTTTATTTTATCGCCATCTGAATCAAGTGCGGAGAACTTGACAAGATGCTGCCTTTTGAAGGCAGCGGCCAACGATACCGGAGAATTGACCGTTATCGTTGTAGAGCTGTTGTAGTATATCCCGTTCCATGAATAGAATGCGATTCTCGTAGTGTTAGTGGAATTGAAGTAATCGTTATTCAATGATATGCGCGCGCTGCCGCCAGCATCGTACCAACCAGCGCCTGAAGCCATGCCGAGGCTTGTATTCAGCGACACCAGATACTGCTTCTGCCAGCGCGCGGATACGTTCACAGGCCCTAGTACAGCGAAGCTTGTGTTTAGCGACGATACACCGTTATTCCAACCGGAAAACAGCTCCCTTGTTCCGGCAGCCGTATCTACTATGCTGTTAGCTAACGATATTTTTGCTGTTGAGTTCGCAGAGTACCATCCTGACCCGCTTACGTTGCTGAATTGCGATGTCGCATTTACGTAATACTCCAGGTTCCATTTAGCGATCTCTGTCACATTGTCAATCATCTGTGCCGTGGCTGAGCCTGATGTGCCGGTATAGCTGCCAGCACCCTCGCCCTGCCAACCGGCGAATACCACCCTCTCAGAAGGCGTTATGTATACGTACGGCTGCTGCACGCTGAAGTTCACCGCTGAGAAAGTCGGATAGTACCCAGAGCCTGTCACGTTGCCGAACGGCGAGCTAAGCTGCAGGTGGTACACGCTGGTCCAAAGTACTGCGCCATTATGCGCGCTTTGCACTCCTGAGCCTACCTCAAAATAGTTAGCATACCCGCCCACCTCCTTAACCCCGTACGGGTTGGCGATGCTCGTCTTGCTGCCCGTGCCATATCCTATGTACGCTGTCGCGCTCTGGAGCAGGTGCTGCACGCCATTCTTCATGTAAGACATGTTCTTAAACATCACAGTCTTCATAAACGTGTTTGTGTTGTTCGCATCAGCCAGTTCAGCGTACGCCGAAGGCACATATGGGCCTGATGTTGACACCCCTAGGTTTGCGCTTCCGATGCGCTGCCCGTTGAAATAGAAGTTCCATGTGTCGCCATCCGAAGAAAACGAGTACATATTGAATGTGCCGTTGGCGCCTACCGAATCACTCTGGCCTACGCCGCCATAGAAACTGGTGCTGCTGTTCCCTGCCGGGAAATACTCCCAGAACCAGGCCGGATGGCCTGCCTCTAGGAAAACCGTTCCATTGCATCCGGAAGCATCGCAAGTTTTTGGGTAGTCCCCAGACGTATTCGGCACCTCGTAGCCGACCTGTACAAACGCTCCGTTCTGGATTGTCTCCCCTATCCAGAAACCTAATGCGCCTGAGGATGGATTCTGCGGCACAACCGTCTGGATGTAGACGCCTGCGCCGTTGTTATAGGTCGCCTGGCTGCCGGCATTTGCACCGCTCTGGAACCAATACTGGCCGAAAGACAGCTGCGCAAGCACGATTACAGCCAGCAGGGCCGCCGTGGCCAGATAGGCAATCCTAAACCCTCTCATAATCAATACCAATCCTGTTTAGCTCAGCAATTATCTTTTCTCTATCGGAAGCCTTAATACTTTTCCACTCTATCATCGCTTTTTCAGGCCTCGGCGAAGACCTTTCGACTGCCTGTTGCAGCATGTCTATCTCAGCTATGTGATACTTTGGCATTATGTGCGAGAACGCGCACCCCTTCCCGAAAGCCACTCTCGTAAACTTTTCTGCATAATGCATGCCGCCTAAGCCAAGCACGCAGTCCGGACTCGTCTCATTTTCAGATAGCGCATCCATCACCGACCTTGCTACTATGCCGCTATATTTTTTACTCTCCAATGCCTCATTCGTGCCGCCAACCTCGACGAAGAATGATGGAGTCTTCAGCAGTGGCCCATGGTGCGTCGCCTCGTATATGACTTGGAGCGCCGAATCGTTGTTCTTCTTCAGGCCCTCCATCACTGCCAGCGCAGCGATAGGCGCCGCCACGCTCAGTTCCTTCGGCCTGCCTCCCAGCTTAGCCTCCACAGACCAGTTGCCTTCGTGATGCGTGGTGAACGACGCGATTCCGCCAGAGCTCGAGTGGCTGCAAACGAACACGATAAAGTCAGTACTTATTATCCTGTCGAGAAAGCTGCAATCAAGGATGCTGCCTCTTATCTCCAGAGCGTCTACCCTTCCGCTCCTGAAATGCCTATATCCGGAAACAGCGTCAAGCTCCTCGAAGTCTGACGAAGCTACGATGGCCCTGCCTATGTTCCTGGATGTGGCGTTGTCATCGGAGTAAACTATGAAAGGCATTGCAACATACAGATGCACAACAACAAATATAAACGTGAAAGCAGATGTAGTAGAAAGGCGGGTATGATGCTGTACAACTATCTTGCGCTGCTGGTATTTGCGCTCATTGCGATATTCGTGCCGGCGTCGTTGCTTGCAACCGCAAAGCTATTCAGGCACAGGACAAGGGACAATGCAGTCAAGGCCGCGCCTTATGAGAGCGCGGAGGCTACGATAGGGAAGAACCGGGATGTTATAAACGAATATCTCCCATTTTTCATGCTCTTCCTGCCTTTTGAGGTTGTAGCCATAGTGCTTCTCATCTGGTCATCGGTGCTACGCCAGGTAAGCTACACAAGCGGAATCCTCGTTGTGGGACTGGCGCTGGTGGCAGCTGCATTCTCATTGACAGGATATCTCATCATACGTGGTAAGGATGGAGGATGAAGAGATAGGTGCACCGTACACGAAGGCGCAGTTCCTCAACGCGGAGCAGGAGATGAGCATGCTTACAGAGCAATCGCTCAAGCCATACGGGAAGGAATACGCGCCGGCTATGTTCAGCAGGCTCAGCGATATAGCGAGGATAAAGATGAAGGACATCATCAAGTGGGGGAGGTCGAACTCGCTCTGGCCGCTCCAGTTCGGGCTAGCGTGCTGCGCAATGGAGCTCATGGACTTCGGAGCAGCAAGGATAGATGCGGAGCGGAAGGGCTACCTACTCTTTAGGGGCACGCCGCGGCAGTGCGACGTGATGATAGTCGCAGGATGGGTCACGAAATCTGTTGCGCCGAAGGTGAAGAGGCTGTACGAGCAGATGTCAAAGCCGAGCTATGTCATAGCATACGGCGAGTGCGCAACATCAGGCGGCCCCTGGTGGGAGAGCTACAACATAATCAAGGGCATAGACCAGGTGCTGCCTGTTGACATATATGTCGCCGGCTGCCCGCCAAGGCCAGAGAACCTTTTCGGCGCGCTGATGAAGCTTCAAGAACGAATACGTGGTAAAATTGCTGGATATACAACCAGGGGACTTAGCGAAAACCTGCGCAGAGCTGAAATCGAAGGGATTTGACTACCTGAAGAAGATAACTGCCGTAGACTACATAGACCATCTGGAGGTAGTATACATGCTTTACAACACGAAAGAGAAGAAGGACGAGATAATCAAAGTCAAGATGGGCCCAAGCGCGCCAGAGGTACACACGATAATGAAGATATACCCGGCTGCGGACTGGTACGAGCGTGAGCTGTCGGAGATGTTTGGCATAAGGATACAGGGCAGGGATGCCAGGCGGCTCCTCCTAGAGCTCTGGAACGGCACGGGCGCCCCGCTGAGGAAGAGCTTCATTTGGGGCAAGGACTACGACAAGGTGGAGTGATGGCTATAATGCGCATTAACGTAGGCCCGATACATCCAGGCACGCACGGAGTGCTGCGCCTTGTGGTTGACGTTGACGGCGACACGATAAAACAGGTAGAGCCGCACATAGGCTTCCTCCACAGGGGAGTTGAGAAGCTCATGGAGACCAGGATGTATATGCAGAACCCATCGTATACAGAGAAGCTCGACTACATAGCACCGCTTAGCTGGGACGACCTTTATGTCAACTCAGTGGAGAAAGCGCTCGGCGTGCCAGTGAAGGAGCCGGCGCTATACGAACGGGTGATACTGCTTGAGTTTCAGAGGATAGCCAGCCACCTGCTGTGGCTCGGCACGTTTGTGAACGACATAGGGCAGCTTTTCACCGCATTCATGTGGTGTTTCAGGGAGAGGGCGCGCATACTAAAGCTGCTCGAAGACGTATCCGGCGGCAGGATGTTCTACGTCAACCTTAGACTCGGAGGATTCAACAAGAACCCTCCGGCAGACTTCGCGGACAGGTGCCATGCGCTTGCTGATTACCTTGAGCAGAGAATAGCCGAATATCCCGACATGCTTGACTCAAACAGCGTGTTCATGGAGAGGACGAAGGGGGTCGGCGTACTCAAGAAGGACGACGCGATAGCAGCAGGCGTATCTGGCCCTGTGCTGCGCGCGTCAGGTGTCGAAGAAGACGCAAGGAAGTCGCACCCCTATTATGTGTACGACAAGATGAAGTTCAGGGCGCCTGTAAAGACGAACGGCGACTGCTACGACCGGTATAGGGTTAGGTATGAAGAGATGCTCGAAAGTATAAGCATAATACGCCAGGCTGTAGACATGATGCCGAGCGGCGATGCTAAGGGAATGCCGATAAGGCTGATAGGGCCAATAGCGAAACCGGACACTGTGATAATGCAGGAGGAGATGCCAAGGGGCGAGGGCGTAATCTACATGGTACCAGACAAGCAGCGCCCGTATAGGATATCGCTCAGGTCACCGGCGTTCATCAACCTCTCCGTGCTCCCTAAGATATCAGAGGGGTACAGGTTCGCGGATCTGTTCTCGATAGTCGGGAGCCTTGACGTGATATTTGCTGAGATAGACAGGTAGGCATAAAAATATCAAAAAGAGATGTTATACATGGCAAAAGAGCAGATTGAAAAACTATCGTCAGATTACCAGGCGCTGCAGGAGCAGCTGCAATCCCTTGCGCTGCAGAAGGCCCAGTTCACCGAGCAGATGGACGAGTTGAACGACGCGCTAGAGGAGCTGAAGAACGCTAAGGGCAAGGTCTATTCTGCAATAGGAGGCGTGATGGTAGAGACCACAAAGGACGATGCGACAAAGAGCGTAAAGGAGCGCCAGGAATCGACAGAGATGAGGCTCACAATAATAAACAAGCAGTACGACGAAGCGGTGAAGAAGGAGAAGGCGCTCAGGGAGCAAATAGAGGGCATGATAAAGGGCGGCGCGCCAGGCAACGCAGTGACACAATGAAGATAGCTATAGTGTCCGACCTTCACCTTGGCTACGAGAGATTCGAGGAGGACGCGTACCTGCAGGCAAAATCAGCATTGGAGTCGGCCAGCGGGATGGCGGATGCTGTGCTGATACCTGGCGACATATTCGACAAGAGGTACCCGAGGCCTGACGTCATATCGCAGGCAATAAACATATTCAGGGAGCTATCCAAGAAGGAATGGGGTGCGAGGATCGTAGGGTATACCGGCAGCGTAGGCCTGCACACCCACGCTCCTATAATCGCTATACCGGGGACGCACGAGAGGATCGCCGAAGGGAAGGACAACGCAGTGAGGCTGCTCTCTCTCGCAGGGCTGCTCGCCGACACGAGCGAGGCCACAACGACTATACAGAAGGGCGACGAACTCGTTTCTGTATTCGGCCTCGGCGGGATAGCCGAGGAGCTCGTAAAGGAGAGGATCGCAGCTATATCACCGAAGCCTACGGAAGGCACGTTCAGCATATTCATGTTCCACCAGTCCATATACGAGATGCTTCCGTACAACGATAATTTCATAAAGTACTCTGACCTCCCCAAGGGATTCGACATCTACGTGTCTGGCCACATGCACAGCAGGCATGACGCAGAGGTTCACGGCAAGAAGCTGCTCATACCAGGCAGCACCGTGCTCACGCAGATGAAAGGGGACGAGCAAGGGAGCAAAGGCTTCATAGTGTTCGATACGCATGACGGCTCGTACAAGTTCGTGCAGATAAACTCAAGGCCGTATGTCACAGCAGAGATAAGGGTAGAGAATGCAAAGCCATCTGAACTGATAAGCAGGTGCGAATCAGAAACGGAGCGCATGATCTCCGGCAAGAGCACGAAGCCGATAATCAGGCTGAAGGTGACAGGCACTATGGCAAACGGCTTTGACAAGGCCGATCTCCAGGCGCATGCACTTGCTATGAAATACTCAGACAAGGCCTTCCTGACCATAGATACATCGCAGCTTTCGAGCCCGGGCACTGAGCTTATGATAGACGAGTTGAGGGACGGAAAGATAGACGACATTCCTATAAAGGAGCTCGGCATGCTCACGCTTTATAAGAGGCTTAAGGATGCCGGCGCAGACCAGACGATCAGCTATACCGAGCTTTTCAACATACTCTCAAGCCAAGCGAGCAAGGAGAAGGCCGTCAAGTCCGCAGCAGAGCTGCTTTTAGTTGATGGCGGATAGCTACTTCATGCGTTCTATTATGCCTAGCGTACGGTTAAGCTGCTCCTTGTTTTTTGGGTCTATTATCTCTTTAAGGAACTCCAGGTGCTTAGGATTGCACCGCCTCTCCTTCTTGCTCCTAGATGCCGATATTATCTTTACGGTCCCATCCTGGAGCACAGCGGTTATAACCGCCCTGCTACCTGCATCACGCCCGTACTTCTTCACACATACGCGCCCTACTTCCAAAAGCATCATATCACTCCTTGATTCTCTTCAATATATCGCGAGCTACCTGCCCAGCGGTCATTCCATATGTGTTTATTATTACATCAAAGGGTTTTTTATCCCTGCCTAATTTAATTCCATATAGGTTCCTGTACAGCTCATAATTCATTGCATCACGTTCGCCTATGATGCGCCTTGCCAAGCCGGCGCTTATTCCGTCTCTGCGCGCCATCCTCGCAGCCCTTACGCTCTTGCTGGCGTCCAGCCACACCTTGAATCCATTATCAGAAAGCCATGGCATCGTATAGCTGGTCACCACAACCGAGCCTCTCTTTATCCTCTCTATCATGCGCCTGTCCGCCTCCCTGTCGAACCTCTGGTCGTTTTCGCGCTCATAAAGGAAGCGCATACCCTCATCAGAGTCCCACCAGCCTGCGCCAGCCGGCCTGTAGCCTGCGCCAGCCGGCCTGTAGCCTGCGCCGATGGCAATCTTCCTGAGAAGTTCCCCTCCGCCGAGCATCCCGACGCCGAGCTTGCGGCTCAGTAGCTTCGCCACAGAAGTCTTACCAGAAGCAGGCAACCCAGATAATATCACTGCTTCCACAGCCAATCCTATCCCAGCCAAACGGTTGTCAGCGTCAGTGTGCAACAAGTTGCAGCACGTACGATCTCTGCTTGACGCTTACGTCATTGAGCTTCATGTCTCCGCGCTCAACCCTGCTTCCAAGCTTCACGACTTCAGCAGCGCAGCCTGCGCACAATACGCCTCCGAATATACGGCTGTTTGTCCTTCTGGACTTTCCGCCATGCGAGCTTATTCCGTTAAGCTCCGCAGCGCATATGGCGCAATGCGGCAACGAGTGCGCAGCACGCCTGAAATGCACGACATTCCTGCCGCTAGAGGTGACGCGGTTAGCGCGCCTGAAGCTTCTTGACCTGTGCATCGGTTTTGGCAAAATCAGCACCTTGGAGTATTATCGTACAAAAGGTATAAAGAGGCTATCATTCCGATATGCCCTCAGCAGCCAGCTTCGCCTTCGTGTCAAGCTTCGCCCTCCTCCTATCATACAGCAGTATGCTTATCGATGTGGCGAGCCCAAGCACAAAGACCACCACGAAGAAGAGTCCTCTGTACTGAAGGCTGAATGCCGTGTTGAACAGGCTGAACGAGACGCTGTCTGTGCCAAGCGCGCTGAACAGGAACGGCAAGATCAGGTAGTACACAACCAGGAAAGATGGTATGAGCACGATTGTCGACTTCATATTCAGCGACATGCTCTGCTTCACGAGCGGCATCATTTCGCTCTGCTTGGCAGATATCTCCTCTTTGGGCGCATTCCTTTTTATCATCTCGTTGAGCTCCTTCGAGCGTATCTTTATCTGGTCTTGGAGCTCCCTTGTCTTTTTCGGGTTCGACAGCTTCCTCTGGACAACCGCAGCACCTATCGTGTAAGCTATCCCGAGGGCCACTATCTCAAAGACTGATATGGTTGGGAGCACAGCGTGAGCCAGCATGTTCACACCCCGAAAAGGTCGGAGATCGCCGCCTTCAGCACTTTCACGGCCTCGCCTGGCCTGTCCTGCCTGTTCTCTATTATATAAAACGGGATGTTCAGCTTGCTCGAGTAAGCCGCTAGAATGCTTATCTCTACTATCCTGTCGTTGTCTATCTGGTGCGCATCCTCCTTTTCGCGCTTCCTGCTCTTGTCTGCAGCGCGCCTCTTGATTATGTCGCTAGAATTTGCGTCTATGTGCACGAAGCCTGCCAATCCCCTAAGAGAGTCCAGGAACGTGAACGGGGAGCCAGGGAAGTACATGCTGCCTGCCTTGATGGCAGCGTGCGTGTCTATAACCACATTGCCGCTTATGCTGCTCACCTTCTTGAACGCAAGCCTCTGAACCTCCTGCTGCCTTTTCCTGCTCATGTACCTTAGCCTATCCCTAGATGTCGAGTATCCCTTCCTTTCCGCTATCTCTTCCATAATGCTAGCGACGTTCACCACCTTGGTTTTCTTATAGCCCCTTATCCTCTCTACCAGCGTAGTTTTGCCTGCTCCTGCTGTGCCTGTAACTATAACAAACGGCATTGGACCGGTTAACTATGCACGTAAAAGTATAAAAAGAAAGTCCAAAGGTCACAGCTCCATTGCCCAATGCACCAACGCTTCTTACTTTCCACTGTTTCCATTGTTTTCCCCATTGGTGCCCTTCAGCGTCTTGTTAAACGTACCTTCCCTTAAGAGCCCTGATACTGCTGCGCCAAACGAGTATATGTAACCCGGCAGCAGGGTGGCGAAGTAGTAGCCGAGGCCAACCAGCGAGGTTTTGATATCCCCTTTCTTCTTTATGGACCCTAGAAATGTGGCAACCGGCAGCGCGGTCATGACCGCGCTGGCCTCCGTGCTGTACGGTACCTCAGATGACAGGAATAGTACTGGTATCATGGCGAGTGTTGGGGTCACCACAAGGCTTGTAGTCCACAAAGAGAGGAAAAGCATCGAGTCTATCTTCTCCCTGAGGCTTACGCACTCGCTCTTCAGGAACGCAGCCGTATGCCTGCGGAATTCCCTTATCGTTGATGAGGTCCACCTCCCAAGCTGGTTCTTGAACGTAACATAGCTCTCGGCAGCCATTCCCTTGGCAGAGATCGACGGGTCATATACAATTTTCCACCCAGCCATCTTCAGCCTAAAAGAGGTGTCCAGGTCCTCGTTCACCGTCTTGTATGGCGCAACCCCTCCTATCTGATCTATCGCCTCGCGCCTGTACATCTGCACCGAACCCTGTGCGCATACAAAACCGCCGCGCCTGTACCTTCCCTCCAGAATGTCCCTGGACATGCGCGAGACCAGGTCCATGAATGTTGTGAACCTCGTCTTGCCAAGGTTCCTCGATGTGTCCATGAAACCCTGCGCAGCACCTACTCTGCTGTCAGTGAATTTGTCGGCAAGCCTGCGCAGCGTGTCTCTCTCCAATAGGAAGTCAGAGTCGAATACAGCGATGAGCTTGCTCCTGCCGTCAAGGTGACCGAATGCGTTCCTCAGGGCACCGCCCTTGAAACCGTCCCTGGATTTCCTGTGCACGAACTTGCAGCGCTGGTCACCGCGGACATTCAGCGGCTTTTCAGAGTCATCGGCTACTATTACCTCGTAATTTGGGTAGTCTTGGGAGAGCATGCTGTCAATGCTTTTCTGCACCATAGCAGCGGGCTCGTTGTATACTGGCACCATTATGCTAGCGAATGGGTATTCATCAAAGCTACTGACGGGCTCTGCTCTCGCAGCCCATTTTCTCCCCCGCAACAGGTCGTACATGAGGTAACTGCCTGTCAGGACTATGTAGCCTACCGCGAACTCCTCGTAAACCTTGACAGCATCGAACAGCATGCCGAGCCCTGCCGCAGGTGTGGCATTCCTGAGAAGCCCACGCAGAGTTGACGCATCGCTGTTCCTATCTTTTACCGGCATCTGACCAACAATAGCCTATGAAAAAATGTGCGGCTATGAAGCCGAGCCACACCAGATATACGCTCCTGCGTTCAGATATAAATAGCTTAAAATCAGGCTGCACGTCAAATAAACGCCGAAAAATAAATAAGGACCCAGCTAGCCTACCGGATTTAGTATATCACACCTGCCAGGTGTGCTGGAATCAGTCCTCGTGGCCCATTCCTCCCATGCCGCCAGGCCCTCCTCCGGCAGGCGCCCTGCCCTTCGAGCTTATCATGTCGTCTATCCTCAGTATTATCTCTGCGGCTTCACTGGCGCTGTATATCGCCTGTTCCTTCACCTTCAGAGGCTCGAATACGCCCTGCTTGGCCATGTCGCCAATCACGTTCTTTGTTATGTCGACGCCGGTCACCCCTCCCTCCTTCGACCTATGCTTGCTCCTGAGCTGCACAAGGGTGTCTATCGCGTCCATGCCTGCGCTTTCCGCAAGCGTCTTTGGTATGACCTCAAGCGCATCAGAGAACTTCTGTATCGCGAGCTGCTCCCTGCCGCCAACGTCGTTGGCGTAGGACCTAAGCCCGTTAGCTACGTCGATTTCTACGCTGCCGCCGCCTATAACGTACTTCCCGTCCATCATCACGCTAGATATTGCGCCAATCACGTCGGTAATCGACCTCTCGACCTCGTCGACCACCTGCTGGTTGCCTCCCCTCACGAATATCGTGACGCTCTTCGGCACCTTGCACTTCTCGACGAAGACCATGCGCTCCCCGCTTATCTTCCTCTCCTCTACAATGCCGGCAAAGCCAAGGTCCTTCGCGCTAAGGTCGTCAAGGCTAGTGACTATCCTAGCACCAGTGGCCCTCGACAGCTTCTCTATGTCGCTCTTCTTGACTCTCCTTACTGCTAGTATGCCCTCCTTGGCAAGGTAATGCTGCGCTACGTCATCTATGCCCTTCTGGGTGAACATCACTGTGCAGCCGCTCTTCTTTATCTTGGCCACCATGTCCTTCAGCATGCGCTCCTCCTGCTGCAGGAACGCCTGCATCTGCTCAGGCGACGTTATCTCTATCTTTGCTTCTGTCTCTGTCTTCTCTATTTCCAATGCAACGTCCAGCAGCGCTATCTTCGCGTTCGATACGTCCCTCGGCATTCCCGGGTGTGCTATCTCCTTGTCGATAAGGACCCCGCTTATCAGCTCTGTGTCGCTTATCGCCCCGCCGGCCTTCTT
Organism: Microcaldota archaeon; assembly: GCA_021791535.1. GTDB lineage: Archaea > Micrarchaeota > Micrarchaeia > Micrarchaeales > Micrarchaeaceae > JAJZAB01. The sequence goes on from JAJYWI010000015.1 coordinate 27,691, forward strand.
CTCAACCTTTATGAAATCATGATCTATCACAGTAGTGCCAGCCGCGTTCTTCTCCATGACCTGCTTTACCGCGCTTATGACTATCTTGCCGAGGTGCATCTTCGTCGTGTCGTCTCCTACATTCTTCGAGCCCATAGACACCTGCGCTATCCTCTGCAGCGTCTGGTCATCCGATATGCTGACCTTCCTCGCCACAGCGTTTAGTATGTCCGTGGCCTTGCGTGCAGCCATCTTGTACCCCCTTATTATCGTCGTCGGGTGTATCCCCTGCTCTATCAGGTCGCCTGCTCCCTTGAGGAGCTCTCCTGCCATTATGACAACGCTTGTTGTGCCGTCACCGACCTCCTTGTCCTGCGTCTTCGCTATGTCGACCATTATCTTCGCCACCGGGTGCTCGACGTTCATCTCCTCGAGTATCGTGGCTCCATCGTTTGTTATTATTATGTCGCCCAGCTCGCTAACAAGCATCTTGTCCATGCCTTTCGGGCCTAGCGTGGTCTTCACGGCGCTAGCTACTGCCACTGCTACTGCGATGTTTGTGCGCTGCGCATCCCTCCCTAATACGCGTGATGCCCCTTCCGGAAGCAAAAGAACCTGTTGTCCACCTAGTTGGTTTTCGGCCATGATAATTCACTCTCTCATTAATGTAAACTCACACGCAAGTTCTTTATGAATCAGTACTTGAAATCGGTGCGTATACAGTGTTATTACTTAGCTGAGTAAAGTATTTAAATTTATGTTAAAATGCGGTTTACTATCTCGTCAAAACCGTGCAGCATGTCATTGTACTCCAATACCGGAACCTTTCCTGAATCGCTGCTGGTGTTGAATCTACCATCGTCTTTTATGCAGCCGAGCAGCTCGGTGCCCAGGCTGTTGACAGCCTCTAGCGTGCTGCTGCTTGGCTTCCCATCCGACATGTTCTCCACCACACCAAGTATGTGGGCGTTCAGCCGCTTGATCATGAGCCCAGACCGCACAGAGTTTATCCCGGCTATTTTCTGCGGAGTAGTGACTAATATGAAGCCATCAAGGTCCAACAACTGCATCGTAGTTAATGGGACTTCTGACGTCCCCGGCGGCATATCTATTACAAGGTAATCGATCTCGCCCCAGTCTGTATGCTCGAAGAAATCGCTGACCATCTTCGAGATGAGAGGTCCGCGCCATATTATGGGCTTTTTAACCTCGTCCACCAGCATGGCCGTCGATGCAACCGCCACGCCATCCTTTACCGGCGGGCGCAGCGGCGCATGCGGGTCCATCTTGTCGCCCATGCCGAGGAACATCGTCACGTTCGGGCAGTCTATGTCGGCGTCAAGCAGCCCAACCCTAAGCCCTTTCGACGAGATGGCGTACGCCAGGTTTATCGCTATCGTGGTCTTTCCAACGCCGCCTTTTGCGCTGTAGATCCCTATTTTGTGCTTTATCCCAGAGAGGTTCTCCTTCACACGCCTCTTCTGCTCTATGACCCTTGCAAAGGATGGATGCGCGCCTTTCGGCAGGCCATTTTCTCCCTCCATGATCAGATTACGCATCCCAAAGCTAAAAACATGAGTGTCAATGCCGCAAATCGGCGATATCTGCTAGCCTTAAATAACTTTCTTATCATAATAACCTCTAGAAACGGAAACGAGCTAGTTTGCTAGTTTTAGTACCAAAAGTGATATAATGAAGATATCTGAACTGAGAGCAGGAGCCAGCAATGTCACAGTAACAGGCAAGATTGTGCAGAAAGAGGAGCCGCGTGAAGTGGTCACCAAGTACGGAAAAAGGCTAAACGTGGCCAACATAACGCTTCAGGATGACTCTGGAAGCATCTCGATGTCGCTGTGGGGAGACACAATAAACGAGGTCGACCGGGGCGACACTATAGAGGTGTCGAACGCGTATGTCAACGAGTTCAGGGGAAACCCCCAGCTCTCGACAGGGAAGTTTGGCAAGATAAAGGTCATAGAGAAGGGAGACGGCTCAGCAGGCGCCTCATCAGAAACGCCAGCCTCACCCGAGGAGGGCTCTGACGAAGAGATGTAAGCTAATCCTGACGCTTCACCTTCCTTTTCCTTATTCCAACAGCAGAAGCCGTCCAATACCTAAGCGTGTAGAATAGGAAAGCGCTGCCAAGGACTACGCCGAACCACAACTCCGCTAGCCTTGTAAGTATTGTCGCTGCTGTGCTGGTAGTGACGCTCAGGCTGAATACGCTGCTCAGCAATGCCGCAAGCGAAGCGTCTGTCACGCCTAGGTTGCCAGGCGCACCGGAGATCATGCCGAACATAAGCGATGACGTCTGGACGAAGACCGACCCTGAGAACGACGGCACTACGCCAACTGCCATCAGCGTGAAGAACAGAGCCATTGCGTTAAGTATCGCTGCAGGCACGGTCACCGAGATGGACAGCAGGTAGACCTTTGGCGAATTCAGCCTGCTCTGAGACCTGAAGTACTCCTCGCCATATAGCGTGAAGTTCTTTATGAAGTTGCTCCTTCTGAACAGCCTCTTGAGCAGGTTGTAGAGCCACCTGTTCAATATGAAGGCGAACGGCAGCAGCAGCACTATGTCTATCAGCAAGATGTATACCACGAACCTGTGAAAATAGAGCGCGGCGAGCAGAGCGACAATCGCAACGCCAAGGAAGTCCGTGAATATGTCCACAGTGACTATCGGGACTATGCTGGCCAGCCTTATCTTCGTTATCCTGCTCAGCGTGTAGGCTGCTACCACCCTCCCTATTTTCCCGGGCGTTATGTTCATCGAATAGAGCGAAAGGTATACAGAAAAGCTCTTCTTCAGCCCCACTTTGAGGCCGAGCACGCGCAGGAAGTACTCCCACTTGACGAACCTTATGCAGTATCCAGAGAACACAGCAACAAACGCAAGCGCGTATATGTATGGCCGAGCGCCCAATATCACGTTGACCACCATCCCTATGCCGCCAACTAGGGCTAGCGCCAGGAAAATAACTATGCTCGCCACCAGGCCTCCGACTACGAAAAGCTCTACCCTCCTGACGAGCTTGATGTAGCCTTCCCTATCGAGGTGGCTCTGATGGGTTATGCTGTACCACAACGATTTCTTCTTTGCCATCCCATCAATTCCTCAGCACCGCCTCAAACCGGTGCTCGTATTCCCTGGATATCGCGTCCCAGTCATGCTCCTTTATCATTAGCTTCCTTCCATCGTTCGCAAGCCTCATTGCCCTTTTAGGGTTGCTCAGGGCGCGCTCTATGCCCTTGCTTATCCCCGATACGCTCTTCGGCCTCACGTAAGTGCCGCAGCCGCCCATCATCTCGGGCACGCCTCCGACTCTAGTAGCAACCACCGGAACCCCGCTCGCAAGCGCCTCCATCACAGCCAACGATGCCGGCTCGTAGAGCGATGCCGATACGAAAACGCTGGCCGTGTTATAGTAGTATGGCATCTCCCTTTCCGGTATATCGTTCAGTATGCTGACCCTCTCAGGTATGCCAAGATCCCCCGCCATGTACATCAGCGTGTCCTTCAGGTATCCCCTGCCTACGATCACAAGGTTGAGATCAAGCCCCTTATGCCTCTTTGCAAGATCTGCTACGGCCCTGAGCAGGTATACCTGGCCCTTCTGCGCTACCAGCCGTCCTGTGTTCATTATGTTCACTGTGTCTGCGCTTATGCCGAGCGCCTTCCTGGCCCTCTCAACCCCGCGGTTGTTCTGCGCCCTTTTCCTGTACGCTTTCGTATCGACGCCGTTGTATATCACGTACGCGCGTTCCCTGTATTCCTTAGGTACAGTGCTGAGCAGCGTGTCTTTCGAAACAGCCGTTATCACATCCGCGTAGCGCATCAGCCGCCTGCCCCACACAACATCATACAGATAGCCGCCGTGGTCTGTTATGGCGTCTATGTTCCTCGGCATTGCATCGTGGAGGGTAAGCGCAAGTGCCCTGTTTGCCTTCTTTATCGCGCTTATCGTATTGTAAAAGTAGAGGTACCTGTTGTTGATATGGTATATGTCGGCGCAGGCTTTCTGTACTGCGCCTGGCAGTCCCTGCATTATCGGAAGCGGCATAGGCAGCGCCGGAATGCTGAGATGCATAGTCCTTAGCCTTATCACCCTTATGCCATTGATTTCCTCTATATGCTCCTTGCTTTTGTTGCTAGCCGCGCCAGATATCACTGTAACGTTGTGCCTCTTAGAGAGCCTCCTGTAGACCTCGTACAGCACGCGCTCTGTGCCGCCCGCATAGGGATAGAAAAAAGGGTTGAGCACGCATATCTCCATGATAATGCCTAAACGTATGCGCAGTAATAAATACCCTTTTTATGTAATGATTTTAAAGACCACCAGTCGTATGTTATTGGCACCAGATGGGACGATGCAGAAGAATATCATACTGCTCATGCTCGACACGGCAAGAGCCAGTGACGTATATGGCAACGCTAGCCTTAGGAACATAGGCAGGCTGGCCAGGAACGGCACCGCTTATATAAACACTGTGGCGCCTGGCACATGGACCGCGCCTACGCACGCCGCGCTATTCACAGATTCGAAGGTGTCAGAAATAAAGCAGGTATCAAGGGATTTCTTCACTAATGGATCCAGGAAGATAGATCCCTGGATGGTCAAGACAAAGTTCCTGGACTGCTCTGCGAACACCATCGCTGCGAAGCTAACCAAGTACGGGTACTATTCGGTCCTGTTCTCGAACAACCCCTTCCTGACAAGCTATACTAACCTCGCAACAGGCTTTGACAAGGTATATGACATATGGAAGCACTCAAACACAAAGTACAACAAGAAGGCCACTGACAGAATCTCCTTCATATTCGAGGGTGGCGCGAAGACGAGGCAGAGGATGTACAAGGCAAGCTATGCCATATCAAGGATGCTGCCGAGCCAGCTGCTTGACAGCGTATACACACGGCTTAGGCTTAGGCTAGACCGGAGGGTAGCAGAGGCGGACGGCACCCACAGGCTAGACCGGGGAGCGCAGGACACGAATGCGGCGCTGTCGAAATACCTGAAGTACAATTACAACTACGCCCCGCAGTTCATATTCATAAACTACATAGAGGCGCACGAGAACTATCCTGTGAGGGAGAGCATGGTGCAGGACAAGTGGCTGTACATGAGCGGCATAGAAGAGATGACGGAAGATAGCGCAAAGGAGCTGCACATGGCCTACAGGAGAAGGCTGGAGTACCTCGACAGGAGCATAGGCAGGACGCTGTCGACGCTGAAAGGTACCGGCATGCTGGACAATGCGACAGTCATCGTAACCTCCGACCATGGCCAGTTCTTCGGCGAGCACGGGCTGCTCTACCATGCAATGCCCCCATACGAGGAGGTGGCGAAGGTCCCGCTCATAGCGGCTAACTACGAGAACGGCAGCATAGTCAGTGAGAAGGAGGTTGTCGGCTCTCCAGTCAGCCTTGCGGCGTTGCACAATTCGATACTTGACCTCGCAGCAGGCAGGCAGGAGCACCTGAACGGGAACCTCAGGAGGGGAAGGAGGGTCTTCTGCGAACACACCGGGATAATAGAGGGATGGGACGAACAGCTGCTGGCAATGCTGAAGGAGAGGTCGTCTGTCGCCGCCAGCATATACAGGGCAAAGAAGAGGTACAACAGAAAAGCAACAGCGGTATACTCCAGAAGGTTCAAGCTCATTCATCACCATGGTGGGAGGAAGGATGAACTCTATGACCTAGAGAATGATCCTAAAGAGCAGAACAACATTATCGATTCTCACAGGGAGATTGCACATAGGCTGCTCAGCTAGCGAGTATCTTCTTTATATACGGCTGGTCGCACACAGATGAGGGCGTGTAATTGTCGACCCTGCATATCTGTGCGGTGAAGACATCCGCTTCTCCTACGAGCGCCTGTGCCTGAAGCGTGCCAGGGTTGCTTAGGTTCGCTATTATGCCCTGCCAGTTGTTTTGGTATATCACGCTGGGCGACACCGGCGCCGCGCCCTGGATAGTCACGTTGCCGAAGTCTATGAAAGGTATTCCTCCCTTGAGGTCGCTTGCCAGCTCTGGGTTGTTTATGTCAGTTTCCTGGTATATCTCGTTCTCGAACGCAGTTACGTTCTGGAGAGGACCGTGGTCATGGTTGTACTCCTCTACACCGACGAACCCTATTATGCTGCTGCTGTAGCTAGAATTATAGAAGGTGAACGTCGGGGATCCCGGATAAGGCTCAGATGCGCTGGTGTTTGATGTCATGTAGTGCAAAGAGGAGAAGCTGCCGAATCGCATCAGTGCCATGATAAGCCCCCATCTCGTCACTGCGCAGAACGGGCAGTAGTCAGCCCCGAGGTAAAGGATGCCTGGTTTTCCGTTGTACGTGAGTGCCGTAAGGTTGCCTGAGCTTGCAGGCACAGGCAGGTTGCTCACTATGCCCGCGCCAACCTTGTTGGCTAGGGTCGTGTTGGACGCTATCAAGCTGAGCTGCGAAAGCACGCTGGAATTGACAGATACGTTGTCAAGCGCAGTCAGGCTGCTCCCATGAGCCGATACGCTGAGCACCGCGACAACCGCTATTATCACTATGATTACGACAGCCCCGGCCGTGTAAAGCCTTTTTCTTTTGCTGCCAGACGGTGCCGGTTTTTCAGCCGTACCTGCGCCATGGTTTTGTTGATCGTCCATAACGCCCCCTACACAGCAACATCCTTCTTTCCCAAACAAATTTATGCCTTACGAAACTTCCTGCAGTAGTAGAGAATCCCGGCAACTGCGCAGGGATCGTCTATTATATTGTCATCTATCATCTCCATGGCTTTCTGCATTGTCAGCAACACAAGCTTGATGGTCTCTGTCTGGTCCATCCTTTGCCTGCCTCGCACCAGCCCCCTCGCCACATAGTAGTGCCGTATTGCAGATGTGAGATCGGGCAGCTCGTATGTCTTGAACAAGAAGTTCATCTCCCTGGCGCTGTAACCGGTCTCCTCCTTGAGCTCCCTTGCCGCGGCCTTTGCCGGAGACTCTCCTTTCTCTATGTGGCCTGCTGGCAGCTCATATACCCATCTGCCTATCGCATGCCTGTACTGCCTTTCAAGCACGATGCGGCCGTCATCAAGGAACGGCAGGATAACGGACGAATCCCTCTCGACAACTCTTGCAAACCTGTAGTGTTTTCCCCTCACCAGGGCATCGTGCTCCACTACGCTGAAATCTTGACCGCGGAAAAGCACCTTTCGCATGATGCCCTTACGCAGTAGGCATTTATATCTTGGTTTCCCTATTCAAGAAGCAGGGGCTGTAGCGTAACTTGGCAGCGCGGCTGGCTCCAGATATTTTATGCCGGATGAGCGGGCAACCGCAATGATGATAATCTGGAATGCAAATCGAGATATGAAGAAACCAGCAAATCCGGGTTCAAATCCCGGCGGCCCCAATATTTTTTAATGCGCGTATGAGAGTCCCAGTATGTCTATTTTCTAGGTCTAATCTAATCAGTATAAGTTTCGTTTTCTTTACATATGTGAAGCGTGCAACATTCCTTTCTTTCTGGGGGTCGTGTATAAATATGACATCCTCTTTGTTGCCACTTTCGGTATCATTTGTAGAATAAATATGTATATCAGTGCCGAATTCGTCTTTCAACTTTTTAATTAGGGCGCTTTTCCCTTTTTCATAATTTCCTTCAACGATTAAATTGTAAGACCTATGGCGAGGCCCATAACGATAGATACGTTGGTAGTACCCAAAAGCAATCATTGTTGATATGATAAATAAGAAGAATCCTAATATAAACAATCCGCTATCATTGATTGATTTTGGATTAGTTAGCGGAGTAATAATCAACTGAAGAGATACACTTAAGGTCGCGCCATACGCTCCAGCTATAATTAATGCTCTTGAATTTTTTATAAATTCCTTTGCTTTTTCTATTTCAATATTCGCACTTTCAAGCTCCTTTAAACTTTCTTTAGTAAATATATGATTTGGCATATTATCATCCTATAATTCAGCCAGCATCCCTCTTAAAGCATACAGAGATCTATTAAAGATATTCTCGGCTTCATCTTGTGTGAAACGTCTATCAGGATGTTGTGCGTCGTTGCGGCGGCCGTTTAAGAAACTGAGGTCTATCATAAGTTCACGTTTTATCTTTTTCCCTCTTAATTCTTTAAGAATTTTCCCCCAATTTAAAAACTTACCTGTGCGAGGCACTGCATTTTTACCAGTTTTTTTCTTGTAGAATCTCCTTAAAATTCCTTCAACAGCTCTTAGATTAATCATTACACAAGGAGTCCATAGCCCTAATAATATATTTGTCATGCTGTCTTTCAAATCTAATTGAATATTTTGTGGGATTTTACTAACCTCGTTTTGTGTAAAAAATCCCTCAACGCCTTCTCTTAGTTTTTTAGGATTTAATGTCATATCGTCGATTTCTAAAATTAACTTCTTTTGCTTGAGTAAATCATTTACTACATGATTCCACATTCCAGAAAGTTTTGTTTTTATTTCTGCTGCATCAGTAGCTTTGACTAGAGTCACTCCCTTATCATATTTATTAAAGGTTTCCTTTGCTTCTTCTATAAACATATCTAATCCTTTATCATTAATTCCAGTACGAACTAGGTATTCCCTGAACGTATTCAATATCCATATGGCACTCCAAGCTTTTGATTCGGATCCCAAGTTCCTCCCAGCCATGTCATCTTGCAGAATGTTATAAAGGTACCCTAAATAGAATATATCGGAATAGTGTGCCATATCTACCAGATAACATTTGGCATATGCTCTTAAATAACTTATTTTGATGTCAGTTTCATGCATGATATACATCTTTTAAAATATTTGAAAAAGAACATTCAATCGCACTATAAAGTTCATCCTTAGACGTGTGGATATAGACCTGCGTTGAGCCAATTTCTCTATGCCGAGCAAAGGCCTTTGTGAGCGTGATATTCCCATTAACAGCCCTGTTGAAAGTGGTAATTGCGTAATGCCTCAACGAATGCGTTGTAAGCCTATGCAGAGTCCGCTTGGCCCTATTCGGTATAGTTTCGTCGGTAGAAGCGTAAGCCTCGTTAAGAGCGACAAGCGAGATGTAGTCCCTAAACCTATTCCTGACGTAATTAGGTCTAGGTA
>JAJYWI010000024.1:0-2405 GCA_021791535.1 Microcaldota archaeon
ACAGGCTCGCCCCACAGCTGCTTATGACTTGAATACCCCAAATATGTCGGGTGGCGGTGGTACCGTCACCTTTTCACCCTGCGCAGGTTTCTGTCCGATCGCTTTAAGGTCTTTATTTATTACGCTATCCCACATCGGAAAGTCGTAATACGCATTGCTGGACCAGTCCTGGTACTGCCCTCTCATCGTTACGAATTCCACCTGCCCGGCTGTCAGGCCTATGCTTGTCATGTATTCCTCGCCTTTCCACATCAGGTAGGCCCTGTGGGCGCGCCTAGCTATCATTCTTGCTTCATCCAGGGTGCCTGCCCCATTTATCTGCTCATCTGTCGGCATGTCTGGAATATCGGGATTGTTCTTTTTGTAATCGAGGAGTATGTTCTTGCTGGCATCCCTGGCCTGGTTTTCATCAAGGGTCCCTCCCTGTTCGATCGCCTGCCTGACTTCTGCCGGCTGCCTTTTCAACCACTCGTCAGCCCAGGAGTCCACTGCGCTTATGTAATCGTTAAGATGCGTCGCATAATGCGGATGCGCTGAGCTTGGCGTGGTCCTGTCCTGCTGCTGGCCAACCGCCGTTGTTGCAGGCGCAGCGCCCGGAGTCGCAGCGACTGCCGGCTGGTTCTGCACCTGCAGGTTTGCCAGATAGTCGTGCACATCTTGTGGTGTCCCGGTCTTTGATATATCCCTTACCGTTTCCATCATCTGGGCAACTGTATCCCTTATCCACTCTATATCCTTTCTCGCCCTCACCCAGTCGGCGAGCACCTTGGCCTCTCCGCTCTCTATGAACTCTTTCTTCTCGGCATCAAACACCGGTTTTATGTCCTTGTAGGAAGAGACCTGGTAAGCATTTAACGAGCTAGGCACTACGCGGCCACCGACCTTGCCGAGCTCATCCATCATGCGCCCTTCAAGCCTTTTTAGCCTTGAGGCGTCGCATGCTGCGGCGACCACCTTCTTGTATGCCGCCTCGTCTATCGCCTCCTTGCCGAATGTGGTGAACTCGGTCCTTGTCATCCGGTCAACGAGGACGATTGCCTCGTCAACCTTGCCCTGGTCAAGCAGCTCCATCAGCTCATTCTTGAACCTGTTTACAGTGTTAACCGCCTTCGTGCTCGGAGGCGAATCCTTCGCTTCTATGACAGGCGCAAGCACGTCCTTTAGCTCCCTGTCTCTAACCCCAGACACAGTTTCTACGACTACAGCGGGTTCCTTCCAGCTCCTTGCGTGATCCATAGCATCGACTATGTGCTGGAAAGCGGCGCCGTAGGTTCCCTCCTTCGGCGTTGTCCCTGTTACCATTAGCCCACCACTATAATAGCAGCGTGCCAGATATATATTACTATTGCTGCATCACGGCTGCTGCCGTGCCGCGGTTAGCTTCCAGCCGCCTGTTCTCCCAAGCATCTTTCCGATTGGGCGTAGCCAACCCACAGTTGCGGTGGATTTGCCGGCTTGACCCCAGCATTTGCGGTTGTATCTGTCACTCTCTTTTGTAGCGTCAGCTGTCTAATCATATAGGGAGTTGTTTCCCAGATATATAACTAATGAAAAGTTGCAAATTGTTGGTCGAATTTTATGAATTCGCACTCAGGCTACCTTGAGCTCCCCAGCATCTATCTTCTTTATTATGCTCCTGGGATCCTCGTTCTCGCACTTCACACCCATGCTCTTGCACGTTCCAAGTATCTGCTTGACCCTCTGGGCAAGGTCCTTGCCGTACATCGACTGCTCCTTCGCCTTGGCTATCCCCTTCACCTGCTCAAGCGTGAGGTTGCCTATCGTCTCCTCCTTGGTCTTCGCCCCTGACTGCACTCCCAATTCCTTTAGTATGAGCGCGCTCGCGGACGGAGAACCCACCTCTATCCTGAACTTCTTTGTCGTGGTGTCCACGATGACCTTGACAGATATCTTTATGCCCTCGAACTGCTTGGTCTTCTCGTTTATCTCCTTTATTATGTCGTTTATCGGAACGCCAAGGGGCCCCAATGCCGGGCCGAGCGGCGGCCCTCCGGTAGCCTTGCCGCCCTCAACCAGTCCAGATATCGTTACTTCCGCCATACAATCACTTTTGAGCCTTCTGTATTATCCTTGCTGTGTTCATCTTCGTTGTTATAGGTATCGGCACAACGACGTCCATGAGCTCGACCGTCATGTCGCTCTTCACGTCGTCCACGCGCAGTACCCTCGCTTTGTAGCCCTTGAAAGGCCCTGAGGTGAACTCGACGGTATCTCCATTGTGTATCTCCTGAACGTAGCTTTTGACCTCAAGGAGCTTATCGACCTCAGCCTCGCTGAGCGGTTTTGGGAGTATCCCTCTTATGTTGCGCTCCTTTGTTATGAATGTCCTGACTGTTATCTCGTCCTCGGCCTCTACCACTATGTAGCCGCGCATCCCCTCCACG
>JAJYWI010000024.1:2415-36576 GCA_021791535.1 Microcaldota archaeon
ATAGAGTATATCGCAAGCTGCTCCTTAGTCAGCTTGTTCTGGAGCATGCTCGCGGCTATCTTCTCCTGCCCGGATGTGACCTTAACGACAAAGAACACAGTATCACATTTGGAATGCATTTTGCATAGCGACAGCTATGTTGCATTTCCAGATACTATACAACTACAAAAGATTATAAAGCTTCGCAGGCGACTAACTGCAGTGGTGAAACTAAGGAGGGCGATGCCAGGCTATGACATCCTCGGCAACATAGCCATAGTCGACCTGGAAGGGACCGGCAGCACAAAAGGAAGCAGGATAGCGAGCCGAATACTAAAGGAGCACAAAAACGTCAAGACAGTGCTAGCAAAGTCTGGCCCGGTAAGCGGCAGGTTCCGCATCAGGAAGCTCAGGTACCTGAAAGGGAGACGCAGCTACACGGCGGATTACAGGGAGAATGGCTGCAGGTTCGTCTTCGATGTCAGGAAGTCTTTCTTCTCAGGCAGGCTCGCGTTCGAGCGCAACCGCATAGCCTCTATGTCGAGAGGGAAGGAGCGCGTCATCGTGATGTTCGCAGGCGTGGGCCCGTTCGCGATAGAGATTGCGAAGCGCAATCCAGAGGCGGAAGTGATCGCAATAGAGCTCAACAAGGAGGCATACGCCTCTATGTGCGGCAACATAATGCTAAACAAGGTGAAGAATGTCAGCGCAGTCCTCGGCGATGCCAGGCAGGTCGCAGAACGCTACAGGAATTTTGCAGACAGGGTAGTAATGCCGCTCCCTAAGGACAGCATAGAGTTCCTCAGCGAGGCTGTTGGCTGCTGCAAGAGAAAGGCGACCATACACATATACATGATCGTCGGCAGGCGCGGCCCGGAAAAGGAGGCAGTGCCTGTGATAATGGACCACGCGAAGGCGAATGGCTATAGGGTGAGGGTGCTGGGCTGGAGGGTCGCAAGGAACTACTCACCTAAGGAAGTGGAGGTGGTCTTCGATGTCGCGGTGACGAAGTAGCTCCAAAACCATATATCTGGCAAGGAGGCGCTTATTGAGGCATGGTCCTCATTATGGAACGCAGCAAAGCCACCGGGCCGCGCCTTGACATAGTGGGTTCGCCGCACCCCTACAACCAAGCATTAAGGGCCGTTCCGCAACTCCCTGTTTTTCGTCGTCTTTATAAAACTTTTCGTGGCATATAATCTTGCATGGCGACAGTTGAGGCGACTACCGCGGTAGCGTACCGCGAGCTGGACCTTCCAGAATTCGTGCAGAATGCCACATGGAGAGAGGTGCTCATAGACCTTGTCGCTACTAATAAGCTAGACCCCTGGGACATAGACCTCGTAAAGGTCGTGGATGGATACCTATCGGCGATAAAGAGGATGAAGCACCTGGAGCTGCGCATACCCGCCAACATAATACTCGCAGCGTCCATACTGCTGCGAATGAAGAGCGATACAATATCGATATTCAGCATGGTCGAGGACGCGCCACAGCCGGACGGCGACAGCATGGCAGCAGAGCGGGTCAAGCCAGAGGTGGAGCAGCTTGTTCCGAGGGCGAGGATGCAGCCGCACAGGAAGGTGACGCTGGATGAGCTGCTGGATGCGCTCAACGAAGCAATGAAGGTAGAGGAGAAACGCATGGTGGAGCACGAGAGGGAGATCGTGCCGGTGAGCTTCGCAGTTGACAAGGTTGACATAGAGGACAAGATGAGGCACGTCCACGATGCGATAAAGGCATCGCTAGACAAGGAGGGGCTCACCACATTCAGCGCGATAGCCAAGGGTTATACAAGCCCTGAGGGCGTGCTTCTCGACCTTTTCGTGCCAATACTGTTCCTTGCGCATGACGGCAAGATAGCGGTGATGCAGGAACGATTCTTCGGAGAGATACTAATAAAATTGCTAGATGGTGTGAAGATTGAGGGAAGAGCAAGGGCAAGAGCGAAGGGAGCAGCTTAAGCTCATAGAGGCTGCGCTCTTCGCATCTGGCAGGGCGATGGGCGCCGACGAGCTCGCCGGGATAACTGGCATAGCCTCGATAGGCTACGTCAGGAAGCTCGCGGAAGAGCTGATGGAGGAATACAGCGCCAGGGACAGCTCGATCCGCGTGGTCAAGATAGGCGAGAGGTACCTGCTGAGCCTTACGGACGATTATGCCAGCAGGGTGAGCAGCGTGGCCGGGCGGCCAGACCTCTCTAAGGGAGCGCTGAGGATTCTCGCCTACGTGAGCAGGAACGAGCCGATAATGCAGAGCTCGCTTGTCAAGGCTTTCGGCAGCACGGTCTACGACTACATGAAGGAGCTGCACGACGGCGACTTCGTCAGGACTACCAAGGAGGGACGGAGCAAGAAGGTGGAAACAACGCAGAAGTTCAGGGAGTATTTCAATTTCTCCAAGTAAACAGGGGCACTGGGATAGGACCATTACTGCTTGAAAAGCTTGATATATGGGCCAAAAGGCTCGGCATACCAGCGGCGTATGGGCGCATATCTACAAGCAATCCAGTTATGCCACATATATGCCGTGATAAACTTGGATTTACCGCTGTAGATGGCGTATTCTTATGGCGCGAAGAAAAGTTTATTAAGAAGCAGGAAACCTAATGATAAATGCATTTAATATCTAGGATGATCCTCTTCCGCACCGGCCTTTTTATTCATGTATAATGCACATACGAAGAGCAATGATGATGTCCTGTTGAGGAAAGCCAATAGCTCCGGGTTGATTTTTTGCCTCTTCGAAAGCATCGCCGCAGACCTTTCTGCTCTTCTGGCCACAGACCTTGCAAGGTGCAGGTAGGAGCCAGCTATGGACCCTCCCGGCAGAACAAACTTCTTTATGTCAGGGATTTTTGAGCTTAGATCATCTGCCTGCTCCTCAATCCATTCCACATCCATCTTCGTTATCCTCTTTGCCTTCTTGTTGATGGTGCTTGATGCTGCGTCAGCACCGGCCTTGAAAAGCTTGTCCTGGAGGGTTTTCATCATCCCGGCTATGCTGCTGTCAGTAGTGTTCACTATCGCAATCCCTATAACGCTATTCAGCTCGTCTATGTCGCCAAGCAGATTGGCTAGCGCTGAGCCCTTCGATATGCGGCCGAAGCCCATCGTGTCGGTCTCGCCGCTATCCCCCCTGCCGGTGTAATAGCGCATCCTATCCATATTTATTTGCTAAGCAAGGATTATAAGCTGTTTGAAGAATGTTAACTGTAACTGGGCCCATGGTCGAATGGTAAGACGTTACCTTCACAAGGTAAAGACCGGGAGTTCGATTCTCCCTGGGCCCACCTGCGCTGTGCCAAGAGCCTCACTGCAGCGTGGATGGGCCAACACTATTTACTCCTTCTTAGAGGAATAAGTGAACCCTACCTCTTAAAAGGATAAGGAATATGCAAACTATGAAGACTACCCAAAATATATATAGATTATTGAAGATGGCAGCTACCACTATGCTTAGGAAGAATGCACCAAAAAACATCAAAATTGAATGGAAGGTCTTACTATGCTTCTTTTGAATCAGCTCTTGATACTCTTTCTCGGTTTTGACTCTTGCTTTCTTTAGAGTTTCATTCTTAACTTTATTGGCTTCTTTGGGATGTCGGCTATAATAGTATTTCTTAACGAAGGAATCAAAAAATGTGAAAACAACCACGCCCACTATCCCACCTACCAACCAACCAGTAAATAATGCTATCAGAATCCATATGCTTCCAAGTATTAGCAATCGATACTGCCAGAGTTTCATAAGCATCCCGGTTAGACTGTTTCGAAAACCTTTTATCTATTACTAAGTAGTCTGCTAATAAATTCGCTCAGTTGCTAATTTATCTGCTCGAAAACAATGAGTTATTAGCAAAGCTCTCTTGTGGCAAAGGTATAAATATTTATCATACTATAAATACATATACTTTAGTAAATAAATAGGTAGTTTAATGGGGATCAAGGCCATGCTGACGGCAATACATTCCGTTCCGCATAGAGTGAGGGTGCCATCTCCTGACATGGCCAGCCTCTTTACGCCAGATGATGGCATGCAAATTCGCATGAGAGATACGACCCTTGGTACGCCGCTTGGCACATAGATGGCAATGCATGCAGCAATACGGCAAAATAGCCTGCCACTACTAGCACATGGATAAGCAAGCGGCGGCCTAATCCTTCCTGAAACGGCCCTCGAATAGCTCTGAGAGCAGGTATGATGCCTCTCTCCACCTGTCCCTGAGTATGCTTGCCAGGACCCTCGACGCATATACCGTTTTGGACTTCGCCAGTTTCGACACAGTGCCTATCCTCGGCGCATACAATACTGGCACGTTCCTCAATCTGAACCCCCTCTTCGCCAGTTCCATCTCGAAGAAAAGGGTCCCGCTGTAGTACGGCCTTACATTTCTTATAGACTCGAAAGCCTCCCGGCTCATCGCGAACGACCCGCTGAACACATCCTTCATGCGCTGCAGGAAGAGCACGTCGAAGCCGACCGCGAAGAGGAAGTTGCCTAGCTTGAGGTAGGGGCCCATAGCCTCGAAGGAGCAGCCTGACCTGTCTCCTGATGCAAAGTCAGCCTTCCCGCTTTTAACAGCATCGACCACTCTCTTGAGGTCGCGCACCGCGTATGTGCCGTCAGGGTCGAGGGATGCGAGCACCTTCGTCCCCTTCGCAATGGAGAAACCCTCCATTATCGCGTATTCGTACCCCTTTGATTTCTGAATCCTGACCGTCGCTCCGGTACCTCTGAACAATTTCCTGTAGTGTGTGTCGCTTTTGTCCACTATTATTAGCTCGATCCCTTTGCCAAATACCTTGAATATTTCTTTTGCTATCTCCGGGGCGCGCTCCTCCTTGATTGTGGGGGCGATTATGCTGATTTCGGCCATAACACGCATTTTATGTCTACATAAATACTTATTAAATACGTATAAAGTGAGGCATGAGCAGTTTCCCCGCGCAAGCGTGATTTCGTCATGTGGCCAAATAACGGCTTTGTAGAAATAATCTAATCTTGTCGCTTTATTAATCTTTTTGTCGTTTTAATGTTATGGCAGGGCTACTTAGGGAGTTCAAGCTCAACGATAAAAGGGACGCCATAGTTTGGATATATCAAGGCATAAAGGGCGATAACAAAGCCCTCGACATTAAGGTAAAATACTGGGATAACCTTTGCAAGACGAGAGCAGGAAGGACACCGAAACACATAGACTGGGTTATTGATATATTGCTAAAGAAGGAGCATAATAGAGAGCTAACGCTTGAATTCGTAAAGTATTTACTTACCACCTATGACAAGATAACTGCGTTTAAAAGCGAAGAGGAGCGCAAAGGCGACCTGTTGTATACACGGAAGGACGAACTGGCAAAGTTCGGGTCGCTAAACCAATATGGTCAGTTCTCGGTAGAGTTTCTTGGCTGCGTTATGGAGCTACTGAGCAGAGAGGAAAAGACGAGCTCAATCAAAGCGCATATGTTCAGGGATGTAATCGAAGCCCTGCTTACCTCAAACGACATATTTGCAATAACCAACACAGCCACTTTTAGGGGAAGATAGTTAATAATTTGTAATAACAAGTTCGTTAATTTCACCCCGCTTTTCCGCTATGCAATTTATCATTCTTGTTGCCTTAACTTTTATTGTGTGCTCTTTGTAATTCTCATATAGCTTCTCTATATAGGGTGTGTCGCTGTTAGAGAGCATAACATTACATTTTTTCTTGTCTAAATCAGCGAATACACCACGCAATTTTTCTTGTTCTTTATCCAAGAAGGAATCGTTAGTATAAGAAGTGAAGCTCGATGTAGTAGTTAATGGATAATACGGAGGATCGAAATAAACAAAGTCCCCCTTTCCTGCGTCTTTTACTGCGTCATAAAATTGTGTGGGTTTTGGATTTATTTTGGCATTTTGCAACAATTTGGATGCTTCTTTTAAATCTTCATCTGCACAAATTGCGGGGTTCTTATAGTTCCCTATTGGAACATTAAACTTTCCCCGGGCGTTTACTCTGTATAAGCCATTAAAACAAGTTTTGTTTAGGTAAATAAACCTTGCTGCCCTATCTATTGGGGGGAGGGCCCTCGGATCTAAATCATCTCTAACTCTATAGTATTCCTTTTCGTTGTGTCTACTTTTGTAACCTCTCAATTCTATTATCAATTGATCCACGTGGTCTCTTACTATGATATAGCAGTTAATCAGTTCTTCATTTATGTCCGAAAGGTAAACCTCCTTTGGACGCCTATATTTCAAGATATAAAGTGCAACAGCTCCGCCCCCAACAAAGGGGTCGAAGTATCTATCTATCTTCTTTGGGAAAAGCGGCTCAAACTGTTTAAGCAATTGCTTCTTGCCTCCAGCCCATTTTACTATAGTCGGAATATTATACATCATACTATTCACGCAACAAAAGTGCTTAAAGCATACGCTAACTTTTTTGTAATCTTGGTTTCGCTACCGTTGGTCTCCTTTGTTATAGTTATCTTGACTGCGAAGATATGTTTGCATTTTATCCCTCTTTCAAGGAAGTCTGGGCAGTTACATTCCTGCCTATTGAGATATAATACAACCTCGTACCTTTTATTTGTTGTCCGGGAAGGCACAATCCACTTATGACCTTGCATTATCACTTTTCCCGATTGGACTATCTGAAGACCTTTCTGTTTTCGTATCTGTAATTGTTCTTGAATCTGCATAAATACACCAATTCTTATAATAGTATTAGGCACCTAATAATATATATACCTTTAGGTGCCTAATAGATACTTTTATAAAGGTTTAGGTGCCTAAAACTTAGTATGAAGTTACAACAACGTTTTTCTCGTAAAATAGGGAAAATAGAATATGTAAAATGGATTATAACCATACCGCCGAAAATAGTCGAAACTTTAGGCTGGCACAAAGACCAAGAATTGGAATACAAGACAAACGGCGAGAAGTTAGTAATATCCCCAATTAAGAAGCAGGGAAAATAATTATATACCTATTTTTTGGCTTACGTTTTTAAGCACATCTTCATTTCCAATTAGATAGCCACTTTCCTCATCAAAGATTTTAGCATAATCAACTAGATACCCTATTTGGTTTGATGCTGTTGAATGAGGTGGTAATACGCCCATATTATAGATATTTGCGAAATTTTGAATTAAACCCAGTCTATTGAGTGAGAGCAATTTGCCAGCCTCGGCAGATGGAAAATAATAAGAGGCAACCCATTTTATGTATGGTTTAATTGAAGTCAAATGTAGATATTCGTTTATATATGGGAGTCCGTTTTTCAGTATATATGCTAACAACCTATCAAACATTTCTTTTCCTCCTTTACTTTTTAGGTCTTTTTCAAATTCTATGAATTGATTCCCTCCTACGATTTTACCATTTTCAATTCTAATTAGATCTAAATCTTTTAGAAATTCCATATATTGAATTGCCTTTTTAGCTCCTCTTTCTCTCTTAAATTCATTAAAATTGAATTCATTGCGTGTTCTAATGTCATTTAGAATTACTCTCATTGGTGTTACGGCGTTTTGTATTGATGGAATTTGCAAAAGTTGTTCGTAGGTTTTTTCCAATAAAGAAGTTTCTACATTAGCAATTAGTATATTTGTCCTCATAGTAACGTTTTTGTATAGCTCAGCAAATCTTGGAAGTAATACATCATATTCCTCTCTTTCTTTTTTAATTTCAAATGTGCCTATTGAATCAAATTTAAGAACTTTTACAATTCTCTTATTTGTTTTTGAATCATCAATTATTTCGGGTATGCATAAACCTACAACACCATAGGCTTGTTTGCTATCAGGTTTTTGGGAAATGAAGATGCCGTGGCCTAATCTATGTCGCATTTGTGTTTCAAGTTTTTCATCTATTTCTTGGACGCTTTTCATGTGTATTATGTCAAGATCTTTTCCCATTAGTTTTCACCTTTAAGGCTTTCTTTCAAACGTCTTTGAGGTATTGCTGTTCCGCTAGAAATTTTCTGTATCCAAAATGCATATTGATTTCCGCCAGACCAATAATTCAGGAATTTTACTGCTGGTATAGTTATCTTATAATCCTCTTTATTATATGAACTACCATCTGCAGGCAACAATGTAAGTGGATCGAATAACTCAACTATATCATTTTCTAAAAATCTTGTAACAACAAGATCATGCCATAATCGACCATCTCCAATAGATGGCTCATAGAACTTTGTCTGTTCTTTTACATATTTTTCATTCACAGTTATTACTGGTGCGGAAGAGTCAAAATCACTTACTATTTTCTTCAGCTTACCGACGCTCATAGAGCCCGCCGCATCTTGATCAGCCCTGTAACCATATGATTGTAGTGTCCGATTTAAAGAATTTAAAGGTATGCTCGGATCCCAGTATTCAACGCCCCAACCAGCTCGCCAGCCGATAGCTCTCTTTATTGCCCATTCGTCTAATGCGGTGCCATCTACTCTGTGAGAGTTGCATAGGCCTCTCCACACAATTTCAATTGCTGTGGGTGTGCAGGAATCCCCACGTTTCTGTGATTTAGGGAAAAAATTATCTCCTTCAAGCCTCATAAAATTGAATGTATTTTGAGGATATTTAATTCTATCTGACTGCAATAAAGGTATGCTTTCTTGATATATAGCCTTATCTGTCGTTTTAATCCCCCATTTGTCATTTAAGTCCTATTATTCCTGCAAAACCCAAATAACAAAACATTTAAAAAGAAAGCAGCAGATAACATAAGGAATGGTAATATGGCGAAAGACGAGCGCCTAGTCGCATGGGTCGCTATCGCAGCGATTCTCGCATTTGCCGTTACAGCGATAACGATTGCACTTGCGCACAACCAGCAGATCTACCAAACTCCAGGCCAAAGCCAGGCGATGAGCTATATAACTATAACGGCTACCGGGTCTGTGAGCGCCACCCCGCAGCAGGCGGTGGTATCGCTGACTGCCAATGGCACAGCCAAAACTGCAGCGAATGCGACCGCCATGCTGTCTAACACGCTGGCGGCGATGAGTTCCGTGCTCTCAGGCTATATAATGAACGGCACGACGATACAGACTACGTCATACCAGCTATACAGGCCGTACAACAGCTCATACTATACCGCGAGCGAAGGCGTCACGGCCATGCTCCCGATCAACAGGACAGGAGCGGCCATAAGCGCCCTTTCATCCATAAGCAACCTCTTCGTTAATGGCGTCAGCATACAGCTCTCGCAGTCCCAGTCAGCAGGGATGAGGTCGATGGCGCTGATATTGGCGATGCAGAATGCATCAACCCAGGCGCAGCAGCTCGTAGGGCCCGCGACACGCATAACTATATCTAGCATAACGGTCAGCAGCGCCGGATATCCGCTGCCAGGGCCGACTTTCGCAGTGGCTGAGAACAAGGTGCCGGTATTCCCGGGCCAGCAGTCCGTCACCGAGAGCGTCGTTGTGAAGTTTTCGTACAGCTAGCTTGAAAAAACATGCAGATTCGTGGCGCATCGTTCACGGTCGCGGAAATCAACGCTCTGGCTCAAGAGGTGCAAGATGACCAATCAAAAAACTGCCATCGGAAGCCCGCGGCTTCAGTCGTGGGGGGATGTCACTAGCGCTATGCGCAACTATTCAGGCCGGGTGGTTCAATGCCGTTCGGGATAGGCGGAACTGTATTCAGCGAGATAGTGATAGCTGCGCTCATTGCTCTGGTCCTTTTCATAATCTTCAAGATAGGGAGGTTCATACTCAAGGTGATATTCGGGATAATAATAAACAGCATACTCGGGATAGTTGCCTTCCTTGCGCTCTACTATATATTCGGCATAGGCATACCGATAGAGCTAGCTACGATGATTCCTACGGCGCTATTCGGGCTCCCGGCGGTCGGCACCCTCATAATACTTAGGTTCTTCGGCTTGCCGGTCTAGTAGGCCGCGAGCTTTATGTCGGAATCCGTGACCGTCTTGCGTTTTGCATGGCTGGCGAGCCTGACGGCCTTCTGCCCCACGTCGTATGCGTACCTGTTTATCTTTTTCTGGAACTCCGATGAGGCCTCTTTGCTCACCCTCTTGGCCCCTGCCTCCTTGAGCATGCGCCTTGCCGTGCCTTCTGATATGTACATAGGAACATGAGTATTACCTGATAAAGGTTTAAAACCTATACCTGCGAGAGCACTTTATCGGCAGTTTCCTTGCCTAGCAGGCTCGTCACCTTTGCCCTGTTATTACGCACGTCGTTCACGCTCCTTATCCCATTCATGTAGAGGGTCCTCGCCCTGGCGCGCCCTATCTGCTGCAGCCTGACAAGGTCCAGCAGCTCCTCCTTTATCCCATAGCGAAGCCTGACGCGCATCTCCAGAAGTTTCCTATGCGGCATCTTCAATATCTTTGAGAGCTCTATCGCTGAGTATATCAGCCAGTCCGCGTTCGTTATCTTGGTGTAGAGCGCTCCAGGAGTCGACGAGTACTTCTCGACTATCTCTGGCTCCTTCATCTCCTCAGCCCAGTCGTTCAGCATGAGCGCTGTGCTGAATGCGCCTTCTGGTTCATAGTTCCCATAGTCCATAGGGTCGAACTCCCTCAGCATCAGCTTCTTGTGCGTGTGCAGGTAAGCAGCGTAACGGCCCTCTGCGTCTGCCGTAACGCGCACGTAGGGCCTCATCTCCAGCGTGTTTGATATCATGAAAAGGGCGTCGAGGCTGTCTGAGACGTTGCTGATCGAGTCCACCATCCACTTCGCTGAGAGCGGGTCTATATAGAGCTCGCTCACCCTGCTTCCAAGCTTTGTGGCAACGTACGATCGGTCATCCTCCTTTACCATCTCCCACCTCTTGAGGTCGTGGAGCACCTCGTCTATAACCCTGTGGATGTGGCTCATGCTGTTGTACTGGAGCCCGTAGAAGGTCTTGCTGAAGAAGGAGTTCATCGACTCCTTGGTGCTGACGAAGTTGGTCGCGATAAGGGAGAGCACATGCGACCTCAACACCGGGACAACACCGAGCGCAGAGTCTATCGCCTCTGGCTTGGCTATTATGTAGTCCCTGTAAAGCTCCTTCATGCGCTCCATGTTCGCCGCTATGATGAGGGCTCGGCCCTCTGTGTCGTACTTTGGCCTGCCTGCGCGCCCGAATATCTGCATCACCTCATTCACGCCCATCATCCCACTAGAAGAGTTATCGTACCTGTGTATGTCCTTGAGCAGCACGGTATGCGCAGGCAGGTTCACCCCGTAGGCAAGGGTCGTCGTAGCGCATATCACCTTTATCGCGTTGGCCCTGAACGCCTCCTCGATCGCGTTTCTCTGCACGTTGAGAAGGCCTGCGTGGTGGAATGCGACTCCCGACTTTATCAGCTTCGACAGCTTCGTGCACTGCTCTGTTGGCCTGTCGAGCGCGCCAAGGACCTGCCTGCTCAGCGAATCTAGCGCCGCAGAGTTGCCCTTTGTGAGAATGCCGGAAAGCGATTCTGCTATCCTTTTCGCGCCCCCCTCGGCGTTTCTCCTTGTTGAGTAGAACACAAGCGCCTGCTTGCCCTGCCGTATCGTGTCCTCAACCAGCCTCAGCTCTGGTAGCCTGCTCGTGCCATTGAGCGACGCGCTCTCCCTTGGCTCATCCGACTCTTCGTTGTCGTAGTAGACGCGGTTGTTGCAGATCACGCCCTTGCTGAGCTTTACCGGCCTGTAATCGCTCTCTATCGCCTTGGCATCTAGCCACTTGGCTATCTCGTTCGCGTTGCCAATCGTTGCGCTTAGCGCTATAATCTGCGCGCTGGACTGCAGGCGCAGCTTCGTTATGAGTATCTCGAGCGTTGGACCCCTCGACATATCGCCAAGCATGTGCACCTCGTCGAAGATGATGCAGCCGACACCGCCAACCCATTCTATCCCGTGGCGCATTAGGCTGTCGAACTTCTCGGTAGACACGAATATCATCTCGTAATCGGCGAGCCATTGGTCGTTCGCGTCAAGGTCTCCTATCGACATTGCGGCTTTCATGTATGGGTACGCTTCGCGGAATTCGTTGAACTTCTCGGTTACTAGCGCACGCATAGGCGCTATGTAGACCGCTTTCTGCCTTTTCTCGAGTATTGACTTCACGCACGCTATCTCCGCGATGAGGGTCTTGCCGCTCGCTGTAGGCGAAGCGACAACCAGGTTCCTGTATTCCAGCAACCCTTCCTTTATCGCTGCCTCTTGCGGGGGTGTAAGCCTAGCTATGCCGCGCTTGGCTAGCGACTCTATTATCTCAAGCGGCAGCCGGCCTTTCAATGAGGAGATGTCCATGATGGTATATCGCAACTAATCTATTTATTGCTGCGCGCCGCCTGCCAACATTCAAAAGCATGGGCCACGCGCGCTTTACGCCTTTCCTGGTGAAGGCGTTTATTTCCATCTCCTAAAGGTATATAAATTGCTAATGATTTAATAGAGATTTGGGGGAGAGCTTGCTTCATTACAGCAAGAGATCGCAAATAGCGCTAGAATTCATGATAATATATGCCATAGTGCTGATTGTATTCGTTGTTGTGTTCGCCCTGATAGCAAACGAGAGGTCGGTTGCGCTCGCTGCACAGCAGGCATCTGTAATGCAGCTCATATCCCAGAGCGTAGCTAGCTACATAAACCAGGCGATGCAAGCAGGCAGCGGCTATTCCGCGTTCGTGCCGCTCAGCGCAGGCATAGGCCTTGTCTCGTACAGCATTTCTATATCGACAACCGGGCTCGTCATAGCGAATACGACAGTTGGGAAGGAGATCATAACCGGGATAGCGCAGAGCAACGCGCGCAACCTCTACATAAACGGCACGCTTGTATCTAGCGGCAACGGGATAAACGTATACAGGATACCTACCTATACCGGCTATGTCAAGGTAGCGAATGCCGGCGGCAGCATATTCGTCGACGTCCCATCTCCCCAACCAGATAGCTTAGCCGGTCCACCCACACTTTCGCAGCCTGGCTCGGTAGTTGCGCCGTATTTCAACGGGGTGAACAGCCTGATTAGCGCCCCTGCCAACAGTGTGCTCACGATAGGCAACAGTATATCGCTCGACGCGTGGGTTGAGATAAAAAGCCTGAAAACAAGCTCAGCGGCACCTTATCTCGACAATCCAATAATCGGTGAGATAAGTTCCACGGCACAGCCGTTCATGCTCTCAATAACGAACGGAGGGGCACCGATATTCCTGATGAACTGGGGAGGGGCGTCCAAGCTCATTGGCCAGAATTCGATAGTACCTGGCGCTCTGTACAATATAGCGGCAACGTACAACAAGAGCTCTGGGATTGCAGAGCTGTACGTCGATGGATTATCGGTAGCCACATCGAAACCAGGCGTAAGTATAACTGGATCAGCCAATGTGATAATAGGAGGTTCGCCTGCAAACGCCACGTACCTTAACGGATATGTGATAAACGCGCAGATCTACAACACGTCGCTGCCTGCAGACCAGATCGGACAGATATACTCGTCTGGGCCTGCTGCGGCGCCTGCAACTAGCCTTGGCAACCTGGTGGGATGGTGGCCGCTCAACGGCAACCCGAACGATTACAGCGGTTACGGCAACAACGGGGCAGCCAGTGACGTATCTTACCAGTACTCGGTTGACACCCTGGCAGGCATATCAACGCTTGGAGGCGTGGCGGCGCCTGGCGTGCCGGTGGGATTCTTCACCTCGAAAAACCTGCTGGGTGGTTCCAACAGCGTGGCAACCAACACTACATCTGCAGGGCAGCAGAGCGCGCTGCTTACAGCGAACGGTTTCTCAGGCAATGCTACGATATACGCGGAATCGTTCAATGGGAACCTTACCACTGTAGGTAACCTGGTGGGATGGTGGCCGCTGAGCGTGAACGATAGCCTAAGTGTGCCTGACTTCAGCGGCAAGGGGAACATCGGCTCTTTAGTGGTAGGATCCTCGCAGTCGAAGGCTGTATACCTGCCTGTCACGTCAAACACAGCATTCAACGCAGCCAATTTCAACGGAGCAAACAGCTATGTGCAGATCAACAATACCCAACAGCTCCAGTTGTCGAACGTGACGATATCAGGATGGGTCGATTATGCTGGACCTGCATCTAGCACATACGGCTGGCTGGTGGCAAAGGAGGATGCCTGGGGCGTAGGCGCGTGCGGCCCGACCCTATTGGTGTGCTACTATGATTGGGGCGGCACAGGGGAACATGAATCCTCTGTTTCACTCAGCACCAACAAATGGTATTTTCTTACTGCTACGGTAGCGAACGGGATAGCAGAGAATGTCTACCTGAATGGCGTAAATGTGCTAAGCAACTCTGTTTCAATATCGAACCAGAACTTTGGCGTCCAGATTGGATACGGCAACGCAGCAGGGGAGCTGCTTGATGGCGCGGCAGCGAATATACAGATATACAACAGGGTACTATCACCTGGGCAGATTTCCAAGCTGTACTTAGACGGGCTGCCGGGAGCGCCTCTGCCAAACTCTGGCTTGGTGGGATGGTGGCCGCTCAACGGCAACGCGAACGATTATGCGAGCCAGGCATACATATCATCAAACGCTATCGATATAACATTCAACTCAATAAGCTACAACAACACTGCAAAGATAGGCCAGCAGCTTGCCGCGTTCTCCCTCCAAGGAACCGGCGTGGAGATACCAAGCGCACCTAACTCCATACTCGGATCAGGGCCGAAGACTGCCGCGGCGTGGGTATATCCGATCAGCTTCAACTCGACATCGCCGTGCTACGTGGTGAGTATTGGAAGCCAGAGCACAGACGGCTATGGATTCAATCTCATTATAAACAATAATGGATATCTTGGCGCAAGCACAGCTACCGATGTTCAAACACCAGTATACAGCCAACTCCATGTGCCCCTGGACAGATGGAGCTTCGTTACGCTCAGCTATTCTAACAGCAGGTACGGCGTGTCGCTGGACGGAGTCCCGGATACGCTGTCGTTATCCACGGCGCAGAACCTGCAACAGTCCAGTTGGTATATCGGAAGCTGCGTTGCAGGGATTGCGGATGCGCAGATATACAACACATCGCTTTCGCAATACCAGATACAGCAGCTCTACCTGCAGGGCATGCCGCAGGCAGCTGGAATGGACACGACGCTAGGGTGAGTATGATTGGACAACTTTAGGGCACAGTTCTGGAGCTTTGACGCGCTCTTCGCGATGATAATATTCCTGGCAGCGATAACCATATTGGCAATCGCATGGCTGGACATAAGCAACCAGCTTTCACTTTCTACAGGCGGGACGAGTTACATAATGCAACTGCAGTCAGAGGCGGTGGCGCAGAACCTCATGTCTACAGGCAGCCCTGCAAACTGGCAGTCTGCTGTAAACACATCATCGGTAAACACTTGGACTGGCATAGGGATAGGGCTTGCGCGGTCGCAGGGGTCGTCCAGCCTCTCGACCGCGAAGATGTACGCGCTCATGTCCATGGTGGACTACAACTACTCTATGGCTGGGCAGGGGCTCGGCACAAGCTTCAACTACTACATAATTATAAACAGCAGCACACTCAACATAACGATGGGCAGAAGCCCGCTGACAGGCAACTCTGTCACGACGTACATAAGCAGGAAGAGTGCGTTCATAAACGGGGCGCCTGCGCAGATAACCGTAATGGTGTGGAGCGGCAGCGTATCGTCGGTGAGCTGATGGAGCAAAACGTTAAGGGATTCATTTTCACGATTGACGCCGCGTTCTCGCTCGTAGTTGCTGGCGCAGCCATAGGCATACTAGCATATGTGCACTTCGCAGGCACGCCGGTATTCCAGCCGCTGACCTCGCAGGCGTTCAGCGTCGCGCAGAGCCTCATAGAGACCAGGCTTGTGACAGCTGCTGATGCGGGATCGCTCTATGCGATGGCCGCCGCAAACGCAACCTTGGGCTCTGCAAGCACGTGGCAGTCGTTCGACAACGGAGGCCCGTTGTCATCATCGTCGTCAGTGGGGCCGCAGCTCCCGCAGCTGCTTTTCACATACGCAGCAAGCGGCCAGATAAGCTCTTCTGTTTCGGTCGGATATGGCATGGCTGCGTTTGCATCAGGCAACACCTTGTATGTGATAAACGCCACGACGGGCAGCCTAATCATGAGCAAGTCCGTCTCCGGAAATGTCCTCTACCCTATAATCTACAACAACATGATAATATACGGCAACTCGACCGGCTATGTCTCTGCAGTGCAGCGGAGCGGTTCCGCCAGCTGGCATTCTGTCCAGCTGCCCTCTGCGCCGTCAACGCCGATGTCCATAGGCGGCGGCTACATCGCATTCGGTGCGGGGGCCAACATAGTGCTCATGAGCCCGCTCAACGGCAGCTTTTCCCACAGCTCACTGCCTAACATAGCCACAGTACCGGCATACGGATCGGGAGAGTTCGTAGTCAGCACAAGCGCGCCGGCATCGCAAAACTATATACTTGGTTTTGCGGTAGTTGGAGGCTCGTTGCAGCAGATCTGGAGCTATAAATGGTCGGTAACTACATCAACCACCCCGTTGATAGCAGGCAATCTCGTAGTAGTTGGCAGCGCTAACCAGATAGTGGGGCTAAGCCTGAGCGGGCTCCAGCTCTGGTCGATAACAGTGCCTGGCGTAAGCGCATTCGGGGGCGGGACACTGGAGGGCGGCAACGTCTACTTCCCGATGCAGACTAATGTATGGCAGATAAACATAAGCTGCGGCTGCAAAAGGGCTGGATTCCACATAGAGAGCACGCTATCAAACTCCACGCCATCTTCAACAGCTGGAGCCTTCTACATGCTAGCGGCAAACGACCATTTCCTGTCGTATAGGCTATCAAACAGCAGCTCTCCGGCATGGGACACGGAGCTGCCGCAATCTAGCTCTGCGCCATACCAGGATGTGGCGCTCGCCTATGGCAACGCATACATATCTGCTGGCAACACAGTATACGTGTTCGGCACATGCAGGGCGGTACCAGGCGGTAGCGTGCTGCAAGCGATAGCAAGCATGTACGTGAATGGCTATGGGGGGTGTGCAACAAGCCTCCTCAACAGCTCGTACAGCGCGCCCAACATCGGAGTATACATAAACGGCACGTATGCGCCGTCGCTTTACCTAGCCCGGTTCAACGGCATAAACAGCTACGTCAGCGTTCCAAGCTCTGCGTCTTTGGACTCGCCAAACACCGGAATAACGATATCGGCATGGGTGCGCTTCAACTCAAACGCATACCCGTATGACCAAGCTATCGTGAACAAGACGAACGACTATGCATTAGAATATGTAGGTAGCAATGCCAACGGTTGTGGGACGGCGTATGGTCTCCTCTTCCTGGCCTCCAACTTCTGGGGCTGCTCCTACGAGGTATCGTTCAAACCTGTAGCAAACAGATGGTATTACATCACTGCGGTATGGAGCTCTGTGACTAATGAGGCGAGCATCTATGTGAACGCTTCGCTGATAGGCTCTTTCCAGACAACAGGCACGATATCGTTCGACAACAACAACCTCGGCATAGGGAATGATGCAAGCGGAAGCGGACTGCCGTTCAACGGGACGATTTCTGACCTGCAGATATATGACGTCCCGCTCCAGCAGCGTGGTATAACCTCCCTTTACGATAAGGGCATCGCAGGCGTGCCTGCGAACTCCACGATAGCCGGATGGTGGCCGCTGCTTGGCGACACCAACGACTACAGCGGCAACGGCAACATCGGGTATCCATCCGGGGTTACATACGCAAGAGTGAACTTCACTCCGCCATCACTCATCTCAGCGTATCAGGTCAGCGCCGCGGCATTCCCGATGAGCCTCAGCACCAGCGCAAACGCGCCTCTATACAATGTTAGCGTGGTATTGTGGAGATGAGAAACAAGAGAGGGGTATTGCTGACATTGGCGATGCTTGTCCTATTTATACTCATGCTTGGCGAGCTTTCAAGCTATGTTGACATAAGCATCAGCTACGAACAGCTCGCTTCAGCAACCTCTGCAGCGTTCAGCTCCTCGGCCCTGCTGAACTTCATAAGCAGCGGCTCCGGCAGCTTCCTTGCGGCTAGCCTGAATAATTCGCTAAAAGCACTTACGGTTTACGAGTCCACGCCGTCATTGAGGAAGTACCATTTCATAAACAACACAGCATATGCGCTGACCAGCCTGATGGACAACGGGATTATATACGGGACTGATATGTCATCATACATGGGAGGGGCTATGCTAGTCAACTACACCTCTGCGCTCGAGAGGTTGGCGTCGCTGCAGGGCGGCAGCTTCGCCATCAGCAACCTATCCATCAGCGTCTATCAGGGAGGGCCGTTGAACATCACTGCCAAACTGACCGGCCTTGTGACGCTGAACCTGAGCACCGGGATAATCAACTACCCAATCTCATCAACAGCTAACGTAAGCATAAACGGGACGCAGAGCCTGCTTGGCGCCGAGAGGGGCGCCACATCTTACGTGACAGGCGCGGCGCCGCCCCAAACTATTGTAGGGAATACGAAAGCGCTTGCCGGAAGCAGGAGCCCGTTCATCTTCGCGTACGGCACCGCCATATACATAGGGGGCACGCCGACATGCAGCAACGTGCCGTCAGGATTCCAGAACGCAAACTATATACTGGTCACCCCTAATGCTGGCTCGCTCTCTTCGAACATATGCGGTATGGGCGGCCTGGTCACAAATTCATTGGGGTCGCTGACACCGCTCTTCCCTTACCTTATCTACCAGTCTGGCTTCATATCCCCTAACGTGATAGGCAACGGCACATCCGTGCTTCTTGATGGATCGGCCTTGACGCTTCTGAACCTCACACCAGTGCAGGCAGGCATCCAGAACGGCTACTATTATCCTGCGTCTGGCGCACCCTCATACCTGCAGCAGTCGCAGCAACAGGGATCCGTAGGATCCGGGCAGGGCTCTTTCAGCCTAGGCGCCCTTAACACCAAGTATGCGCATTTCAACGGAGCAAACAGCTATGTGCAGATCAACAATACCCAACAGCTCCAGTTGTCGAACGTGACGATATCGGGATGGGTCGATTATGCTGGACCTGCATCTAGCATAGGCTGGCTGGTGGCAAAGGAGGATGCCTGGGGCGTAGGCGCGTGCGGCAGCTCGTTAAACCCCTGCTTCGAAAACTGGGCAGCCAGCACGCAATACACATCATCAACTTCACTGAGCACGAACAATTGGTATTTCATTACTGCAGTGATCTCAGGCGGGATCGAAACCGTCTATGTTAACGGAGTTAATGTGCTGAGCGACCCGAGCTCGGTATTGAACCAGAACGTTGGCGTCCAGATTGGATACGGCAACGCAGCAGGGGAGCTGCTTGATGGTACGGCAGCGGATATACAGATATACAACAGGGCACTATCACCTGCCCAGGTGTCTCAGCTCTACATTAATGGCCTGGATGGCGCACCTCTCTCGAACGCGAGCTTGGTGGGATGGTGGCCGCTCAACGGCAATGCGAACGACTATTCCGGAGGGAACAACAACGGCACAGCACAGAATGTAATATACACCAATGCAGCAGGGTACACTGCAGATCCAATATTCCCAAACCTGCCAAACCCTTACAACACCAGCGTGGTGAAAGGTGTGCTCAACTGCGCCAACCTGAACCAGTGCGGCAACATGTCGCTAAGCCACCTCTACCTAGGACCGCGGGCGCTTGCGGCGCCGAACGGAACAACGCAGGACGAGGCAGCCGCGCTCGGGGTGATTAACGGGACAATCCCGTGGTCAATCGCTTTTGCCAACAGCGCATACGTGCAGGTGCCAAACGTAGAGGCGCTGAACCTCTCATCCCCAGTGACGATATCGGGATGGGTCGATTATGCAGGACCTGCATCTAGCATAGGCTGGCTGGTGGCAAAGGAGGATGCCTGGGGCGTAGGCGCGTGCGGCAGCTCGTTAAACCCCTGCTTCGAAAACTGGGCAGCCAGCACGCAATACACATCATCAACTTCACTGAGCACGAACAATTGGTATTTCATGACGGCCGTTATATCCGGGGGTACTGAAACCGTATACGTCGATGGCGCAAATGTGCTGAGCGACCCGAGCTCGGTATTGAACCAGAACGTTGGCATCCAGATTGGATACGGCAATGCAGCAGGGCAGAGCCTCAATGGCAAGGCCACTGATATACAGATATACGCCAATGCCCTGACGCCCGCCCAGGTGCAGAGCCTTTACCTGAACAACAGCATCAGCGGCGTGACGCCCGTAGCTTACTGGCCTCTCTCTGTGCCATACCAAGGAATGCTGAACCAGACGCAAGACATAATAGGCAACAACAATGGCTACATCAGGAATTCCTCTGGGATATGCACTGTAAAAAGCATGATTACTGGCGCGTGCGGCGCATCGATAGCACAGACGTGATTACGCTGCAGGTGTGATGCCAGCGAAAAGCCCTGCTATGAGCTTCGCTATGATCAGATAAATCCCTAGACCGCCCAATATGAACAGCGGAAGATACTTTATGCCTCGCATAGCCGATCCTGTTGATATCGAAGACATTATCAGCCCTGCAAAACCTGTTATCGTTATTATGGCTGCAATTGAGAAGTACCTGTAAGTATTTATGCTTATGTGCGGCGGCGATGGTTTCAGGAACGACACGCCTATCGTCGGGAGCCCTCCTGGGTTAGCGGCTAGTATTCCCTTCCAGACGGTATCGGTGACACTTATCATCTGGCCAGTAAGACCATAGAGCACAGGTGCAGCTATGACACCAGCAAATGCTATGAATATGCTGTACATGAAGAGCTGGCTCGACACCTCCTTCTGGATCATCTGCTGGCCGCGTATGTCCTTGCTTACCTGGTCGAGCAGGTCCGCCATTGCACCGCCATAGCGCAGCGACTCGGTGATCATCTTGACAGTGTGGTTGAGCTGCCTTGACCTGTACTTCGCAGCCATTCCATTCAGAGCGTTCGCAAGCGTCTCGCCACCGAACACCCTCCTAGACATGTCCTTTACGTCATTGGAGAAGAACGTGAATTCCGGCCTTGCCGCCATCATCATTGCCCTGTCAAGGGAGAGCCCGCTTCTCAGGTTCGCCGATGCTATCTGCAGGTAGTCAGGCAGCATGCTCTCCATGCCCATGCGCCTCTTGTCTATCCTATACTCCAGGAATATGTATATGATGGCTATGTAGAACGCCGCAGTACCTGCGCCGATGATGAAGGCAATGGGTGCGCTGGTAGTGTGAGTGACGGTGAGCAGGAAAGAGACGGCTATGAGTATTACCAGCGCTCCTATTATGGCGATGCCAAGCATGCGGTTCACGCTGCTTTTAACTCCAGCAAGGTCCATCTCGGCGGAGAGCCGCCTGGCCAGCCCGCGCGAGACAAGCCTCTCGAAATTTATGGCCATAGCATCACATAGCAAATACAGGCCTTGATGACCTTATCAATTGCAGGAATATCACCTGCAAGAAGACTATCCCGACTATCGCTGCCTCGAGCAGCGCGACGTTAACAGTAAACACAGATATGAAGGTGGTCAGTATGGTGGCAATCGCTATGCCCATGCTTGGCAGTATCACGCCGAAGAGCATGTAGAACATCGCTATCGCGTTCAGCCTCTGCCCATACCTCCTGAGCGATATCATGCGCTCTTCGGACAACTGGTCCGTCACACTCTGCAGCGATGCCACTATGTCGGCTCCGGCCTTTATGCTGGCGGATACCTGGAGCATTATCCTCCTGAATGACTGGCTCTTCGTCTCAGACACAGTCTGGTCTATCGCCTCCTCAAGCGACATACCAAGGTTGGACTTCTCAGTCACCTTGGCAAATTCCTTGCTGGCATCCCCGTATCCTGAGCTGACAGAGACTATCGCATTGTAGAGAGGCATGCCAGACCTTAACGATATTATCATGTTCCTGGCGGCGAACAATATGTCGCGCTCTACGTTCTTGGCCGCTATCTCCTCGCTCCTGAGCGGATATCTAAGGAACGAATTGAATGCGAACCTGTTCACGACGTAGCCTATAAGTACTGTGAGAACTAGCGCTACTGGCAGCACCACTCCGGCCTTCACAAGGACAAGCAGCATAGCCGCAGCTATGACGACCGCGACTATTATCGATGCTATTAACATGCGCTGTATGAAATCGTAGAGGCTCTCCCTCATGCGCCTCTGCAACAGCATAGGCTCTATCTTCCTGTTCTTTATCGCTAGCTTCTCTATGTAGTGGCGCCACGCGCTTGACGCACGGCTCTGCATTTTTTTCTGCACCTGCTGCTGTGACTGTTGCGGCTGCGCTGGTTTTTCAGCAGGCTGCACTGGCTGGGGGGCCGGTCTCTGTTGCGGCTGTGGGACAGGCCTCTGCGGCTGGGCGGCAGGTCCAACGATTTGCTGGGGCTTCGGCTGCCGCTTCGCCCCGCCGCCGAACAGCGCAGACAGCCCCTTCTTCGGCTTAGGCTGCAGCTCTATCCTCTTGCCCTCTACATTTATCACTTTAATTTCCTTTTTCTTGAAAAGCCCCAATCATTCACCTGCCTTCTCCGCGCTCGTTAGCGCGGCAGCCACCGCTTCTATCCTCTGGTCTCGAAGCTCCATCAGCTGGTATTCATCAGCGCTTGGCAACCTGCCCTTCTTGAGCTGCTTCTTCTCAGCATTGACCTGCTCAACGAGCCCGTATAGCTCGCTGGCAACGGTATCGAGCTCGTCGCCGCGCAGCGCCTTGGCGTTTATGGCGTCGAGGAGGCGCTCCAGCTCCGCGACCTGGTCAATGAGCGAGAGGTTAGGCAGCACAAGGTTCGCAGCTTTCTCCCTCTTCAGTTTGTGCTTGCCGATTTTGGGTATCTTTACAGGCAGAGATTTTGCAAGCTCGACAAGCTCCTTACCAGCATATAAGTTTGCCCCCTCTTTCTGCTCTGTCGGCAGCTGCGCAAGCTCCTCCTGCTTCACCTGCGGCGGCGGTGGGGCTACAGTCTGCGCGGCGGGTGCGGCCTTCGGCACCCTCGCTTTGACCCGCTCTATTTCGTTTATCACAGCAAGCATATCCTTGTATGATGGCGCTTTCCTGTCTGGCTCATAGGCGAAACTGCCAGATATATCCACAGCTGGGTTCCCCGCAGAGCTAGCCGCGCCCTCAATCTGCTCTATCCGCTTCAGCAGCTTGGCGTACGCGCTCTCTGCCGCTTGGTCAGCCATGTGACATCCTCCCATCAATAAACGGTGTGGGCTTCCTCTGTTTGAGAAAATCCTTGTTTTCCGATATGATATCCTTTATTATTTTATTTGATAACCTTCTCTTTATTCCAAATCCTTTATCCTTCGCATACCCCTCTTTTGCCTTTTCAAGAAGTTTGCTGCAGAAGCCTTTCGGGATAAACAACTGAAATCCTATATCCACCTGTAGTTTAGGATTCTGGTATAACCTTGATTTATACGCCATTGTGGAATCCATGTTGTTTATATTATCATTCATGTTCATATACCTTTGTTCTGCGGTCCGCTTTCATCACGCCAATGAACGGTGTGGGATTCCACACTCACTCTGCAACCATTAAAATATATCTCTCGAAAATGCTGCATTGTCCCTTACAATGCCCAGAACTTTGCTCTTATTCTTATAATAGTTGGCAACTACAAACCCAGCGTCGTCCACTGACACGACGTCGTTCTTCACCATCCAGTCGAGGATGGATGCCTTCTCCACTATGTCGTCGTCTATCTCCTTCGCGGTATATCCGGAATACAGCATCAGCGTGTCGGCCAGTCTCGTCATATCACCTATCTGCGGAAAACTGTCGTTCCTCGGGTTCCATTTGTACAGCACGTTGACATCCCCGCTCCTGAGCACCTCGCCGTATTCGAGTATGCGCCTTATGCCCTTGCTCCTGTGCCTGAATGTGACCATGACGGCTCCAAGCGCGTTCAGCATTATCTTCGGGACCTCTATCGGGGGGTTTGTTAGCCTCACTATGGTATCCTGCGCGTTATCGGCGTGCACGGTACCATACACAGCGTGGCCTGTGTGTATC
This sequence comes from Microcaldota archaeon, assembly GCA_021791535.1. GTDB lineage: Archaea > Micrarchaeota > Micrarchaeia > Micrarchaeales > Micrarchaeaceae > JAJZAB01. The sequence continues at coordinate 26,336 of JAJYWI010000024.1, forward strand.
GCTTCAAAGAGGGTCTCGGCGTCCTTCTTAACCCTTATCTCCCCCACAACGACTATGTCCGGCCTCTGCCTAAGCGCGTTTATTGTAAGGTCGTAAAGCGTCACCTCTCCCTTGCCTTCGGGGTTAGGCTGCCTGGTGACCATAGGCACCCATTGGAGGAAGCTGGGCAGAGTGAGCTCCCTGGTCTCCTCGACAGATATGACCCTGTGGCTCGGCGGGAAGAATATGCTTGAGGAGTTGAGCAGGCTGGTCTTGCCACTTGCAGTACCTCCCGATATCAAAAGGCTTATCTCGTTCTGTATGCACAGCCACACTACCGCGCCTATCTCTGAGCTCACCGTCTGGTTCTTTATCATAGCAGTCATTGTCCACGGGTTCTTCGCGAACTTCCTTATTGTGATGGTGTTGCCGACTTGCGAAACGGGGTAGAGCGTGGCGTTCATCCTAGAGCCGTCGGGCAGCACAGCGTCCATGAGCGGAGAAAGGTTGTTTATCTCCCTGCCAACCCGCCTGCCTATCTGCTCAGCGTAATCATATATCATCTCCTCGCTGGCCAACTTCATGTTTGTCTTGCACCAGCCAAACTGCTTGTGGAACACCCATATCATGTTCGCTGAGCCGTTGACGGTTATCTCCTCAAGGTTATCATCAGCCAACGGTGCCTCGAGGTCACCGAGCCCCAACATCATGTTTATTATGTAGGCGATCAAGAGCGATTTTGTTTCTGGAGAGGTGCCTGGCAGGTACTTGTCTATCAGTATGCTGCTCGTCTCGACGTACTTCCTGTTTATCTCATCCAGGTATTTCCTGTCCTGTATACGCGTAGTGTCAACTGTCACCATTGCGACAAGCTCTCCCCTTAGGGAGAAAAGGAGCAATTTGGTCGGGTCGCTCAGCCCTGGTATGCTCATGTTGTATATCGGTACGTAATCGTCAGTCTGTGCTATCCTTACATTTATCGGCATGCCGTTGGCATTAAGGCTGTACTCAGCAAGAACATTTTCTGCGTCTTTTTGCTCCAATCAAACTACCTACTTCTTTTTCTTGCCAGCTATCTTGCCTGCAGCAGACTCGGCGTTCCCCACCTTGTCCTCTATGTTAGAGACCCTAGATCTTGCAGCTGATGCCCGCTTCTGCAGGTCGCTAAACGCCGCCGTCTTCTGCTCGGTGGTTGCTGATGAGAGCGCACTGAGGGCGCGCAGCTTGTTTGTTATGTCGTTTACGTCCTGGCGAGCGTCTGCTATCTCCCTCTCCAGGCCTGCCATCTGGCTCTTTAGCGTGCTAAGAGTATCGTCGATCTCTGCGGCTTCGCCGAAACCGGACTTCAGCCTCGCGACCTTCTCGCTTATCTCTTTTGATATGGCTGCTGCTGATGATTTCTGCGTGTTGAGCTCCTCGCTCATCTTCATGTAATAGTTGTTGAGTTCGACCCTGGAATCGCGTAGCCTACGCAGCTGCTTCTCCCGTTCCTTGGAGAAGCTGTTCAGCTCCTCAACGCTGGAGCTTATGGCTCTGACGCGGTCCTTGAGCTGGCGCTCTACGGTGTCAGCCTGTTTTGCGTACTCATTTAGCTTAGCGTCAATCTCCTTCTTAGACTGCTCTATCTGCCTCTCCAGCGCCTTGGACTGCTCTATCACGCTCCTCCTTATCTGGTCCATCGATTCGGAGCTGCTCTTGCCGACCGCGGATATCTGGGAGTTTATGCTTGCAATCGATTTAGATATGGATTCGAGTTCCTGCCGGGCGTCGTCGACGCCCTTCGCGCCTCCTTCGCCGCTTATGCCGCCGAGCCTGGTACTGAGCTCGATGACCCTCTTGTTTATCTCGTCATATATCTGCTCGGCTTTCTTCGCCATCTGCTCAAAGCCTCTATTCCTCTGCTCAACTGTTGCATATATGCTGTTGAGGTCGGCGATTGCGCGGCGTATTTCCGGCATCTCGCTGGCCTCGGCCTTCTCTGCGGTCGCAACAGACCCTTTTATCGATTCTAGTGTCTCTGTAAGCTTGTCTAGGGAAAGCATCTGCGACTCGCTCTGCGCCATCAGCCCTGAGATCTCTGCCTCGGCCCTTGAGTGCTCCGTCGCCTCCTGCTCTGCGGAGAGCGTCGATATGGTGAGGAACATCTTTCCTACTTCATAGGTGATTTTGACTATGTTGCCTTTCTCAAGCACCTTGGCCCAGTTCTCCACTATCGACTGGTCGACTCCTAGAGCCACCGACACGGAAGCAAGATCCATCTTTCCTTTCTTCTTGAGTAGCTCGACCAGAGAATCTATCGTCGTCTTAGTCGATGGTGGCGCGTCGTCTGCCATGAATACCGCCTTTAGTATAGTGCTGTACTAAACCTTTAATACCTTGCCTAGAATGCGCGTCTGTAGAATAGCGAGAAGAAAAGGGCTATCACAAGCATGAATATTATCGTTGATAGCGGTATCGGGGTGAATATCAGCATCAGCACGAAAATCGTGCCCATGGTGGTGAGGTAGATCGGCGCGCTCCACGCAAGCACCTTGCTGCCATCAAGCGGGAATATCGGAAGCATGTTGAAGAAGGCAAGGAGTATGCTTATGAATATTATGAAGTAGAGCGCCTCGCCAATGTAGGAACCTGCGGAAGGGGCGAGAATGTAGAAGAGCACGAGCGACGCGCCAAACACGACGAAATTCGTGAGCGGGCCTGCAAGCGAGACTATGCCGTTCTCTCTCCTAGTGAAATTATGGGCGTATATCATCGTAGCTCCAGGTATGCCAAGGAGGAAGCCGAACGCGCCAGTGGCGAGGGTTATGCCGAGGCCCATGAATGAGGTGCGAAAGCCAGCTATTGCACCATAGTGCTGCGCTACGAATTTGTGCATCAGCTCGTGGAGGACGAAGCTCAGCGTCACGCCTATCGCAGCTATCGGGAGGAGGAGCAGGAAGTTGCCTGCGAATTTCGAATTGCCGGCTCCGAATATGCCACCAGAGAGGGTGAGCGACATGGCTATGATAAGCACAATATCGGCTATGATAATGTCCCTGACCTCGATATGCCAGGTGGTGTTCTCGCGCATCATCAATAATGATTGGGCAACAGGTATAAAATAGGTTAGCAAATAATATAGTTGCGCAGCTCCATCGTCTAGTGGTCAAGGACACCAGGCTCTGGACCTGGGAACCCCAGTTCGAATCTGGGTGGAGCTAATGCGGATTCTTGTCGTCGGAGACCCGGATCGAATCTGTAGGTTATCCTTCACTAAGAATCTTTAGTAGATTGCTGGTGGTAAAAACTGATATCACTTTCTGCATCTTGAAATGTCTGTCGTCACTCCATATGCCGTCATTGTCTATATAAAGTGCTAACGCGATAAACGGCGTGTCATCCGGATCTATCTTATCCATTATCTTCATCGCGGTTTCAAACTTTACCTTAAGCGCAGAATCATCAACAACATATATACGTTTGAAAAACAGGGCAAGTAGCCCATCAAGATCCTTTTCGGATATTTTTGCCTTTTTTAGTATCTCGACCCTATGTTCGCGAAGCTCTTTTCTTGTGAATTCTGCGGTCACCAGCTCGAATTTGTTAGAGAGTATTACCTTCCTGCTTGCTCCATCCTTGATGAGCGCGGCTATTATCCTATTAGTATCAGTTATGAGCCTCATGCACTAGCCTTTTGCGAATCTCGTGCTTTATCTCGTGCCCTATCCTCTCTGCGTCATCTTCGGTAAGCTCGCTCTTGCTAAGGAGCCTGTCCGCTGCACGGATCTCCTCGAGCCTCCGCTTTATGGCCTGCCTGGCTACTTCGCTCCACTTCAGCTCTTTGTGTCTTTTCATTTCCTTGAACAGTTCTACAGGTACTGATAGTGTTATGTTGACCATACATATCACACATATAATTATGTGCAAACACATATAAATACTTTGCATTATTCAGAAACAGGCGATTTCAAAGGCCCATACCATAGTACAAGGTATAGAAAGCGTTGAAAATACGATATTAAAACCCATTTCTAATAGGGCTGGTTCATAACTTGAATTTGTTCAATATAGGGCGGAGTTACGTGAAGAGGGGAGACCGGCCCCACTCTTAAGATATGATATATGGCGTGGGGAGAGGGCTTACTTTTATACCAGGCTTGGAGGATTTGCCAAAGCCAATCCCATCATGGATAGGCCATCACACATCGCAATTTAAAGGCTTGTTTTGCATATTAAGTTAGGCATTGGACGTGGTTCTATGGCTGAAAAACGTTTCGAGATACGCGACCACGTGATCGTGTGCGGCTTAGGCATGGTGGGCCGCAAGGTCGTTGAGATACTCCTGGAACACAATATAGGTTTCGTCGTAGTGGAGATTGACCCTCGTGCGGCAGCAAGGGCAGAGGAGTTAGGCTACAAGGTCATAAACGGCGATGCGACGGCGTCCAGGACGCTCCGCAGTGCCGGAATAATGAATGCGAAGGCCATAGCCGTAGTGATGGACAACGATGCAAAGAACCTCTTCACTGTGCTGACCGCAAGGGACCTCAACAAGAAGATATTCATAGCTACGCGCAGCAACGATGACTTCGTCAGGGAGAAGCTTGTGGACGCAGGCGCGGATTACATCGTGATGCCGCAGAAGACCGCGAGCAAGGAGATAGTCAGGGAGCTCCTGAAGTAGGTGCGCATGTGAATGTGCCAGAGATCGAGAGGAAGAGCATAGCCGGCAGGACTCTCGTAGGGCTTGCTATAGCCGCGCTCATCTTCGGCCTTGCCACGCTTTACATAGTCTACAGCATATCACACAGCATATATCTCTCGGCATACTACACGATAGCATCAATGTTCGATGCTATAGGAATAAATGTCGGCCCTGCCCTGAATGCCTTGGCCCCTGCCTTCAGCACGGCCTTCGATGAGATAATACTTATAACAGTAATAGACGGAATAGCGAAGATAGTGGCGGTTGGTCTCGCCCTCGCTGCTATAATTGAGATAATAACAGGTACGGCGTTGCTTTCGAAGGTTAACACGATAGCTGCTAGGAGGCTCAAGGACCACGTAATCGTGTGCGGATACGCGAAGATGTCTGAACGGCTCTGCAATGAGCTGCAGGAACACAAGGTGAGGTTTCTGGTCGTTGACATCAACCAGGATGTGGTAGAAATGCTGCACGACAGGGGCTACATAGCGATAAACGGAGATTTCACGAACGAGGACGTGCTGAAAAGCGCGGCGGTAGAGCGCGCCAGGGCAGTTGTATTTGCGACAAAGAATGATACGGCTAACCTGCTCGGCATAGTTACCGCACGGCACCTGAACTCTAATGTCAGGATAGTGTCGAGGGTGTCAGAAGAGGACATAATGACAAAGATGCAGAGGGCCGGGGCTGAGCAGGTTGTCATACCAGAGGTGCTGACTGGCATAGAGCTCGGCAGCTACATCAGATCCAAGGTGAGATGATGGTACTGATAAAGAGGAGGAATACAAACTACATATTGCTCGCTGCTGCCATGCTGCTCTTCACTGTCGCGGTAGTGCTGACTGCGGCAGCCGGAGTGAAGATAGGGCTATCTCTGGTGTGGAACCTGCTCGCTGCGCTTTACGTTTACTACGACATAATACCCGCAAGCCTCGCAGACACGCCATTCGTGCTTGTGGCTAGCCTGCTTGACGCCTTCGTATTCGCCCTCTTCACCGTCTTCCTTGCCACATGGTTCACTCAGCTGCTCAGAAGCATAAACATAAGCGAATACTTCAGTGTTTCAAAGATAAGGCGCCTGAAAGGCCATGCGATAATAGTGCCGTACAACAACTTCTCTAGGACTCTGGCGGAGGAGATGCGTAAGGCTGGCATTAAATTCGTTGTGCTGGCGGAAAACCAGTTGCAGGCCTCTAAGCTCTACAGCAGGGATATGCTCGCGGTTGTTGGCACAGTGCGCGGCGACGACTCCTTCAAGAATGCAGGCATAGACAGGGCCGCTTACGTGGTCGCATGCGATGACGATGATGTTAAGAATGCGCTCATAGCCATAACCGCCAAGGACGCAAACCCTGAAATAAAGGTCATATCGAGAGTGGTAGACGAAGAGAATATGCCAAAGCTCGACAAGGCCGGCGCATCCTGGGTAATACTGCCTGGCATAACCGCAGGGGAGAGCATAGGCAACGAGATAGTTAAGAGGTCTTAGTCATGCGATGCGGGTGGGGGAGGCGGGGCTCCACGCTTGCCGAGACGCCTTATGCGCTCTTCCGAGACCTTGCCGCGAAGCACGGCCATTGCCAGCGCATTGCTACTGAGAGGCTTTTGGCCAGCGCGCTGCATCTCCTTAATGAACTCGTCTACAATCATTTTTTCCCTGTCGCCTTTCAGCTTTTTATTAGCTGCTGTGTGCGCACTCAGGCTTTCCTCGCTGGCGCGACGTTGGGCCGCAGCTCCTCTCTGGGATGGCAGTCTGTCATAAAGGCGTGCCGCCCCGGCAGCCGCCAGCCCTACAATGGGGATGTTGGCTCTGAAGAGCGGATTGCCCCACCTATCGGTGTACTTGCTCCGTATCTCTCCGATCTGCCGGTCGTCGGTGGTCCTCCTTGCTATCCTTGGCTCGGCTGCCTTAGATGGACCATTGGGGGTCGCCTGCTCGACAAGCCTCGTTCTATTGTATTCCATGCCAACAGCCGTTCCGCCAACTGTGGCCACCGCGGCCATCGCTGCAGCCTGTGCTGGCGTTGGTGTGATGCCGCGGAGCTGTGCATCTTTCCCAGCGGTAGCGAGCGCTTCGACATGTGCAGCTTCAGGATGAGCACCGGGGTTTTTCACGTTGTAATACGCTTTTTTGACAACTTTGTTGCCAAAACTACCCGCGCCTCCTGTTTTCTTTGCAGCTTTGATGGTGCTTTTCGGGATGTTTAACCCTGACTTGAGCCCTCTGCCTGCGCCTCCGGTTGCCGTGGCTCCCTTTATGCCCATGAGCGCGCCTATGCCGAACACGGCGAAAAGGTCGCTTCCCCTTGTGAGGCCGGCAGCGGCCGCTATAAGGATTATGATTATGACTATAGGTATGAATGCGTATATCGCACCTATGCTTAGCGCAACCTGAAGCATCCTACCGCCCTGATATTATATGGCTTCCAAGATATAAATAGCTAACTCAAGGTGCGTTTACTGACGTCTAAGTCCGCGGCAGCATTCCCCTGATAAGGACATATCCGACTATGCCGAGCATGGCGAGCAGCGCCGCCAGCGCAGCGGTGTTTCCGAAGGAGAGCAGATAGCTGCCTATCGGGAACGACACAACGGTCTGGTTCGGGCTTATCGAGTAGTTGAACTCATCGGTGTAGATCAGCGGGTCGTTTGAGGCTATGTCGCATGGCACCCCGCCGCCGCAGTTCTGCAACACGTACATTCCGATTACATTGCCGTTGCTTATGGAATAGTCAGGGTTTGATATGAAGGCCTTTGTAGGCATGAGCTTGCTCTGGCTGATCGGCTGCTGGAGGAATATGCTGGGCTGCCCTGGCGGGTAACCGTAATAGCTCGCAGTCACGCGCCCAGTTCCTGTGCCGCACACGTTGAACGTGTAGCTGAACTGCCCCGTGCTTGTTGTCGGGACTATCGCCATCAGCCCGAGCTGCGATGTGAGGACACCGTTGCCGTCCTGGAAGTATGGTACGCAGTACTCGCGATTGCCCTGGGCGCTGAGGCCGGTCTGCGGCAGCCCAAACGGGTTGTTCGGATAGATATTGCACTCCTCGGTGTTTGTGCTAGTAGGCAGCAGCAGGCTGTTAGGAGGCGGCGAGCACTCCCCTATCGAGTTGTACTGCGTATTGAAGTTTATGACGTTGGCCTCAGTTGAGCCTATGGCGCCCTGCCCGGCAGGCGGGTTTGTCGTCAGGACAGGGTCTGCGAACTCACATGGGAGCGTGGGCGCGAATGCGCACTGCTCTGCGTATATGTAGTAGGAATCCGGGTTCGTGAACACTTCACCGCCAGGCTGGTAGAAGTTTATGTTTGTGTCGTAATACAGGTATATCGGGCTGCCTGGTGGGACTGGCGACGGCGTCGCCGAGAATAAATTCGGATAATATGCGGCTGTGCCGGTTACGCTCACGGTTGTCTCGTTGGTGTCCAGCGCGTTTATTGTTGTAGCCGCGTTAAGGTTTATTGTAGTTATGTTGGCGAGGTCGGCATCCAACGGCATGTTTATTGTGTTGTTGAACTCGTCGACAAACGTGTAGTTTATCCTGTTGTAGCCCTCTATGCCATTGTTGTACGTCAGGTCCAGCGCCGGCATCAGGGCGCTGACATACACCTCAAGGGCGGAGAACAGCTGCAGCGCACCTATTGTTCCGACCTGAGCTGAATAACCGAATATGCTGTTTCCGCAGAAGATGTTCGAGAACGGGCACTGCTGGTCCGTCTTCGCGCTTCCCAGATTATAGTAATAGTTAGGCACGCTGTTGCAGTTTATGCTGTTGCAGGCAGCCCCTATTAGCGGCAGCGCGTTGACCTGGGCGAGCTGTATAGGTACGCCACCTGTCACGGCGTCGAAGACCATGACGTTCCCTGAGCCGCCTGCTGCGCCTCCTCCGCCGCCACCAGCTCCGCCACCATAGTATTCACTGCTCGGCTGTGAGAAGGACGCCCCGTGCACAAGCACTATCACCCCTCCGCCGCCTCCTCCGGATCCTGCGCCGCCCCCCTGACCCATGGCGTTCACCGTTGCGCCTGAGAGCTCCAGGCTGTCAGCCTGCAGGTAAACGCCGTAGGAGCCGTCGCCTCCTACACTCGTGTAGGAGCCAGATGCACCGCCCGCTCCTGTTAGGTACGCGGCTATGCTTGAACCCAGCGATGCGACAAGCGAGGAGCTCGGCTGCGACGGCAGGGCCGGGCTTGTGCCTGGTGTGTTCATGCCTCCGCCGGGGGCGAGGGTGCTGCCGCCCGATGAGCCGGTCGAACTGCCGCCGCCGCCTGATCCTCCATACGACGCCGGAAGGCTCTGCCCTGATGCGCCATAGGCACCGCCATCGTTGGCGGTGCCGCCTATTATGCTGCTGCCAGGCTCTGCAGTTAGGTAGTCAAGCGCCGCCATCGGGTATCCGTCTGTTGTTATGACCACGCCGGGGTCTATCGTTATGCCATAGGCATAAACAGGACCGTTCAACGTCATGCTGCTGCTGTATTCTATCTGCCAGCTGGCGTTGAGCGATGTCGCCACGTTCTTGTGCGGTGTTATCGGGTTGAGTGGCGGTCCGGAGGCGGCCTCAGCGGAGTAGCCGCTGAATGAGCCGTATTTTGGTGAGTATTGCCCGTACACTATCTGGGAGTAGTTCAGCAGGTGTATTGCGTTGAAGACCAGCGGCGCAGGCACATATGGGGTGCCGCTGCAGGAAGTGCATGAAGACCCGAACGGGACCAGCCTGGAGAAGCCTTCAGGCCCGACCGTCTGGTTTATGAATATCTCGCCGAGAATCCTATTTGTGAAGAGCTTTAGGTCTATCACCGGGGGCATGATAAGCCCCTGGTCAGAGAGATTGGCAGTATAGTACTGCTGGTTGTTCTGATACTGCGCTATCAGCTGCCCCCCCTGCAGCTGCTCCTTGAGTGTGCTGCTCGCAGGCACGACAATGGCCCTGGTGAAGGTCTGAGGGGTTGCAAAGCCGCCGGTTATGGAGAGGCTGGTAGTGCAGTCGCCAGAAGGTCCAGTGGACCCGGTTAGCGAGCCTGAGTCGCTGTACGAGAACTGCTCCGTGTACGTGTACGGTATAAGTACATATCCGCTCAGCCTTCCCTGCAGGTATGTAGCTGTGAGCTGCTGGGTAGGCACTGGTGGCGGAGGGGTGCTGCCGACGTACAGGTTATAGCCGCTGCCCTCCGTGCCAGTGCTCAGGTCCTTCGCATTGAATGTGAATGTGGCGGCGCCGCCAGGGCTTGATGTGAGGGAGTTCGTATTTATAGTATTTGTTACTATAGATATCGCATTCGCAATCTGGCTCCCGTCAGGCCCTATTATCGCGCAGTTGTCGCCGCTGGTGCAGGTGCCGGTTATTACGACATTCTCGCCCCATGTCACGTATGCGCTTGGTGAGAAGGAAATGGTTGGGGGCAGCTGGTACGAGGAGTATACTTCCACGGTGTCGGTCGGCGAGCTGGCGGTGTCTGGAGGTGAGGCAGAGTCTTTGACTATGTAGCAGTAGTTTGTGGTGCTCGTCGGCTCGGCATTGTACGTTAGTGAGCTGCTCTGCCCTGATGCTTTGGAATCAGATGGCGAACATGTAGATCG
>JAJYWI010000004.1 GCA_021791535.1 Microcaldota archaeon
TATGCCTATTCCGACTGAACTGACCGCGCTGCTGCCGCTTATTCCGGTGGTGGTGAAATATTCGGCGACTATGCTCGCGTTCCATTCGGCAGCGATGGCTGTTATGCTTCCTGTGATGAATCCAGGTAGCAGCGCGCCCATATAGATACTCTTCCATGCCTTCCTGCCCTTGACCCCAAGGAGCCTCTTGACCTCCATGACTTCGGCCGGGATGTTAGACGAGCTTGCCATTACCCCGAATATTATATACCAGATTCCGCTCAGGAAAAATATAGATATCGCTACAAGCTCACCGTGGAAGGGGTAGCCCTTGAACAGTATTACGATTATTGGAAGGAGTATGGTAGCAGGTATAGAGGCGACTATCTGGAAGAAAGTCAGGTAACCTTCCCTATGGCGCGACATGAAGACAAGGTAGACGCACATAGGCAGCGCAACAGCCACAATCAGCGCGAAGGTGAGCCAGATTCTAGCAAGCGAGGCGAGGAGTGCAGTGATCACGCTGTATTCGTAGCCCAGCAGATACGGGTACCTGGACACAAGGTATGCGGCAACAAGTGCAGCGACCAGCAGGGCAAGCGCACCAGCGCCTCTCCTAAGCCCCTTTATCCGCAGTGCATGGACCTCCTCCACTTTAGCATAGGCCACGGCTCTGTTATTCCTGTGCGGCAATGTCTTGAATCGCGGCAGGTGGTGCAAAGCCTTCCAAAACCCAAGGTGCATTGCGAAATGCTTCCTGGTATTGCCGCCTGATTCGGATGCCTTGCTATACCTGGTGAAGTGCTTTTCCAGCGGCCTGAAGAAGAGGAATCGCGTCGCGACTACGAAAGCGATGAAAATAAAGAGGCCGAGCACGTAACCGGAGTAATTGCCGGAGAACGCGAGCTTGGAAAGCGCTACCCCTATGCCGTACTTGACTGCATAGTTTGCATTGCCGATAGAGAATATCTCGCTTGTGACAAGGTAAAAAAGGCCTATGGACCACGATAGCACGGACTGTTCCATTACCCTTGGCATTGCAGCCGGTATGAATATCCTCTTCATCTTTTCGAAGAAGCGCAGATGGTATAGGCCGGAAAGTTCTGCGAACTCTACAGGCAGTGTCTTTATGGATTCATAAACCCCGAATATGATATTCCACACCATGCTCGTTACTATAAGGAAGATTACAGCAGCGTTGATGCCTATGTATCCCGGAAGCAGGAAAACGAACACATAAATCACAAACGGAAAGAAGGCAAGTATGGGCAACGTCTGTAGGATGTCGACTATTGGCAGTATAAAACTTTCAGCCCTCCTGGAGACAGCAGCGTATATGCCCACTCCGATGCTTATGAGTATTGAGAGGAAGAGGGCCGCGAACATCCTCAGCCACGACGCAGATGTGTCGAGCAGCAGAGAATACACGAATAGCAGAAGATCCATATGCTACCTTCTGATAGACTAATTAAATTACTTTTGCACTTCCAGGACGTGACACCAGCAGGCAAAGGCAGCCGGAACTCTCAAAACCAAGAACGCAAAAAATTTATATCTGGTAATCAAAGCAGTATCAGGTGCTTGAGGTGCAAAAGACTTCAGACTACGAGACCGTGGAGGGTTCCATCGCGTCCCTGGGTATGCAAATGCGCAAATACCTGACTGAGCTGAGGACAGAGACATCGAAATACGGAATGGAAGCGGGATATGAATATCAGGCATTCAGGGATGCGCCAGTAGAGACGCGGAGAGCTATAGAAAGAGAACTTGAACTCATAAGCAACCAGGAGATAAAGATGGTAAGCGTGGTCCTGCTTAACAACCCGTTCGCAGAGGTCCGCGACTACATGAAACTAATGAACATACACAAGATAAAGGATGAGGTCAGGGATCAGGTTATGAAAAGGAGGGAGCACAGAAACTACATGCAGCATTATTACGACGAATACGATAAAAAAAGGATAGAGCAGACATTTAAACTCGCAACAAACCTCACCGACGTAGAGGAATTCCTATCCTATATGAATGCGCGTTTCCTCATGCGCCAGGGAGCCGGAGAGAGCGTGCGCGGGGGCGCCACGTAGTCACTGCGTACTGTTGTAGAGTATCTTGAATATCTTGGTGTCTGAATTTGAGTAGACAAGATCCAGCGAGGCGCTGCTGCTGTCGAACGGGCATTCCTGGTAGTTGCACAAGATCGTGAACTTGAAGAGGTTGCTTGAAGGCATATCCGGGCCGAGTATGCTTGCGCCTGTTATGTTGTTGTTGGAGTATGAGATCATGACGGTGTAGTTGAGCGTCTTGTTGAGGGAGGAGTTGAGTATAGAATAGCCGCCGTTGGTCGAGTCGAAGAATATGACATGCTTGACGGGATAGAATGCCCCTTTGTTCTGGTCAACGAATCCGCCCGCCAGTATTGTATTGTTGGCGGCGTTCATGCCCTCCACCCTCGCGCCATAATACGGCGGAGTGTTCGAGCCGAATGTGTACACAAGCGTGCTGTTTGTCCTGCTTACGTTCATGGAACTTAACGTGTCGATGCCGTAAGCGCTTGCGTTGGTTACAAGCCCTTCCTGCGCTATACCTCCAAGCTCGGCGAACCAGAAATTCCTTACTACAAGGTAGTCCGGCTTTCCTATGCTGTAGAAGTACTGCGGGTCGTTGCTGGTGTTGAACAGGAAGCGCGAGAAGTGGTAGATGCGGGTGCTGTTCTCTCCGGCTACGCTGTCCATGTAACTGGATCTGTTTGCCCAGGCTTCAACAACGCTTCCGTCAGGCCATAAGGTTATTACTGTGGAATTGGCCGGCGTGTTGTTCTTCATCCAGCTCATTGCCTGCAGGAAGAGCGGATTTACATCGTCGGCCTGCGTTGCCGTGTAAGATTGTAGCGCCGCGGTATAAACATTGAAAATAAGCAGGGCGATTATGAATCCTAAATAGACATTCCTGAGGTTCAGGTTATTCTTGAGGACACCACGCACGCCCTCAACTATAACATATGCGAGTATAAGGTTCACAATTACCGCAGCCGCTACGATTGAAGGCAGGCCTGTTGCCTTGAGGTCCGGGGTTACGCTGTTCACCGAGAAGTATACCACCAGCACGTCGAGTATTGCAACCGCGGCTACCATCAACTTCTTGCTATTTATCTTTTTATCGCGAGAGAGTGCGTAGACCGCATATATGCCGTAAGCGGCAAAGATCGCAATCGGCAGGGATACCAGGGAATTCCATCTTATCGCCCCGGCCTGCAGGTACGAGGTAACGAAGAGGTACGAGAGGAGCACTAGGAAGGACTCATTCAAGAATACGCCGATCCTGCCTATGTGCACTTTTCTGGCCGCGATGAAGCTCCCTCCGAGCACAAGGAATATTATAATGCCCAGCGGCGCGAAGAACAGGGAGATGTTGAAGCTTGCGAACAGGAATGCGAAGCTCGGCTTCTGCAGCTCCTGCGTAGTTATGCCTACTGCCGTGTTTATCACCTGGCTCTTGCTGGAGTTGGCGTTGTTGAGCACGTTGGTCGGGACCGTGTATCCCGTGTTGGCTATTATGCCGTTGAAGACCGAACCTAGAACGGAGTACATGATAAGCAGGACGACGAGGGCAAGGAAGAAGAAGAGCGCGAGCCTGCCTAAAGGGTTCCTGAGCGCCTGAATATTCATCCTTGAGATCCCTATTACTAGGAAATCCCCGATGAGCAGCGGAACGTAAAGGCCGATGAAGCCGATGCCAAAAAGCGTTATGCCTCCGTTGGCGAGATGCGTGTACACATACGCGTGCTCGAGCAGATAAGCCAGCAGCAACCCCGCAGCCAGCGCGAGGTTCTTGCGCATCAGCTCCTTGTCGTCAAATACGAACGAGTAAGCCAGCAGCAGTCCTGCCGCGACCAGATATGTGGCGACAATGAACGGCGAACCGGTCCAAATGAGTATGCCAAGGCTAAGTACAAAACCAGATAGGATTGCGTATGCCCAATACTTCTTTGGCTCCTTCTCCTTCAGGGATTTCAGAAGCAGCAGTACGACTACTATCGCGATAAGGCTTATGAAGCTGTCGCCCCTGTACACAAGGGCCGCGGTCCTTGCTATGTTGCCACTGGAAATTGCGAGCAGGAAAGACGCAATGAGGCCAACCGCGCGGTTGTCGAACAGATATCTTGCAACGAAATATACGCCGATTACTTCAAGGACGCCGAAGAGAACAGGCATGAGCCTCATGATCGTAAGGGAGCTGACAGCCCCACCAAACAGTATGTATGCGAAAGCCGAGAGAAAAGGAGTTCCGGGCTCCTCCCCCCTTGGCGTATGCACCGGGAAGCTGGAGAGCGGGCTGTAGCCCTGCACTATCCCTCCATGGTGTATGGCGTCCATTACTATAGTATAGAAATAGAAGCCGTCGGGCTCGAAGAGCCCCTGGTACTGCAGCATGCCTACGCGCATGTATACCGCAATGAGGAGCACGATCACAAAAGCAAGGGCAAAGGCGTATCTGCCGTGCAGGATCTTGGAGATTTCGCCAAGGGTGGAAGCAGTCGTTTTTTCTTCAGCACCAACATTCTTCTGCGCTTCTCCATCCATGAATTTCAACTTGATAGATTTGTTGGCAAATCTATAAATACGTAGTGGAGATTAGGTAAGCCATTGCCATAATTGTCAATGGTGCCTCGCTACTACGCCTCCTAATCTGATAAGGCCCCTGTCGCTCCTGAATATCTTGAAGTGTTTCGGCTTGAGGACTTCGGTTATGCGGCTGAATATTATCTCCGGGTCTGCCTCCCTGCCGCATGTGTAGACATCGAGTGTCGCGTAGTCGCCCTCAGGCCATGTATGCAGCGAGATATGACTCTCCTCGAGGAGTGCGATTATCGAGACGCCGCCCTCTAAACCATTGAGCGCGGGAAACTTCTTAACCATGGTGTCGATAACGTGCGCCCCGCCAGCTGCCGCAGCATCTTTCACCGTCTGTGTGAGCCACGCGGCATCAGTCAGGTTCCTGAAAGGGACGCCGTAAAGATTCCCGTAGACATGCTTGCCGATCACTAAGCTTGTGACCCCTCCTGACCTTTCCTTCTTCATGATAGCCGTTCTGCCAGAAACGTTCGCCATATTGATCATACGAGATTACTATTCAATGTATATGTTTAAAAATTTATTCCCGATTTTCTGCATTTTTACGAGAGAAAAATGCTAGAGGACAAGGAAAAGAAATCAGAATACAGGATTTTACTTCGATAAAAGAAATTGTATGCAGCTACACAGCAACCGTCAACGCCATCTATTTATATAGAAGTCGACCTCGCTGAGCGTCTTCTGCGCATCGTCCGAAACAGGGTATAAACGGATCTGCATCTTGGGCGGTACGCTTCCCAGCCTCCCGACTGCCTCCCTGAAATCGTCAGGCAAGGCCGTTTCTATGTTAAGGCCCCCGTTTTCCGTGTAGGCGCCTATCAGACTGAGTTTAACCTTGTTCTTCCTCGGAGCGCCCTCCATGTCGTACATTACAAGGTAAGGCAGATCCAACTCAAACTTTATCGGTTCGCTGTATCTCCCATAATCTTTGAACTCCTCGCTTATACGCCTTGCGAAATACCCTGCATGGACAACCTCCTCCTCTGAGAAATGATGCAATGATCTGACCGCATCCTCCTTAAGGCTCACCACAAGGTCGAAATTTTTCTCTCCCTCCCTGCGATAGCTTATTGTCAGGTCGATATAGGCATTCCATTCCCCGTCGACTCTGTATCCGGAAGCCTTCACTGAAGCGAGGTTGAAATGCCTGTCGCTGTAATCCATTTCCTTGCCGTGCGGATTATGAATGTGCGTATCGGCAGCCACGGCAGGCCCGCTGCCAATGCCTTCACTGAAATGCGTTTGGTTATCGCGGTTCTCATCGTGGCTCTTGCGTATATCCATAGGTATCCCTCCACAATATGATTATATTGCCGCAGACCTTATATTAAAGCCTTTCTGCAACCCTAACTTTTGGACGAAGGTCGCATAGAAACAAACGTATAAATATGTGGAAAGGGCATTGCATCTGGAGGTAATATGGATAAAACGCGTTCTAGGTACGAGGAGCAGGCCCTGCCTCTTTTTAGGTGGCATCTGACAACGGGCATAGACGACGTTGCAGTTACAGCGATGATAAAGGGCAATATCTGGATAGACTTCAGGAAGCTGGATGAAACAGCAGCCGCGTTGGCGCAGAAAGAGATGCCTCTTCCGAAATGGGACTACCCCGTATTCCTAAACAGCAAAGAAGGCTTTACCACGGAGCAGATAATAGCCTCAATTATACTGGGCAACACCGTAAACTCAGGCTATAATAACATTGAAACGAAAAGTAAATACTATACTATATATGGAACGGGGAGGGATGGCAAGCCCGCGGCATGGAAAGGCGCGGATGGCATGTGGGCATCGCTCAAGAGGGCGATAGAGGAAGGATATGGAATACTCGATGGGGATTACCTGTCAAGGATCACAGCCGGGGAAGTAGCCGGGATATTCAACAGGCCGGATCAACAGCACGTTTTGGGGGACGGCTTTACCACATACATACCTTTGCTAGAAGAGAGGGCAGCCATACTGAGGGAGGTGGGGCACGTATTGACGGATAGATACAGCGGCAGTTTCTATAATATGTTCCGCGACAGCAACGGCAGGCTGTTCGACGGAGGG
>JAJYWI010000002.1 GCA_021791535.1 Microcaldota archaeon
ATACCTAAGAATGCTGCTCAGAAGCGAGGAACAGGATAAGCTAGGAGAGAACGCCGAACAGATCAGTGCAACAATAAGCGATGGGGTGGGCGACCTCAAGAACAAAATCGGATTGGCGCGCGCACTGCCGTACGAGAGCGAAAAAGAAATAATGGAAAGGATTAAATCTCAGTTCGATTAGATGATACGATGCCAACTGTATACGCTGACAGAGAGTACGGGCCTCTGCCTAAGACAAGGGAGCCTCCTACAGTGTACGATATCAGGGACGTTCATCTGCCGACAGGGGGGCCTATAGGAGAGGACGACTTTGGGGATGAAGTGGAAGGCTCTGGAAGTAGGCCGTGCGGCTGCGACGACTGCTTGAAGGACCGAGAGCTGGAGTTCCTACTGCGCAACGGCATGGTGTGACTTTTACTCGATGCCGTCCAGCACTATCCTCTTGCTGAACGGTCCGCGCTCCTGCGCTTTCTTTTTCCTAATGTCTTCCAGCCTCGCGAAGGGTATACCCTTGGCCTCGCATATCGCATAGATCACCTCCAGCGTGTCGGCGAGCTCTTCCACTCTGCCGCTAGCGTAGAACTCGGCGGATTCCTCCTTCAGCTTCTCCCTGAGCCTTTTCTCGTACTCTTCTGGCTCCGCGACGTGCGTTATAGCCCTCTTCCCGCCTTTTGCGATTATCTCCGGTATCCTGTCCCTGACCAGCTTATCGAATTTCATATTATCACTTCTTCAATTTCTTAATATGGCGGAGTTGCTTGTCCTTGCGACCCTGACGAAGCTCAGCCCATACAGCAAGCTTCTTTGCGATAGCCTCCGGTTCTACCTGCACGACCCTAAGCTCTATCTCCATTGCCACGAGCTTACCCCTCTTACTATTTGGGGCGAGGCTTAAAAATACAACGGCATTCCAGTAGCTAATAAATATCTGAGAAATAGCATTGTCTGTGGTACTATGTTCGGTTACCATTCACCTGCGGATACCGCGACGGTTGCTCCCACGAGGGAGAGGAGACCCACACCGGACGTGAAGGTCGAGCCTTGCACCAGGTCTGGACTAAAGGAGGTGCTTGCTCTTGTGGAGTCATCACTGAAGGCACAGCACCCTAGGATCAGCGATTGGATAAAGGAGCACAGAGGCGAGTTTTGCAAACCTATCAGGCCGATATGGGTAGCCATGCAGGATGGGGAGCTTGCCGGGGTGCTGATAGCCAGGATGGATGAGACAAAGGATGCAAAGTGCAGCTTGCTTTTTGTCAGTGAGAATTTCAAGAAGGATCTGCTCCGCACCGAGCTGCTGCGCAAATTCGAGCAGTCAGCTTCTTTGCTCGGCAAGAGCACAGTGCACGTTCTCATCTATGCAGATGAAGAGAACGAGATCGGTTTCTTCAGGAGCCATGGCTATCAGGTTGCGAATCCAGAGCTGTACAATCCAGCAGAGAACCCTGATAGAATCAGGGTACTGATGGTAAAAAGACCGCTCCTTAGAACCTGAGATGGACTCTGCGGGAATCGAACCCGCAACCTTCCGCTTGCAAAGCGGACGCTCTACCATTGAGCCAAGAGCCCACATAATCAATTTGTAAGGTCCTTTTTTAAGACTTATCTAGCGCCTTCTCCTTCCACCGGATTTTCCCCTTCTCGCGCCAGCATTGCGCTGCGGCTTAGCCCTTTTTGGACTGCGTCGCGCCGGCTTCTGCCGCTGGGCGGTACGCCTTGACACCTCACCGGCGAGCTTCTCAACATCGAGTATCGCCCTGCTCCTCTCCCTATCAGCGCTTATCCTGCCGAGCATCTCATCTACAACAGCATCAGGCACCGTTTCTGAATCCCTGGCTGAATTCGAGATCAGCGCATTCTCCATGTCGCTGCTTTTCAGCATCTGGTTTATAGACTTGAGCATGTGTATCTGCGCTATCTCCTTTGAGTTCTTGCCAGGTTTAGCTTTAGCCATCCGGATTGCGCCCCACAACATTTGGCTATCGCTTACGTCGTTTGTCTATTTATGCTTTTGCTACGCATACGATACTCGTAGAAAAGCTCAGATGTCATACGATTCCTTTATCAGTGGCACTTTGGCGTTCCACTTTTTGGATGCGTACTCCATGAGGTCCCTCGATTTGGAGAGCTCGCCATGCACGATGAACACGTTGCGCAGCCCCTTCACCTTGCCCATCAGGCTTTCGAGCTGCGGCCTGTCTGCGTGAGCTGATAGATGGAATGTATTGATATCCATGCGCACCTGGAGCTCGTTGCCGTTCAGGTTAATCGCCTTTGCCCCGTCCTGGAGCGCCCTTCCCATCGTCCCTATGGCCTGGTAGCCTACAATGAGCATCTTGTTCTGCTGCTCCCTGGCCATCTTCGAGAGATAGAACAGCACAGGGCCTCCGGTAAGCATCCCGCTTGTTGTGACGATTATGGCGGCTTCCTTCTCGCTTGCTACCCTGTTCCTCTGGCTCTTCGACTCTACCGGCTTGAAGTTTGGGCTCTTGAACGGGTCGTAGTCGCTCATTAGTATCTTGCTCTGTATCTCCTTCCTGCACGAAAGCACGTTGTGCCTGTAGATCCTCATTACCTTGTTTATCATGCCGTCCACGTATATTGGCACCTTCTGCAGCACACCGGAATTGATGTAGTCGTCGAGCAGGAAGAGGACCTCCTGCGCCCTGCCCACTGCGAAGCTAGGCACTATGACCTTGCCCCCTCTTTTTATTGTGTCGTTTATGCTAGCCAGCATCTCCCTGGTCACATTCCTTTCTGGCGGGAATACATCCTTTCTGGCGCCGTAGGTGCTCTCCGTTATCAGGGTGTCGCCCCTGAGGCCCTTCACATCCGCCCCGTCGAGCAGCCTGGTCTTCGTAAGGTTTATGTCACCCGTATATACTACCCTGTTCCTGCCATCGCTCACCTCTATCAGGGAACTGCCTATTATGTGCCCTGCAGGTATGAACTTCACTGTGAGGTCCCTGAATCTGAATTCCTTGTGGTACTCCACTATCTTCGCATGCCTTGACTGCTCCTGCAGCCCCTTCTTTGTCACATCCGTCGGGTTGGATAGCCTTATGTAGTCGCTTATCATCACGTTCGACACATCTACCGTAGGCTTCGTCCCGAAGTAGTTCCCCTTGAAGCCAGCCGAATATATGTGCGGCAGGAACCCGACGTGGTCGAGGTGGGCGTGCGACAGGAATATCCCGTCTATCGACCGTAGCTGGTCGCCGCTGATCTGCGGGTACTCAATCTTCTCGCCGAGCTTGACGCCTGAATCAAGTATCACGCTCGTGTCCTTTGTGCTGAGCATTATACAGCTTCTACCGACCTCGCCAGCTCCGCCAAAAAATGAGATCTTCATCGTAAACACTATGAACCTGCAGGCGGCTTTTGCGCCTTGGTGTCCCTCTTCTTTATTATGACGATGTCCTCGAGGTTGACCTCCTGCTGCTTATGCACTGGCTTGCGCTCGCCCTGCTGCTGCGCAGCTCTCGGCCTCCGCCTCTGTATGCCTAGCGCTTTCCTCACTGCCGAGTACAGCTCGTCGAGTTTCGTGTCTGTCTCGGTTATCGACTTTATGAGATCGTTGAGTGCGCTTTGATAGGCATCTATGTCCTTGCTGACCAGGCTCATCTTCCTCTTGAGCCTCTCTGATTTGAGAGCCACCTCTATCTGCGCGTTGACCTCGCTTACCTTCCTGGCTACGCTCTTCTCCTGTGCTAGCGAGAGCGACTCGGTCGATATCTTGAACTCCATCGCGTGCCTGAGCCTCTTGAGCTTTGCGAGCGACTCGGCGCCCTGGCCCTCGCCCCTCTTTTTCTCCATTTCAGATAGCTTTGCAATAGCTTCCTGCTCACTCTTCTTGTAGTTCAGCCTGTACTGGCTCTCCCTCATCTTCGCCATCTGCACCGCCCTCTGCTTCTTGAGCAGCTCTATCTGCTTGCTTAGCTCCTGCACTTTCGGGTCTGTAGAGCTCTTCATCATGTTGTTGAGCGTGCTGCCGCTCTGCTGCCTCTGGTTTGATTCGCCCTGTTGCGTGTTTACTACATTATTCTCATTTTCTTCCAGCGAATCGCCTTTGCGCTGCTTCATCAATCAAGTATGAGGAACCGTTGCCTGAGATTACATCTTTGTATACATTTAATAACGTATCTGTGGCGTTCCTTATCGAGTAGAGCTCGGCAGTCTTGACCGTTTCCTTGTAGGCCTTTCTGTGCCCAAGCACCTTCTCTATCTTTCTCGCTAGAGAGAGCGCGTCTCCTGCCGTGAACGTCTCACCGTTGCGCCCGCTCTTTATTATCTCCTTTATCGCAAGGCGGCTAGGCCCGATTATCGGCTTGCCGGAGGCTAGCGCCTCGAGGAGCACTATCCCCTGAGTCTCGAACGTAGACGCAGTGCAGAGCACGTCTGCGGCTGCATAATACTTTGGCAGCTCCTCCTGGCTTACAAAGCCGGTGAACCTCACATTCTCCTTCAGCTTGTAATCTATGGCCATGTGCTGGTAGTAGTGTGCTGCTGGCCCAGTTCCTACGAACACGAACCGGATGTCTGGCCTATCCAGCATGCGCGCAGCCTTGAGTATCACGTCTATCCTCTTCTCGCGACTCATCCTGCCGACATAAAGCACGATCTTTTGCTTCCCGCCGTCGGTCATTCTTTTCCTGATGGCAATGCCGCTGTTCCTTGGATTGAACCTCCTCGTGTCTACGCCGTTAGGCACAGTCACGGTGTTGGTGATATTGTGCATGTTAAGTATCTTCTCTGTCGACCTGCTCGGCGCTATCGTCAGGTTGCATCTCCTGAAGAAGAACCTTGCATATGGCCATGCGGTCCTCATCATTACACGCTGCGCTATCTGCGATCCAGCATACTGCTCCACTACGCTCTTGTGCGTGAAGAAGGTGTGGAAGGTGCCTACTATAGGTATCTTGTTTACCCTAGCCATCGCCAGCGCCGATAGTCCCATCATGAATGGGGTATGCGCGTGTACTATGTCAGGCTTTATGCTGTTGAGCTTTTGCGAGGTGAGGAATGGGAAGAGCGCGAGCCTGTACTGGGGATACGCCTTGAACCTCACCCCATGCACTGCATAGACGTTCTTGCCTATCTCTGTCATCGGCTTCGCGATGCTGTGGCCGCTAGTGAATACATAGACCTTGTGGCCCCTCCTTTCGAGCTCCTCCTTGGCGTTGAGTATCGAAGCGACTACGCCGTCGACAGCCGGCAGGTATGTGTCGGTGTAGAACGCTATCTTCAAAGAATCCATGCAAAACCCTGTACTGGAACCGTTACTCTATGATTATGGCCTCCCCACCTGCGGCCTTTATCTTCTCCATCGCAGCCTTGGAAAACTTCGATGCCCTTATCTTTATAGGCGAGCTCAGCGTGCCGTTGCTCAGCACTTTGTAGTTGCGCAGCTCTATTTCGCTCTTGCCTGCGGACATGCTGCTCACCTGCATCAAGTTAATCTCATCAAGCCTGCTGCGTTTCCATGGGTGGAAGCCATGCTTGTGCATCTCGTCCCTCGCCTTCGATGTCATGTACGTGAACTTGTGCTTCCTCGCCCCCGCACGGCCGACGCCTCCGCGGTCTCCTTTGCCCCTTGCGTTCTTTATGTTGCCAACGCCCCAGCGCCTCGAGCCAAGGTACTTGCGGCTGCGTTTCTGCTTTCTTACTACCATCACTTCACCATTCTCCGGATAAGCCCGTTTATCGCCGGGCCCATGTAGCCTAGCGCTCCTCCCTGCTTGACCGTCCGCTTTATGCTCCTGTAGCCACGTCTGGGCGGGTGCAGCCTGATTGGCAGGCTCTTCTTAAGCTCCTTCATGTCATACTTGCCTTCGAGTATCTCCTTCGGGTCAGCCTTTATGCCGGAGCTCTTTATCAGCCTGCCGAGCGACTGCTCGTCCACTTCACCATAGGTTATGTAGCTGCTGCACTCGTCTATCATTCCTTTATAGGAATCATTCATCTTTATCAGCACGCAGTTGTTCACCCTCTTCAGCCTGAGCCTGTTTAGCGTCTCCGCTATTTCGTGCCTCACGTTGACGCGCCCGCGCACTCGGATTGCTGCGATTATCTTGTTGTCTAACTCACTTGGCATAAAAACACGACCTGCTGCAATGCCTTGCAGTATATACCGCAAAGAGTATTTTAAAGGTATCTTTTACCTCTTGCCAATTTCAAGCAGCCCTATGTACATCAGTATCATGCCGATTATGCCGATGAAGATCATCAGCACCGCGCCGACTTGCACCAGCGAGTTGTCGTACTGCGCTCCAACCCTGTAGAACGATATGATGAGGAGCAGGCCTCCCACAAGCCCTACCACTGCTCCTATTATGGCAGGTATAAATCCGGATACCGTCCACGGGTTTGCTGGGCTGAGGGCAAAGTACGCTGCTATGATTGTGATGACGCCAGCAGTTGCGAGAACCAGCCCGGATAGGCTCAACGTGGTGCCGAGCACCCCTGTCTTATACTTGCTGTTTGAATTCGACATTATGCGGAAGCCAGTACGCATGTTGAGCAGAGCATAAAAGCCAAGCCCGGCGCATACAGCAATCAGCGAGGCAAATGCTGCTGCGGTGATTGCGACAGCCGCAGATTTGCCAAAGCTGTGCCCGGTTGTGGAGCTAGAGACTGCGGCAATGAAGATGAAAATGTAAAAAAGTACAATTGCGGCTATGCCTATTATTCCGCTAATTATGCTCACAAGTACGCCGGTGCGCAACTTC
This sequence comes from Microcaldota archaeon, assembly GCA_021791535.1. Classification (GTDB taxonomy): domain Archaea; phylum Micrarchaeota; class Micrarchaeia; order Micrarchaeales; family Micrarchaeaceae; genus JAJZAB01. The sequence goes on from JAJYWI010000002.1 coordinate 6,729, forward strand.
TCTACCCCGGAATCTATTATGGCCATGCTGCTCCGTATCAAGAGCGCCCTGGCTGGCTCGGAGGTACGCTAACCTGCTGCTTTTGGCGAAGTGCACTACCAAGCCCGACGTACAGGAGTATCACGCCGATGACTGCGAAGAGTATGTAGAAAATTGCTCCGACCTTTATCGCTGTGTTGTTGTACTCTGAGCCTATCCTGAAGAAGGCTACCACAAGCATTATCACACCTACAAAGGAAAGTATAGCTCCAACAGCATACAGCCCCGCGCTTGCAAATGTGCCGGCGATGCCGGTTCCGAGCGCCGCGATGGCTGAGGTTGATGACGTGGAGGCAGCGGCTACAAGTGATGAGATAAACAGGCCGGCAGCTATTATGAAGAATATTGCGCCTATCATCTGCAGCAGCGCGCCAATCTTGCCAAGGCCGTACTTGCTGTTTGCGCTAGCCAATATGGAGAATCCAGATCTCATATAAATAAGTGTAATGATGGAAATAACGAATCCGGCTATGAATAGACCCAAGTAGAGCATTATGGTCGAGGGATGCGAGCCTCCCAACGCAGCTGTTGACGATACTACCTGAGAGAATCCAGCGACGTATCCGATGATTATGAGTATGAACGCTACGAAATAGATCAGCATTGCTGTCCGCAGCTTCCTTATGCCATCGCTTACATCAGCCACATCTTACCTATCAATAGAAATCTATAAAAAGGCTTTTTCAGCGGAGCTGGCCTGCGACAAACAAAACTTCCGCTAGTCATTGATTTGGCTCACCTTTTTAAGCTAGCATATTGGTCTTTACACGGCACCGGTGATGATGTGTACTACAGCGAGCATGCGAGGGTGAAGAGGATTGAGAGACTTCTCGAGAAACTAGCGTACATATCCGTAGCGCTGGACTTCGTGATCGCGCTTGCATCATTCCTGGTGATAAGAAGAGTATCAATCTCCGAGATAATGCTTACGATAAGCAGCGACCTTATAATGATAGAGATGGGCGTGATAGTAGTGCTGTTCGTCACGCTTATGGCGATAAAGCATTATGGGGGCATAGTCGCAGCGCTGGAGCAGGCAAGGTTCAGGAGCAGGCATGCGAAAGCAAGCACAGGATTTGGCGTGAGGTAATCTGTTTGTTCTGGGCATATTGCGGATGTTTTACCGGTTCCGCTGAAATGGCGTGAGTTTTCCCTCCAACTTTGATAAACAGAGCTGCACGAAAGATTCTTATTCTGCTAAGATTGAATAGCTACCCGTTGGGATTTAATGATGTCAGATGCGAGAGCTGTACAAACAGTGTCTAGGGAGGAGAGGATAACCGAGCTCGTAGTGAGATTCCACAGCATGGCCGGTGACCCAGAGCAAAGACCCAGGCTGCACACATACTTCTACGTACTTGACATAGACCACTCTGTGCCTGGCTTCGCCATAATGCACGGCACAAAGCCTGTCAGCGATGATGACCTTGCCCACGTGAGGGATGCGCTTGGAATGGCGGATGATGATACTCTGGATAGGCTCTACTCCGCTACAAGCATTCCAACTCAGGTCGGCATACGCTCCGAAGGACCTGCGAAAAGAGCAAGCCAGGCGTGAGCTAGAGCACCTTCTGCTTCCAGCCCTGCAGTCCCTTTTTTTGTTTGTCCCTGTTGAGCAGGTCTATTTTCCCGAATACGCCGGCATAGCCTGGCTCTATTGTTATGTCGCCCTTTCTCATGTTTTCGACCGCCTTGCCCATATCTTCGCCGAAGCCCTCTGATATCCTATCTGCGCTTACATCGACGAGTATGCTGTACTCCGTGCCCAGTTTCGACATCATCTCCAGGTAGGTTTTGGTGACAGCGACGCTTGTGGGAGCTTTCCTGTTGACATAGGCTATTATCTCGCGCAGTGGCACCGTCTTTACGTAAGGGACACGGTTGCTTGGGGAGTAGTCGGAATCGCGGTCGGCGAGGTTGTTTATCCTGTGCAGGACGCCTACAACAATCTTGCCGCCGCACACCGGGCACCTGGTTATCGACTTCTGCTTGTCCGGGTCTATAGACACCATGCACGGTCTGTGGCCGTCGAAGTGGTACTTGCCCTCTTCCGGGAAGAACTCTACCGTCTTCTCAAACGTTTTCTTGTCCTTTTCCTTGATTGCTCTTATTAGCCAGTCATAGGAAAGATTGCCAAGATTAAAGACGTTCATCTCTCGTCCTATCTTTTGTAGTGAATGCATGTCGCTGTTCGAAAGCAGGGAGTACTTGTCAAGCGCTGACAATCGCCAATTCATTTCTGGGGATGACGATAACCCGGTCTCTAATGCAAATATGTTCTTCTCCTGGTCCTCATATGCCTCTTTCATGGAGTCAACTCCCGAGAGTGCTCCAAACACACCGAAGTACGGCGTCCACGCATGCGCAGGGAAGACGAATGTTCTATTATCTGACTTTAGCAGCTCATCCACAAGCTCTGCGGCTGACATAGACACCTGGGGGCGACCATCAGACATGAGGTCGCCGCGCTTCGATAAACGCTCGTTTATTGCATCGACGGCGTCGAAGCTCGGTGCCAGTATGCAGTGGTGTATCCTTCTCTGCCTCTCGCCTTGGCCGAACACCGTAGAGACCTCGCTGCCAAGGATAAATCTTACCCCGCTACTTGAGCCTTTCATCTTGAAGAGGCCAGGCTCAGCTGGTTCCAGCGTGCTCTTCAGCTCCTTAAGCCATAGCGGATGGGTGAAGTCGCCAGTGCTTATAAGATTGATGCCTTTCTGCACAGCAGTTTCCTCTATACCCTGCAGGTTAATCGCGTCGCTGCACGCCATTGCGAACCTTGAGTGTATGTGAAGGTCAGATATTATTTTCACTGCTACCACTTTCACAACGAACTGCCGTACATTGCCAGCGCCTTCAGGGCGATGCTCCTCGCATCCGGCAGCGTATCCAGCTCTTTTATCTCATCCGCGGTAAACCACCTTGCTTCATCGCTTTCCTTTTTGGCGCTTATCGATCCTCCCTTTACTCTTGCGATATAGACAAGGTCAAAGTGTATGTGGTGGCTCCCCGTCTTGTATTGAATGTCTTCGTAGACTATGGTGAATGGCGTGCCGATCGTATGCGCTGCGACATCCTTGTGCTTGATGGGATCGTCATAAAGCAGCTCTACATCTAGCCCTGTCTCCTCCTTCGTCTCGCGGCGTGCGGCTTCATCCGGGAATTCGCCTTCCTCAACATGGCCTCCCGGCGGCAGCCACGCTCCAATCTTGGAGTGGTTGAGCAGGAGCAACTTGCCTTTATCTATCACCAGGCAGGCTGCAACTATGCACCTCTTTGTCATATAATCACATGCTCTTCATTACACCGTTTCTGGGGCATAAATCATTCAATGCGCATTTGCTGCACATCGGGACAGGCGCTTTGCACACCGCCCTGCCGTGGAACTTTATCACGTACGCGATCTTGCCCCAATCCTTCTTGTCTACAAGTTTCATAAGGTCCGCCTCTATCGCATCAGGCTTCTGGCTCGCGGTGAGGCCAAGCCTGTATGAAACGCGGACCACATGCGTGTCTGCCGGTATGCCCTCAGCAATGCCGAACGCATTTATCAGTATCGTGTTTGCTGACTTTCTTCCTATGCCTGGCAGCTCGACAAGCTTGTCGAGGTCGCTTGGGACCTTGCCGTTGTACTTAATCTCCAGCTCCTTGCACGCGTTTATTATGCTCTTCACCTTGTTGGCGGCGAAGAGTATGCCGTGTATGTGCTTGAGGATGTCTTCCGGCTTAGCTGATGCGTAGTCCTTCGCAGTTCTATAGTGCTTGAATATCTCCTTGGTGCACGCGTTTACAGTCTCGTCCTTCGACCTTGCAGCGAGGATTATCGCGACCATCATTTCGAGAGGATTAGAGAAGTTGAGTATCTCCTTAGCATTAGGATATTCCTTCTTCAGGACGCCTATCGCTTTCTGGGCGCTCGCCATGTCAAGAAGCTTCGCCCCGGCCATAAGGCTATTAGGGGTTATAAATATTAAGCAATATCTTACTTAGCGATAGGATGGGTGGAGCCGAAAAAAGCATTGCATTAGTGCTGCGCAGGCTGAAGAGGAGGTATCCTGACGAGATGCGCACTTCGCTCAGCCATTCTAACCCGTGGGAGCTACTGGTCGCGACGATTCTTTCTGCTCAAACGACTGACGCGCAGGTAGACAGGGTAACACCGAGGCTGTTCAAGAGGTACCCGAATCCCAATAGCATTGCAAGACTGAGGCCCTCGCAGCTATACCCGTATACAAGGAGCGTAAACATCTACAGGAACAAGTCAAGGAACATCATTAAGGCGGCCAGGATGATCCAGGAGGATTTTAGCGGCAAAGTCCCCGATACTCTGGAGAAGTTAACGATGCTTCCTGGCGTTGGCAGAAAGACGGCAAACGTGGTGATGGCGAATGCATTCGGCAAGAGCGAGGGCATAGCGATAGACACCCATTGCATAACCGTGGCAAACAGGCTCTTCTTATATAGGACGAAAGACGCGAAGAGGATAGAGGAGCGCATGATGAGGGTGGTGCCGAAAGGCGACTGGGGCAACGTGACCCATCTTTTCATAGCGCTCGGCAGGGATGTGTGCACAGCAAGGAATAAGTATTGTGAAAGATGTATTTTGAATGATGTCTGCCCTTCAAGCGCGGTGAAGAAATGAAGAAGGTATTATTTATTTGTAAGATGAATGCAGGAAGGAGCCAGATTGCGGAGGGTTTCCTTGAAAATCTAACTAAGAAGTATAAAGCACTAAGCGCTGGTGTGGATGTTGCAAGAGAAGGTAAAGATGGGAAGCCGCTTCCAAGTATAGTACTTGAAGTAATGCAGGAACTTGGCTATGACTTGTCAAATCATAGAAGGAAACAGGTAACTCCGGAAATGATAAAAGAAGCAGGTAGGGTTATTATTATTCTTCAAAAACCCGAAATAGAGAACTATGTCCCTGACTACATTAAAAACTCCCCAAAGGCGGAATATTGGGATATAGAGGATATGGCCGGAAGGGACAAAGACTTCTTTATAGAAAAGAGAAATGAAATAAGAAAATGCGTCGAAGCTCTAATAAAAGGCTCAGGGTGAATAATGTTAGCAGCACTGTACAGCGGTGGCAAGGACTCGACCCTTGCGATCCACAGGATGCACGGCATTGGGAAGGACGTTGAGCTGCTCATATCTCTGATATCGAAGAACAGCTTCAGCTACATGTTGCAGAGGGTGAATGTGGAATGGTCGAGATTGCAGGCTGAAGCGATGGACATAAAACAGGTATTCTGGGATACTGAAGGGATCAAGGAGAAGGAGCTTGAGGACATAGAGAATGCGCTGAGGGAGAATGGAGTTACGGAGCTGGTGACTGGTGCAGTAGCAAGCTCCTACCAGAGGGACAGGATAAACAGGATATGTGGGAGGCTGGGCATAAAGCACCATGCTCCGCTATGGGGCATGGACCCGGTGAAGGAGCTTGATGAGCTTTCTGCTAACTTCAACGTGATAATAACCCAGGTTGCTGCTGAGGGCTTTGACGAGAGCCTGCTGGGCGCCAGGCTGGACGGCAGCATGATAGAGCGCCTCAAGGTGATAAACCAGAAGTATCGTGTCAACATGTCATTCGAGGGCGGAGAGGCTGAATCGTATGTGCTCGACGCGCCTCTCTTCAGGAAAAGGATAGAGATTAAAAAGGCGAGAAAGGAATTAGAAGGTACGGTAGGAAGATACATAATAGATGACGCTGTACTTGTAAGGAAATAGGGGCCTGTCGTCCAACGGTCAAGACGCTAGCCTTACACGCTTGAGACTGGAGTTCGACTCTCCACAGGCCCACCATCCAAGGGAGTACAATGATAAACTTCAAATGCAAGAAATTCTACATAGAAACAAAGAGAGTGAAACTGCCGAACGGGCAGGCGGGTGAGTTCAGCACCCTGATTAAGAGGCATGGGTCAAACGTAATACCGATTATGGGCGACGGCACTATCCTATTGGCGTTGCAGTACAGGCCTTCTGTAAAAAAAATGGGTGTATCAGCTTACAGGGGGGAAGGTGGAGGTGGACGAGACACCAAAGCAGAATGCAATGAAGGAACTTGAGGAAGAACTAGGATACAAGGCGAAGACAATGAAACTTATAGGAAAATTCTATTCTGCGCCGCACATCAGCAATGACCTGCAGTACATCTTCCTCGCCACAGGGCTTAAGAAAATCAGAAAGCGCCTCGAGTATGGAGAGAACATAAGAACAAGACGCATGTAGATTGAAACCGCGCTAAGGATGGTATACGGAGGAAAAATAGAGGGCGGGATTACTGCGGCTGCACTGTTGATGCTACCGAGCTATTTAAGAAACAGGTGAAGTAGTGTTATCAGACCTCTATCCTTTGCAGATCCTCAGATATAATCAGTTCACCCTTGAAGTTCTGCCTTACGGCTTCGGTTATGGCTTCCTCGCTATCGTTATCGAACATGTGTACCAGCACTAGTTTTTTTACCCCAGACTTGGCTGCGACCAACCCGCATTCGAACGCAGAAAGGTGGTTGGGCCTGGGCCCGGCTTTGTACATCCATACTGGTACCGACATCTCAAAAAGACCGACATCCGCATTCCGTGCCAGCTTTACAAATCTTTCGTCATAACCGCAATCCCCTGTGTAGACTATGCTTTTCCCATCGGCTTCCACCCTGAATGCGGAGGCGCTCCAGTACTGCGGAACGTGGGTTACCTCCGTGCCCTTTATCACCACATCGTCAAAGGTCCTCTCGTTGTCCTGATATTCCGCTATCTTTATCTCGTACGGTTCGGCCCTCTCGGGGAACATTATTTTCCTTAGGGCTTCATAATGGTCGGTAAACCCTTTGTAGCCGTGCAGGTAAAGGGGCTTTGTTCTCCTACGCTCTTGCCATCCTTCGCCACTAACGTCATAGCCATCGACAAGCATGCTCTGCATTAGGGGTATGAGATTCCCAAGGTGATCTCCGTGGGCGTGTGTGATTAATATATGATCTAACTTCTGCACATCCTGGCCTGTTTTGAGTATGTTGACGGGCACGCCTGATCCTGCATCCAAGAGCAATGATTTACCGGAATTGGTTTTCACCAGGTGTGATGCGCTCCTGCGTTTTTCGCGCATTATGGCAGATCCTGAACCGAGTATTGTTATTTCCATCAGTACCCATCATCAATACATTTATAAAAATGCTTTGCCAAAATACTACCGTGGTGGGATGTACGGAATAATGGAGGCTCTAGACAATGTGCTACATTTCGAGACTGCCGAGGCGCACTGCGACATACCATGCGGGATATATGATCCTCACCTAGCGCAGGTTGCAGCCCATACCGTTGTCAGGATGGACATGCTGATCGCTGACCTGGCGAAAAGCAACGACATGACACCGGATGGGAGGAACAAGATGATCAGGTATACGATGATAAAGGAGCAGCATGCCGAGCTCTGCAAGCACGAGGTGCGCATCATATGGGGGGACTATTTCAAGCCAGAGCATGCGCAAGCAAACCCTGAGCTGCACACGCTAGTGTGGGATATCATGAAGGCGGCGTCGAAGGCGAAGCAGGGCACGAGCATGGCTGATGCGGAGGCGCTGCTCGAAAAGGTAAACCGTTTCGCTGAGATATTCTGGAAGACCAAGAACATACAGACAGCGAGGGTGAAGGCGCCGTACCCCACTGAAAAGGACATTGTGGTGCCGAAGCTATAGCATGCCGGTAAAGATATTCAGGGTAAGGGATAGCAGCATGAGGCCGTCGCTGAGCGACGGCGACTACGTTGTCGTCAGCCTGCTCCATTACATTTTCTCGCACCCGAAACCAAGGGATATGGTGGTACTCAAGCACCCGAAAAAGGACCTTTTCATAGTGAAGCGCATCGAGCGGGAGACTCCGTACGGCTATTTCGTCCTTGGCGACAATACGACCCTGAGCGAGGACAGCAGGGCTTTCGACACCGTTGATAAGAGCTCTATAGTCGGGAAGGTAATCTCAGTAATCAGGCGCTAGCGCTGTTTTTTATTCCTTAATTTGATATAGTATTGTGCAGAGCGCAGATGACGTGCTGGACAGTTTCGCCGGCATGATAACCAGGGAGCAGGCATCCGCCATAGCTAACGGCGGCGACCTGCAGTCCAATTCTGACAGGTGCATAAGCGTTGAGGGGGTCCTTGAGTTCATCAAGGCTGTGCGCGGCGCAAAGGAGAGCGCTGACGCTGCAAAGATCTACACGGTCAATCTAGAAGACATCGTGTACAGGATATTCAACGAGGTAGGGGATTCATCTAGGAGGACGGTCACACTGGGCCGCGAAGGCAGCACGATAAACATCGCCGTATCTGACAGGCTCTCCTCGGCCATCGACGAGCGCGGCTTCGAGCGCGGCGACCTTGTGTCTGTGATAGGCGCATCGCTCGACATACTCAGGGAGAGGCTTGTCGGCACCAAAAGCACCACGATCGTAAGGATGCGCAGGTCGCGCTCTGGGGTTACCGACTTCTCAACGCTTAAGGACGGCGACAGGAACATAGACATCATAGGGAGGGTGGCCGAGCTAGGCCAGCTCCGCAGCGTAAGCAGGCTTGGCGGCGGCAGCGTCGCAGCTGCAGACTGCAGGATCAGCGGCCGGGAAGGATCCGCGGAAGTCACGCTTTGGGGATCAAACGCGCTGCTCACCAGGAACATGCATGTCGGCGATTTCATAAAGATAGAGTTCTGCAGCGTGCGCAGCACCGAGCCGAAGCTGCAGGTAAACGCCAACGAGCTCTCCAGGGTACTGATACACAGAGACCTCTCTGCCAGGTTCACTGGCTAGCGCTCCCCATACTTGGAATAGAACGAGAGGTATTGCGAGACTACGTCCTCAGGCGCTGAGGGCTTTACCTTCTGTATCACAGCCATTAGATCCGCCTCCTCTATCTTCACCTCCTTGCCCTCCTTCACAGTCCTGTCCAGCATCATGGTCTTGACCTCCCTGCAGACATGGTAGATGTCAGCGCCGGTAAACCCTGTCGTCTCTTCTGCAAGCGCATCGTAATCGATGCTGCCCACAGGCACCCCTTTCAGGAATAGCTTGAACATCTGCGCCCTCTGGCTCTTGGATGGCGGCTTGACGAACACAAGCTTGTCTAGCCTGCCAGGCCTTAAGGCAGCCGCGTCTATCGCATCAGGCCTGTTCGTCGTGCCTATCACCACAACGTTGCCCATTTCGCTTATCCCGTCAAGCTCCCTGAGCATCTCGCTGGTTATCTGCGCGGAGTACTCGCTTGCCATTCCCCTCTTGAGCAGCATCTCCTCGACCTCATCGAGCAGTATTATGGACGGGGCGTTCTCCTTGGCTCTATTGAACACCTCCTTTATCGTTGCTGTAGCCCTCTCGACCCCCTGGTCAGAGAGTTCTGCTCCGTTGAGCTCGAGCATTGTTATCCCTTCCATCTCGCTCTTTATCGCGCGCAGCAGCATAGTTTTGCCTGTTCCTGGAGGGCCGAATATCAGTATGCCATTGACGCTCTTTATGCCGTATTTCTTGACCAACTCCGGGTGGACTAGCGGCGTCTCTATCGCATCCATGATGACCTTCTTCGCATCCTCCAGCCCTATCACCTCTCTCATCGAGGTTGCCGTGCTACTCGCCTCTTCGCCCGTCTGGCCGTACGCGCTGCGCTCAAAGTCCAGCCTGAACTTCTGGTACTGCTCTATCTGGGCTAGCGACACCGACGGCTTTGTGGCATTTATCCTGTCAATCAGGTCCTCCTCTGTTATCTGCAGTATAGTGTGCTTTGCTGCGGCCTCCTGCGATACCCTCTGCGCTACTGTCTCGCACAGGACCTTTATGTCTGCGCCTGTGAAGCGCTCAGTTTCCTCTGCCAGCTTGTCCAAGCTAACGTCGTTAGCCATAGGCAGATGGCGAAGGAAGAGGTCGAATATCTGCACCCTTGCGTTGAAATCTGGAGGCGGCAGGTATATTATCTTGTCGAACCTGCCAGGCCTCATCATCGCCGGGTCTATCAGGTTGGGAGCGTTCGTGGCTCCTACCATTATGACATTGTTGGTCTTCTGGAAGCCGTCCATCTCGACCAGAAGCTGCGAGACCGCCTGCCTGGATGCCTCATTCATACCATCACCGCGTCTCTGCGCTATCGAGTCTATCTCATCGAAGAAGAGGACGCACGGGGCGTTCTTCTTTGCGATGGTGAATATGTTGGATATTGCGCGCTCGGTCTCGCCTGGAAACGACGATATGAGGTTGGGCGCCTTTACATAGAAGAACCCGGCGTGTATCTCGTTGGCGAGGGCTCTCATCATCAGGGTCTTTCCGGTGCCTGGCGGTCCGAAGAACAGTATGCCTTTCGCAGGCTTAACGTTATACGCCTTGGATATCGCACGCTCCTCGATCGGGGCCAGCACAGCTTCGGTCAACTCCCGCTTTGTGGCGGCGTAGTTGGCTATGTTATCGAACGTCTCGTTGACGTTGCCGGCCTCTAGGTCCTCGAATGCCTCGCCGAACTTCATCCTTAGGTCCTGCTTCCTTATTTCGAGTGATTTTGTCACATTCACGCCGCTGGACTCCAGCAGGTAGACAGATAGTAGCGCGGCGGCAAAGCTTACAGCCAGTAGGTAATAGGGCAACGACAGTTTTGCTGCGTACGCAAGCGCTATCGCTATTATCGGGTATCCGAGCCCTATTATGCTGGCGTGGGTCCCCTTGTACTTTGACCTGCTTGCGACCGCAACGCCATCTATGCCGAACACGATTATAGCTAGTATTACCATCTGCGCGAGGTAGTACTGCGGCATAATCCCGAGGGTGGCTACGATAGACCCTGCTATTTCAGACGTTGCTGAGATCACAGCGCCGCTGGTGAAGAGAGCTGCTGCCTGGCTAGAGCCGTGCACGAACGTCATGACGTTAAGCCCAGGCTTTGACGGGACCACGTACTGGCTGAGCGATGCAGGCACAGTTGCAGCATGCGCCGCGGTTGCACTGTATATGATGTATGAGCTGTTCTGCAAACCGGTCACCCCGGATATGAAGACGATTGCGAGTACGAACAGGACTGACATTATCACAGCTCGCTTATACCCTATCCTCAGGACACCGATTATCATCAGTGGTATCGTCAGCAGGAGGCCTATCTGGGAGAACGAGAACGCTATTATCGCATAGAGGAAAAGCAGCGGCTTGTGGTACATATAGCCGTATATCAGCGAGCCTGCCGCTATCAGAAGGTAGAACCATGCCAGGCCTGGCGTCTGGTATACCACCATCGGCATCAGAAGTATTATCAGCAGTATAAGGCCAGGGAAGGGTTTCCTAGCAGTAACGAAGAATATCACTGCGGCTAGAGGGATCAATATCACAAGCGGATAGAATCTGAGGGCTACCGCAGCGCCGAGGAACGTCAATAAGGCGAGTATCCCGTCAGAGAAGCCTGGCTCGCGTATAAGGCCTGCGATCCTGTCTGAGAGGCCGTAGAAAACTACGTTATGCATGTGCTTATTCCGCACGCGGGAGATTGCGGCCTTTGCCTCGACATCGTAGTACCTCCTCTGCCTCGCCTTATTCTGAACTGGCATATTAACAGACCACCCTACCCAGGGTAATATACGCGCCTCTCATTTTTATACATTCAGTGGTCATCTCTCTATAAACAAAGGCAATTTATTAATATTGCGGAGCTTAAATCATATTGCCCGTTGTAGCTCAATGGCAGAGCGGCCGCCTGTAGTATGTGAAATGAAGAAAGCGGCAGGTTGGGCGTTCGACTCGCTCCAACGGGATTTGTGGTATTCATGGAAGACTGCATCTTCTGCAAAGTTGCGAAGGGTGAGACGCCATCCTTCAAGATATACGAGGACAGCAGGTACGTCGCTATATTGGACTTATATCCAAGCATGATGGGGCAGACGCTAGTGATCCCGAAGATGCACGTTGACAGCTACATATTCAGGATGAGCGACAAGCAGATTGCGGACTTCATGTCCACAGTTAAGAGAGTTGCAAGGCTGCTGGAGAAGGGCCTTGGGGTGGAAAGGGTTGGCATGATATTCGAGGGGACAGAGATTAATCATCTTCATGCGAAGCTCTATCCCCTAGACGTCTCAAACTCCAGGATCGGCCCAGTATACATATCCCCGAAGCCGCAAGGAAGGGCGAGCGACGACTACCTTAAGGAGCTGGCGGAGAGGATAAAAAGAGCCAAAGGCTAACACCACACCATTTCTAATTTGTTTGCCTCCTAAGCTACTATGCGCCTTGGTAGTGTAGTGGTCTAGCATACGACCCTGTCACGGTTGTGACCCGGGTTCGAATCCCGGCCAAGGCGTATTCTGCTCACGCCATAGTCACGTATAGAAAAGCATATATATCAATATAAACATAATATTAATAGTGATATAAATGGCAAAGCTAATAGCTGTTAATGAAGAGGTCTATACAAAATTAAAGAGGCTCAAGGGAAGCCGTTCGTTTTCCACACTGCTAGATGGGCTTATAGAAAAGAAATCTGGTGACATAAAGAGGTATTTTGGGGTATGGAGAGATAGAGACGACCTTGACAAATTGGAAGCAGAGATTACAGCAAATAGAAAAACAGCCGGATTAAAGAGGAGAAAGTACCTGGCTGGTGTTTAATTGGCGATCATTGACACAAACGTAGTTATAGAGTATCTTAGGGGGAATGCCAAGATAGCAAAAATTGTCGACTCGAATTTTGAGAGCGGTGGAATCAGCATAACGACCATTACAAGGTACGAACTTCTGCAGAGAGCAAATAAGGACCAGTCTGTCCTCTCTTTCATCTCTGAAATAAATGTGTATGGTTTTGACAAACGGGCATCGGATAAAGCGGCAGAAGTATGGCATAGATTGAAAGCAAAAGGTAAAGTGGTTGATGACGTTGATCTCTTTATAGCGAGCATAGCGCTAAGCAATGGCGAGAAACTGATAACGCTTGACAACGGCTTCAGGCACATAGAAGGAGACATTGAGATTGTTAAGGGATGATCTAACTGCTTCCCGGGTTCGAATCCCGGCCAAGGCGTTTTAATCTATGTTTATCGTGTCCCCCACTTTCGGAGCAACCGCAGTGAAGCCCTCATCGCTCAGGTCGTTCGCCAGCGCTTTTGCATTATCCTCGCTTCCATGCACGCACACTACGGTGTTCGGCGAGCTCTCCTTGGCGTACCTGTGCAGGTCTGCCCTGTCTGCATGCGCGGAAAGGTCGTGAAAGCTCACTGGCGTCGTTATCTTTGTCTTCTCCCCGTCAAGCATTATGTAGCCGTGGTCGATCAGCATCTTTCCGTTCGTACCCTCGACCTGGTACCCTGTCAGGAATATGTGAGAGTTGTTGTTGAGCCTGGTTATGTAGTCGAGCACAGGCCCTCCGTTGAGCATGCCTGCGGTAGTGACTATTATTGACGGCCCGTTCAGCGCCTCCTTCCTTGCGCCCCTCTCCTCTATCCAAGTGGTCTCGCTTATCGCGTTCTCCAGTACCTCCCTGTTCTTTATGAACCTAGGATGGTTCATCACTATCGAGGTCGCTTTCCTCGCCATGCCGTCTATGTATGTGGATGGCGTAAGGCCATTCTCATACAGTATCGCAAGTATCTCTTGGCTCCTGCCTACGGCAAAAACTGGCACCAGCGCGTTTCCTCCATTGTCCAGTGTCTCCTTTATCTTATCTATCATCTCCTTTATAACCTTGTTTCTGTCGGGGTGGTCCTTGGTCGCATACGTCGATTCCATTATCAGCACGTCGCTCTTCACGACCTCTGCGCCTTTGTGCAGCGTCTGCTCGCGCATTTTGAAATCACCGGTGTAGACGACCCTCTTGTTCCCTTTTGAGTGGGGCTTTTCAACCAGAGTTATGGAGCTGCCGCTTATGTGGCCTGCATCGTACAGCGATATGTCAAAGCCGCCGAGCCTAGCTTGGGTATGGTAATCGAGGCTTACGTACTTGCTGATCATGCTGCGTATCTGCCTCTTGTGGAAGAAGGTCTTGCTGTGCTGCTTCTTGGCTATGTTGAGCGCATCATCGAGCAGCAATGCGGACAGGTCCATCGTAGGCATGGTGCCGAAGGCCGGTATGCTCATGTCGTTGTATATTGCCGCGGTGAAACCGCTGTGGTCGAGGTGGGCGTGGCTTATCACGAGCGCGTCCATCTTCGGCAGCGCTATAGGATATTCGGTGTGGTGGTCTATCTTTACCCCGAAATCCAGCATTATGCTGCGCTCGTCCTTCAACATTATCGCGGACCTTCCTACCTCTTGAGCTCCGCCGAGTAGCCTTAGTTGCATCGCATTCCTCAGAACAAGAAGTGCGCGTTCTCTATTCAGAATGCCCGGTGAACTTATATAAAGATTCGCATCCATATAGAGCAATTGGATTGTTTGCATGGCCGATGAACCAAATTTTCTGGATCTTGTATCGCTCAGCAAGATTACTCCTGACCTGGTCGTTGAGAAGTTCGGTGGCAGGATAAACTCGTCATTCTTTGATGGATCGAACATACTCGGCACTTTGAGGCTGAAAGGCCTCATAGATTTCACTGCGAATTTCCCAGGGCAGAGCGTGATAACGATAACTGACCAGGGAAAGCAGCTGCTTAAGGAGGCGAATGAGAAAGCGGCGTTGCCATTCGACAGCGTAGACCTTGCGATATTGCAGCAGCTTCAGGCTGGCAAGCGGTCGTATCTCGACATAGGCAATGCCGTCAACCTGAGGCCCAAGGACCTTGCGATGCACCTCTACAAGATGGGTATCCAGCAGTTCGCGGCATACGACATAAAGAACGGCGTTCTTGATGTGATGCTCACAGAGAAGGGGATGATCCAGGCAAAGGCTGGCGTGCCGCAACCTGGACAGCAAAAGCCAGCGGAAGCGCAGCAGCCTGCAACGCAGCAACAGGCGCAGCAACCTACTGGCCAGCCTCAGCAGCCACAGCCTCAGGCGCAGCAACCTACTGGCCAGCCTCAGCAGCCACAGCCTCAGGCGCAGCAGGCGCCAACTGCGGAGCAGATTGCAGGCAGCATGTCGATGGAGGACATAGAAAAGCAGATAAAGTCCTCCAAACGCGCTAGGAACATGAAGATTGCGATAGTGGTCATAGTCCTGATAGTGGCCATATTCGTTGTGCTTTACCTGAAAGGATCAATACACGTCTAGTAGGGGCAGGTAGTGAATAAATGCTGGTTGATTATTACGTGGCGAAGGGCATACTTGACAGGTATGGCATAAGAAGCGTAAGAAGCAGGTATGCGAAAGGCGTTGATGACGCAGTCTCGTTCTGGGACGGCAAGAACCCAATAGTGCTTAAGGCTCTGTCGCAGAAGGCGCTGCACAAGTCGAAGAGCGGGCTTGTGGCTGTTGATTTGGATAGCGAATCTGGCATACGAAATGCGTTTAGGATGCTGCAGAGGAAGGCGGCTAGGCTCGGGCCATACAATATAATAGCGCAGCAGATGGTTAAGAACGGCATCGAGATAATAATAGGAGGGAATACGGATCCGCAGTTCGGCAAGATGGTGCTGCTAGGCCTTGGCGGCATCTACGTGGAGACGTTCAGGGATTTCGCGCTTAGGCTCTGCCCGATAACTAGACGCGATGCAGAATCGATGGTAGCGCAGCTGAAGTCCAGCGGAGTGATAGCGCCTGACGAGAAGTCCAAGCGCATGATAACTGATCTGCTCCTCAAGGCGTCTAGGATGTTCGAAAACACGAAGATCGCCGAGCTTGACCTCAACCCGGTGATACTCCACGATGGCACGTACGATGCAGTCGACCTCAGAATGCTGAAGTGATTTATTGGCACGTAAAACCTTGTATGCTGACATCGGCCCCATTATGGGGCCGCGGAGCGTGGCGGTCATAGGCGCCACGGAAAAGCCAGGGAAGGTCGGCAACGCAATAATGCAGAACTACATAGACGTCGGTTTCCAGGGGAGGGTCTATCCGGTTAACATAAACGCTGAGGGGAAGATAATGGGCTTCGATGCGTACAAGAGCATACTTGACATCAAGAAAGAGATAGACCTTGCCGTAATAAGCGTACCTGCAGAGGTTGTCCCGAAGGTGCTTGCGGAGTGCGGCAAAGCGAAGGCCAAGGGCGTTGTCATAGTGACAAGCGGCTTCGCCGAAGTCGGCAGGGAGGACCTGCAGGATAGGATAGTCTCCATATCAAAGAAGTACCACATGCCTGTTATAGGGCCGAACTGCCTTGGTGTCATGGACACCAGGGCGCGCAATGACACGCTCTTCCTCCCTACCTCAAAGATAGATAGGCCAAAGATCGGCGGCGTGAGCTTCGTCTCGCAGAGCGGGTCCGTCGGCAGCTCTCTGCTTGACCTAATAAGCGGTGAGGGCTTCGGCCTGGCCAGGTTCATATCATACGGTAATGCCGCTGTAGTAGATGAGGTCGACCTGCTCAATTACCTGGCGCACGATAAGGAGACCAAGGTGATAATCTACTACATGGAGGGGGCGAAGCGCGGCAGGGAGTTCGTCGATGTGGCAAAGACAGCGACTAAGCTTAAGCCGGTCGTGATACTCAAGGGCGGGATGACCCCATCAGGGGCAAGCGCTGCTCATTCCCATACGGCTTCGCTGGCTGGGAGCACACAGGCTTACGAGGCCGTATTCAGGCAGTTCGGCTTTGTCGAGGCACGCACCCTGGAGGACTGCCTTTACTTCGCAAAGATATTCGATACACAGCCACTCACTACAGGCAACCGCATAGCAGTGCTGACCAACGGCGGCGGGCACGGCGTCCTGGCCACAGATGCGCTGTACAACAACGGGCTAATCATGCCTGAGCTCAGCAAGGAGAACCAGAAGAGACTGCGCAAGGTCATGCCAGGCATAGTCAACATCAGGCTCCCGCTCGATATAGGCGGCGACGCTGATGCGAGCAGGTTCGCTGCAGCACTTGACGCGCTTAGCGACGATAAGAATGTTGACGCAATAATGGCGATAACGCTCTTCCAGACGCCTGGCGCTGACGAGAGCGTGGCAGACGCGATAGTCAACCATGCGGCGAAGAAACTGAAGCCGATAGTGGCGGTCAGCACAGGCAGCACATACACGAAATCGCACGTATCGCTCATGGAGAACGGCGGCGTGCCTGTGTACGAATCCCCGGATGTGGCGGCTAAAGCGCTCGCTGCGCTTGTAAATTATTCGAGGTACAGGAAGGGGGCTGCCTGATCAGAAGATCTTGCCGCACCTTCTTAGCTCAGATAGAAACTTGATGCCCTTTTCGGTTATGCGCAGCTTTGGGTCGTGGAATCCGTTAACATCGACCGTTACAAAGAGTCCGTCATGGCCGACCTCCTCAGTAAGCAGGTCATCCGTATCCCTCTTCATGCGGTGGTAGGCTATCATCTCTATGTCAGTCTCCTCCGGCGAAAGCGAAAGCTTTTCGGCTACGGCTCTTGTCAACGTCGCCCAAGTGACTGGGCTGCCATTCCTCAACATCTCTTCAGCTGTGGAGAGCAGCTTGGTCTCGATCTCCTGGACTGAAAAAGGAGCTACGTGCTGCACGACGCCGCCGCGAAGTACGCTTGACATTTTATGCCGCCGTGAATCTAGCAATGCCAAGATTTATAGGGCTTTCGCGCACTACGGCGCTTGCGTGTGCAAAGATTTTAATAGGTTTTATGACAATCATAATCATCAGGCTCTATTTGTCTGCGGCGCCGTGGCGCCAAGCTAAGGAGATTGAATGACAAATGCATTTGATGTTAAGGGCTCTGCCCTAGTCAGGCTAGCAGCCGAGAGGCTGAAGGGGCTGATGGCGAAGCCGTCTTATATCGATTATGTGAAGTCAGGCGCAAACAGGGAGAGGACGCCGAGTAGCCCAGACTTCTGGTATGTGAGGAGCGCGTCCATACTCAGGCAGGTATACATGAACGGGCCAATAGGCGTTGAGCGGCTCAGGACACGGTACGGCTCGAGGAAGGAGCACGTAGTCCACAGGAGGCACCACGTCAAGGCAGGCGGCAGCATAATAAGGGATGCATGCCAGTCTTTGGAGAAGCTCGAGTTTGTCAAGAACACAAAGGAGGGCAGGGTGATAACCCCTAAGGGAAGGTCGTTCCTGGACAAGCTCTCCAGAGAGGTAGAGGCATCTAAATAGTGGTATCATGGCTTACGATGAAGATGAAGGAGACCAGAAAAGGGCTAACAGAAAGCTTGCAGCAGCAATAAAGAGCATGCAGATCGAGCAGCAGAAGAAGGAGCTGATGAAGCAGCTGCTCGACTCGAAGGCGTATGAACGCCTCATGAACATAAGGATCTCAAACCCAGAGCTTTACAGCCAGATGGTCAAAGTTGTCGTATCGCTTGCGCAGACGAACAGGCTGCAGGGGAAGATGACTGAACCGCAGCTGCTTTCCATACTCGGGAAGGTGACGGTTAGGAAAGAGCCGACGATAAATTTCAAGAGGAAGTGATGCTGTGTCGAAGAAATCGAATGTGAAGAAGCAGAGGCTTGGCAAAGCGTTGAAGAAATCGAGGAGGATTCCGCTCCTCACGGTAGTCAGGACCCACAGGAGGATACAGTCGAACATGTTCGCAAGGAACTGGCGCAGGACCAAGCTCGGCATAGAGGATGATTAGATGGCTACACGTATGCTCCTGACGATAAACATGCGCAGGTACCTTGTCACGCAGCCCAGAAACAAGAGGAAGTACAAGGCGATAAGGTACCTCAGAGAGAGGATATCGCACTACACAAAGACAGACATAGATAACGTGCTGCTCAGCCAGTCGCTGAACTCTGAGGTGCTAAAGAGGGTGGCGAAGAGCATGGCGCCCGTGAGGCTTACTGTCAAGATAGACAATGGAAAGGCGACCGCGGAGCCGTTCTCGACGGAGAAGGAGCAGAAGAAGGAGGAGAAGAAAGAGGCGAACCAGCAGGAGAGCCAGAAGAAATGAGTTTTATGGAAGCTGCAAAGTGCCAGGTGAACGGCAGCGACTACATAGGGGCTTTTGCAACCACCACAGACAGATACACGTTCGTCCCTTTGGCATGCCGGCGAAGCTGATAGCAATGATACGCGATGTTCTTAAGACCGAGTGCGTAAGCATAGGCATAAATGGCACAGACCTTATCGGTCTTTTCTCGAGGGCTAACTCCAATGGAATCCTCATGTCCAACATAGCCAGCGCTGAGGACGTTGCTCTGATAAAGGGGCTTGGCCTCGGCATCAATGTCGGGATACTGGAGAGCAGCATAAACGCGATAGGGAACGCGGTGCTAGCCAATGACCGCATAGCCATAGTCGATGTCGAATACGACGACGGCGAGGCGAAACAGATAGGCGATGTGCTTGGCGTCGAGGTAGTGAAAAATGAGATAGGGGGCTTTAAGACAGTAGGTGCAACTAATATACTGACAAACGGCGGGTGCGTGATAAATAACAGGGGAAGCGACTCTGATAAGAGGATGCTAGACAAGATGACAGGCTTCGACTCCGTCAGGACGACAGCTAATACAGGGTCGCTTATCATAGGCCTGGCCTCGCTCGCGAATTCGAAAGGGTTGCTGGTCGGCAGCAACACAACAGGCTTTGAGATGGAGCGGATGCTCCAGGCGTTGGGGGATTGAATGCGCAGCAAAATGCAAGCATATGTGGTAAGCGGCACCGTAGAGAAGGGGGTGCAGAGGAAGTTCAGCCTGCAGCTCAACGCAATGAGCGAGAGGCATGCGAGGGCGTTAGCGAAAAGCATACTAGGCAGCAGGCACAGGCTAAGGTCAACAGCGTACTCGATACTTGAGGTAAAGAAGGGTTGATCCGTAATGGCACAGCCTGAAAATCGCACGCGCGAGGAAGAGCTCTACACCTTAAGCTACATGCAGCAGCTCTACCAGAACCAGTACAATGCTATAGTAAGCGAGATAAACAGGGCCGTCCAGTACCTGAATGAGCTGGCAGCGCTGAGGAAGACCCTGGATGATTCCAATATGCTCAATGGCAAGGATGTGCTAGTCAGCCTTGGCGCTGGCGCATACATGAGCTCCACTGCAGGCAGGCTGGGATTTGTGCTCGTGGACATAGGTGCTGGCCATGTGGTAGAAAAGGACATAGACTCGGCAAAGGCTTTCGTGGACGATAGGGTGCAGAAATCCACCAAAACGTTCAACAACCTTGTCAAGAACAGGAATGAGCTGCGTGACGCAATCATTGACGTTGCACGCAGGATCGATACGCTGAATCACAGGTAATTCGGATGTTCGACGAATTGCGCAAGAGGATATCGAGCGCCGTAAAGGGATTCATAAAGAAGGAGGAGAAGGAGGCGGAACTGCCTGCTGAAACGATACCAGAAGGGCGCGGGATAACGAAAGAGCCGGTCCTGTCGGTGGATACGTCAGTCAGCACAAGGATCAAGGGCGCGTTAACCGGCAGCGTGAAGCTGAGCGACGATGAGGTGGAGAACTTCCTCAAGGAGCTAGAGGACTCGTTGCTGAAATCCGACGTGTCCTACAGCGCTACAGAGAGTTTCATAGCGATATTGAGGAAGAAGCTTGAAGCATCAAGGTTCAAGCCCAGGGAGATAGACGAGATGGTAACAAAGGAGGTACGCTCCTCGCTCCTCGAGATGCTCAAGGGATCGAAGCCGGGCATAGACCTGATAAAGTTCGTCAAGGAGAGGGCGGTGACAGGCGAGATACCTGTGAAGATACTCTTCCTTGGGCCTAACGGCACAGGAAAGACCACGACAATGGGGAAGATAGCGGCGGCGATGAAGAGGAACGGCATAGAGAGCGTGTTCTCCGCCAGCGACACGTTCCGTGCTGCCGCTATAGAGCAGACGGAGCATCACGCGAGGGCGATAGGCTCGCACGTGATAAAGAGCAAGTACGGTGCAGACCCAGCAAGTGTGGCGTTTGACGCAATAGCGTACGCGAAGGCGCACAAAATACCTGCTGTGCTGATAGACACTGCCGGCAGGCAGGAGACAAACAGGAACCTCATCAACGAGATGATGAAGATGGTGAAGGTTGCGAAGCCAGACATCACCGTATTCGTTGGCGAGAGCACCTCCGGCAACGCGCTCACGCCCCAGATCATGGAATTCTCGAAATACATGAAGATAGACGGGATAATACTGACAAAACTAGACTGCGATGCAAAGGGCGGCAACGCAGTGTCGATAGCGAGCACAACTGGCATACCGATACTGTTCTTCGGCGTCGGTGAATCGTACGATGCACTGGTCGGATACACCCCGGAGTTTGTGGTAGACTCAATACTGCACAATTAGTGAGCAATTTATAGCTTACCCTGCAATATAACTCAGTGGGCGAATGAAAAGCTCGACTTACGATGTGGAGAGGAAGGTGCTCAAGAGGCTTGTCGGGGCTTTCGCAGGCGTAGACAACCCGAAAAGGAAAACCGACCTGATAATATACAATGCGAAGACGATAAGCCCGGACCTATCTGCGGATGAGCTGAATGAGATCGTAAACGACATAAACGACCTGTCGCCTATAGACAGTTACCTCACCGATGAGAGAATAGAGGACGTGATGATAAACAACACCCGCAACGTATACGTATATGACGCTGAAGGAGGTCTAGCAAAGATAGATGCGCGCTTCGAAACGATGGAAAAGCTAGGGCTATTCATAGACAAGATAAAGCTGTACTCCACTAACGAGTCGGCGAACGGCAACATAATAGACGTGCACCTGCCATCAGGAAGCAGGTGCAACATAATCACTTCGCCTATCGGGTATGATGTGACTATAAGGAACTTCAAGAAGCGCGCCCTGAGCATCATAGACCTGGTGAACTCTGGCGAGCTTGACTATCAGATGGCTGCCAGGCTCTGGTTCTATGTAGACGGCTTCAGGGTAAGGCCGGCCAACCTGCTTATAGGGGGCATGCCTGCATCAGGGAAGACTACGCTGCTAAATGCGCTGTTCTCGTTCTTCAGGCCAGAGTCGAGGGTAGTTACGATGGAGGAGACGTACGAGCTCAACACCGAGACCCAGGAGAACTGCGTCAGGCTGGAGACAAGCGACGACATGCCGATGGTCGAGCTTGTGAAGAACTCGGTGAGGATGAGGCCGGATACAATTATAATAGGCGAAGTGCGCGGCGCAGAGGCGAAGGACATGATGACAGCAATGAACATAGGAAAGATAGTGCTTGGCACTATCCACGCGTCAACAGCGAGAGATGTGATAACAAGGCTGCAGAGCAAGCCCATGGACGTGCCGATGGAGCTCATACCTGCGATAGACGCTATAGTGATAACCTCCCAGGTGATAGAAAACAAGAAGCCGTTGAGGAAGGTGGTCCAGGTATCCGAGGTATCCGGGATAGAGACGAAGGTGCTACTCTCAGACCTGTACAAATACGATTACAAGACGCACCAGGCCTCGGCGATACTGCCTAGCGTAACGTACAGGGATTCTATGGCGAGGCTCATTGGCGTTGCCCCGCAAGACATATACGAGGAGGAGAGGGTCAGGGGCAGCATACTCGCAGCTATGAACAAGATGGGCGTGAGGGATATAAGGAGCATAAACGAGACTGTGCGTTCGTATTATGACAACCCGCAGCTTACGCTGAACAAACTAGGCCTATCTAACATGCACGCGGTAATAGAAGTATGATCAAGGGAGGAACCTCTTGGCCGCTATCTTCTCTCTTATGTAGTCTCCTACAAATGTCAGCTTCGGCCCCTGCAGCGTGTCCTGCTCGAGCTTCGTCTTGGTCTTTATGACCTTGTTGAGCTCTTCAACCCACGCTTTGTGCCTGTTTATCCATGGGTACTGCAGCATGTCCTGCGCCCTCTTTATGTCCACCTCCGAGGCCTTCATTGTCATCTTCTTAAGGAAGTCGTAGCGCTCTATGTCCTCCATAGTCACGCCGAGGAACTTTGCCTCTGGAGTCGCTATCTCCTTGCCCATGTAGGCGAGGTTTATGCTTCCGGTCTTTATCGTCCAGTATATGTACCACCCCCACGCGTCACAGTCGTTGAAGACGTAGATCGGGAGGCCTTTGTCCGCGAGCTTCCTTATAAGTCGGCGCGTGCCCCGCGCGGCCTGCCCCTGCGGCGATATGAGTATGCAGTTCTCCTTCTTCCAGAAGCCATCCTCGTTAAGCCTCTGCCAGACGGCGTCCTTCTCCACAACAAGCACGTACTTCGCCCTCACATCAGTGAACTCTATCTCGTTGTCCACATCGCTCGGTATCGCCCATCCGCTCCTCCCCTGCTTTGCCGCATCTATAAGCTGGTGCTCCCCGCCGAACGTGTCGTGTATCTTCAGGTTGCCTGCTAGCACTCCCTTCCTATTAGCGTTAAGGTTGAGGTCCTCCCTCTTTACGCCGAGGGACACCTCAAGATCCTCTATGAGAGGGTTCGATTCTGCCTGTTCGTTGAATATGTTCTCATCGACATCTTCCCCCAACGAGTACTTAAGCTGGTAAAAGAGCCCCCTTATTGACGTGTGCAGATTCTCGTTGATGAACTTGTAGCACTTCGACGCTATCGCGACCGTCTGCATGAACCGCTTCGCCTGGGCGACGTTCACGAAGTTGCGCTCCTCGGGATTCTTGCCGAGCATCAGCACCCCTGCCTTCTCGTCGTACTTAACGTTGGATCTCGACCTCGAGAGTGTGGTGAAGGTAGGGCTCTTGCCCTTTTCCACCTCTTCTAATATGCCCTTCCCGAAAACCTCGAGCTTCTTCTTCGCATCCGCATCTTTGCGTTCGCTCACTCTCTCACTTTCCGTTCGGCTGCTCATGCTTCCTGAGCTCCCTTATTATCTCGTCCTTGCGCTTGCTCTGCTTTATCGAGTATTTCATGACATCAGCCAGGGTTTTCACCGGCACCACCTTTATCTTCCTCAGCCTCTCCTTAGCTATGTAGACGTCATCGCGGTTGCTCTGCGGTATTATCACGGTGCGCATGCCGGCGTTTATCGCCGCCTCTATCTTGCTGGTCACGCCGCCTACAGGCAGCACCGCCCCCCTCACGGACAGGGATCCCGTCATTGCGACCGATTGGTCAACAGGCAGGTTTTCCATGGCGGAGATTATGCTTATCGCTACGGATATGCTTGCGCTGTCCCCCTCCACGCCTGCATACGACTGCAGGAACTGCACGTGCATGTCGTAGTTGGCGACGTCTTTGCCGATGTGCTTCTTTATTATCGCGCTCACGTTCTTCACAGCCTCGTTCGCTATCTTCCCGAGCTTGCCGGTAGGTATGAACTTGCCTTCAGCTCTGGAGCTTGCCGGCGTGACCTCGGCGACAAGGGGCAGCACTATGCCGGCTGACGTTATGGCCGACGATCCCATCACTGCCAGGCCATTCACCTTGCCAATGCTGAACCCTCGGTTGGTGAAGACCTGATAGTCCTTAGTGTATTCTATTTCCTGCGTGACGGCTTGGGACTCTATTGAGCTTGAGAGCTTCTTCGCGTCTATCACGTCCTGCCTGGTAACCAACTTCTGCTTCCTCTCCACAGCTAGGTCGCCGGCAGCCCTGACCATCCCGCCGAGGTCCCTGAGTATGAGAGTGAGCCTTTTCTTCCTGCCTGCGCGCCTGCGCGCCTCCTCTATTATCTCGTTAACTGCGTCTTTGTCGAAGTGCGGTATCTTGCCGTCCTTCTTCACCTCCTGGGCTATGAATTGGAGCAGGGCCGTGCGGTTGCTGTCGTTATCCTCCATCGTAGACTCCATGTACACCTCATAGCCGTACCCGCGTATCCTGGAGCGCAATGCTGGATGCATCGCCTGTATGTCCTGCAGGTTTCCGGCAGCTACCAGTATGAAGTCGGTCGGGACAGGCTCGGTCTTCACAAGCGCTCCTGAACTCATCTCGCTCTGGCCGGTTATCGAATATTTCCTCTCCTGCATCGCAGTAAGGAGATCCTGCTGCGACTTCGGCTCCAGCCTTGACACCTCATCTATGAACAGGACTCCCTTGTTTGCCTTATGGACCGCGCCGCTCTCCACCCTAAGATGGGCAGGAGTACCTAGCCCACCAGACTGCAGCGGATCATGCCTGCAGTCCCCGAAAAGCGCGCCAGCTCTAGAACCTGTGGCGTCTATGAAAGGCGCGTGCTTATATCCTGTGTTGTCAACTATCAACTTAGGCTCATTGTAATCTGTTGCGCCAAGTATGCCTGCGCGGCGTGTTACGCTGCTCATGAACATCACCATGGCCCCGAATATCAGTATGCCGAGGATTAGGGCAGCAAGCACTATTATCTCGTATCCGGTTATGTAGCCGCTAAGCGACAGGCCGAACAGGACTATGACAAGGAGCAGTATTATCGGCGTTACAAGTGATGCCCCCTTGCCCATCATCATCCTGTTCTTCATCCGCTCTTTCTGCAGGATCTGCCTGCCCTGGCCGTCGCCGCCTTTCTGCCTCGCCTCTTCATTCGGATACGTCTTTACCGCCTTGATAAGCGGCATGTTCTCGTCGTTGACATTCTTGTAGACAAGTATGTCCTCGAGGTCTGCAGCCGGTAGCAGCTCGGCCATGGCTTGGGCTAGCATCGTTTTCCCGGTGCCTGGAGATCCGACTAGCAGCACGTTCCTTCGCTGTTTTGCCGCCTTCTTGATTATCTCTGTGGCAGTGCTTTGCCCGATTACCTGGTCGATTAGCTTTTCTGAGACCTTGACATCTGCAGTCGTCTTGAAGTTCTGCATCGATAATTACCAGTAGTATTATCTAGACAAACTATTAATATCCTCTGATTATCTTTGTGTCGGAAACGCACGCAAAGCTTTTAATATCTGAAAGGTGCAATAGTAATCACAGGTGTCTGAAATAAAAGCGCGTGAACTACGTTCTCTGTCTGACAGCGCACTTAGAACCAAGCTAGGCGAGCTTGAGCTAGAGCTGAGCATAGAAAGGAGGAAAGTGGCATCGACAGGCGTAGCCAGCAAGGTGATCAAGGCGCGCGAGATTAGGAGGACCATTGCGAGGATAAACACTATCCTGAACGAGAAGGGTGCAAAGAGCTAATGCCAGACGTATGCCCGAAATGCGGATTGCCCAAAGACATCTGTGTATGCTCGGTACTTGACCGCGAGACTGAGAGCAAGATACGGGTCTACACAAAGAAGGCGAAGTTCAACAGGATTGTGACAGTCATAGAAGGAATAAACAACGATGAGTTGGAGCGCGCCGAGAAGAACCTGAAGCGTTTGCTAGCCTGCGGCGGGACAAGCCGCGATGGCGTGGTAGAGCTGCAGGGCGACCATAAGGACACAACAAAGAAGGCTCTGATCGGGATGGGTTACAAGGAGGACATAATAGATGTCATCTGAGGTGCCCCCATGGACGCCAGGGGGATAATTGATTCGATAGGCGATATTTATGATAGGTTTGAGATACCGCCGAACCTGCAAATGCACATGTTCAGAGCTGCCGCGCTGGTGGAGCTTGTCTGTGACAACTGGAAGGGGCCGAGAATAAACAAAGCGGACATAATATCCGTTTCGCTGATACACGACCTTGGCAACATAGTCAAGTTCGACCTGGAGACTTCAGCTGCCCTAAAGCTCTATTACGACCAAACTGAAGAAGCGATTGGTAAGCTGCGGGAAGTGCGGGGCCGGACTATAGCGAAGTATGGCACTGATGACCACGCTGCAACTCAAATGATGGCAAAGGAGCTCGGCATAAACAAAAGGCTAATGTACCTCCTGACTTACGGTGGCCACGCCTTCACCGACACTGAGATAATTGTGCCTGACGACTGGGACGTCAAGATATACGCGTACGCAGATTTCAGGATAGGGCCTTTTGGTATAATGCCGTTAAAGGACAGGTTTGAAGAATTCAGGAGAAGGCAAGAGATACGGATAGAGAGGGGCGCGAAGAACTGGTCGTACGAGCACATTGATGCGATTGTGGCAGCCGGGTTTGCGCTTGAGAAAGAACTCCAGGCCAACGTCTCGTTGCGGCTTGATCAAGTGACATCCTCTCCCAACTAAAGGTTGGGAGCTTCCAGAGTGGCTATGATTGGTCGTCATGATGCCACCCGTATAGTTCCTGCTTCGTCGGCAACCGCCTCCCTTACGAAAGGTCTTACATCGTCTCCACAGGCTTGACTTCCCGAATGTCCTTCGGTAGCTCTATTGAGTATATTTATCGATGCGTTAATGTCCCTATCTTTTGACATACCGCACTTCTCGCATAGGAATGCCCTCTGCGATATGGATATTTTCTGCACGTTCTTGCACTCACTGCACGTCATTGACGTATATTGGGGTTCCACTCCAACTGCCACGCAACCAGCGCTTTCAGCCTTGTATTGCAGAAGTTGTGTGAAGTTTCCCCATGAGGCTTCATTTATGGACTTTGCAAATCTATGGTTCTTTACCATATTCGATATTTCCAGATCTTCGTATGCAATGAATGAGTATGAATTTATCAATTCGTGCGAAAGTTTGTGGAGCCTGTCCTGCCTTATTCTTGCGATATATTCTGAATATTTGGCAAACTTTATTACCGCCGTCCTTCTGTTGTGCGAGCCTTTCTTCTTTCTTGAAACGCCCTTTTGCAGAATCTTTGCGTGTTTTCTCTGGTGCTTTGTTATTCTTGTATTCTGATGAATGGTATTATCTGAGAGCGCAGCATACTGCATTACCCCCAAATCCATTCCTACTTTTGGTTTATTGTTTGATACGAATGGTTTATCTTCCCGTTCGACTGCAATGGTGATATACCATTCCAGCGACTTTGTTTTCTTTATGGTAAGCGTCTTGATTGTTCCTTCTATTTCCCTGTGGTTCACGAAGTTTATCCTGCCTATCTTTGAGAGTTCAGCCTTTTTCTTTTCCATCTTGAAGCCATTGGTCTGGGGATATGTCAGCGAAGATACGAACTTCTTGTATCTTGGGAAGCCGACTTTTACGTTCTTTCCCTGCTTCTTTTCTTTGCACCTTCTGAAGAAGTGCATGTAAGCGTCTGATACTCTTTTTGAAACATTCTGGAGAACCTGCGAGTGCAGTTCTGCAAATTCTGGCCTTTCCTTCTTTATCTGCGTTATCCAGACATTCATTCTGTATTCCGTAAGCATCTTTCCT